>JBAVXU010000043.1:0-7114 GCA_049698415.1 Mycobacteriales bacterium
GTGCTGGAGTTCCTGCTCCGCCATGCCGCCCGGGCCGGTGACCGGCAGGCGCTGGGCATGGTCGAGGACACCTGCGAGCGGATGGCCAGGGGCGGGATGTACGACCAGCTCGCCGGCGGCTTCGCCCGCTACTCCGTCGACGCGCAATGGGTCGTGCCGCACTTCGAGAAGATGCTCTACGACAACGCGCTGCTCGCCCGGGTCTATCTGCACCTGTTCCGCGCGACCGGCTCACCGGCCGCGCGGCGGGTGGCCACCGACACCGCCGACTTCATGCTCGCCGATCTGCTGACACCGCAACGAGGTTTCGCCTCGGCGCTCGACGCCGACACCGACGGTGTCGAAGGCCTGACCTATGTGTGGACGCCGCAGCAGTTGCGGGACGTTCTCGGCGACGACGACGGTGGGTGGGCCGCAGCGCTGCTCGAGGTCACCGACACCGGCACGTTCGAGGACGGCGCGTCCACCCTGCAGATGCTGCGCGACCCCGATGACGTCGGCCGCTGGCTGCGCGTACGCAAGCAACTCGCCGACTCCCGCAGGCTACGACCGCAGCCGGCCCGCGACGACAAGATCGTCGCCGCGTGGAACGGCCTGACGATCGCCGCGCTCGCCGAGTGCGGCGCGTTGCTCGAGCGGCCCGACTACGTGGACGCGGCGGTTGCCGCCGCCGAACTGCTGCTCGACCTGCACCTGGTCGACGGGCGGTTGCGGCGTACCTCTCGAGAGGGTGTCGTCGGAGCCAACGCCGGGGTGCTCGAGGACTACGGCGACGTCGCCGAGGGACTGCTCGTGCTGCACCAGGTGACCGGATCGGCGCGGTGGCTCGAGGCGGCGGGTGCGCTGCTCGACACCGTCCTGGAGCACTTCGGCGACGGTGCGGGCGGGTTCTTCGACACCGCCGACGACGCCGAGGCGCTGGTCCACCGGCCGCAGGACCCGACCGACAACGCCACTCCGTCCGGGGCGAGTGCGGTCGCAGGGGCGCTGGTCAGCTATGCGGCACTGACCGGCTCCACCCGGCACCGTTCCGCCGCAGAGGCGGCGCTCGGCCAGGTCAGCGGGATCGTGTCTGCCCACCCGCGCTTCGCCGGCTGGTCCGCAGCGGTGGGGGAGGCCGTCATCGCGGGGCCGCTGCAGATCGCGCTCGTCGGCGGCTCGGTGGACCTGGAGCGAGCCGCCCGGCTGGCCGCGTCACCCGGCGCCGTGGTCGTCTCCGGCGCCCCGGACACGCCCGGGGTTCCGTTGCTGGCCGACCGCCCGCTGGTGTCCGGCGCTGCGGCGGCCTACGTCTGCCGCGGCTTCGTCTGCGACGCCCCGGTCACGAGCGTCGAGGCGCTCGCGGCGGCGTTGGCGAACGAGGCGAGTTCCGGGGTCTGACCCGCGAGTCGCAGGGTCGCACTAGGGTGACGACATGCGCGCTGCGGTTTTCGAGGGTCCTGGCAACGTCCGCGTCCAGGACGTCCCCGACGCGACCATCGAGTTGCCGACGGACGCCGTGGTGCGGGTCACCCACTCCGGCATCTGCGGCAGCGACCTATGGGCTTACCGCGGCTACGGCTCGCGCGTCCCGGGCCAGCGCATCGGACACGAGTTCGTCGGCGTCGTCGATTCGGTGGGCAGCGACGTCAGCACGGTCAAGCCGGGCGATGTCGTGGTGTCCCCCTTCGTGTGGTCCGACGGCGTGTGTGACTACTGCCGCGGCGGGTTGCAGACCTCCTGCGAGGACGGTGGCTTCTGGGGCGAGCCGGGTTCCGACGGCGCCCAGGGCGAGGCAGTGCGCGTGCCCTACGCCGACGGCACGCTCGTCATCGTTCCCAAGGCTCTGCACGGCGCCGAGGAAAAGGTGCTGCCGCTGGCCGACGTCATGTCGACCGGACATCACGCGGCGGTCGCCGGGGGTGTCCACGCCGGCTCACGGGTCGCCGTCATCGGTGACGGTGCGGTGGGCCTGTGCGCGGTCCTGGCCGCGCGTCGGCTCGGTGCCGGGCGGGTGCTGATCCTGGGCCACCACTCCGACCGGCTCAAGGTCGCCTGGGAGTTCGGCGCCACCGACGTCGTGAGCGGCAGTGGCGAGGAAGCGACCGAGGAGGTCATGGCGTTGACCGGCGGGGTCGACGTCGTCCTGGAGTGCGTCGGGGCGCAGGGCGCGTTCGACACGGCGTTCGCCATCGTCCGCGACGGCGGCACCGTGGGCTATGTCGGCGTGCCGCATGCCGTCGACGGCATCGACCTCGGCCGCATGTTCGGCCACAACATCGGCCTGCGCGGCGGAGTCGCACCGGCCCGGGCCTACATCCCCACCCTGCTCACCGACGTGGTCAACGGCACGCTCGACGCGAGCCCGATCTTCAACCTGACCGTCGACCTCGAGGACGTCTCTGCCGGCTATCAGGCGATGGACAGCCGGCAGGCGCTCAAGGTGCTCGTCCAGCCCTAATAGAGGGCGAACCACACTGCCGTGTAGTGACACACCGCCGCCACGAGCGTGCACGCGTGGAAGATCTCGTGATAGCCGAACACACGGGGCAGCGGATCCGGCCGGCGGATCGCATAGACCACCGCACCGGCGATGTAGGCGGCACCGCCCGCCGCCACCAGGACGAAGGTCACCACACCGCCGAAGTGCACGATCTGCGGCACCAGCACCAGTGCCACGCAGCCCAGTGCGATGTAGAGCGGGACGTAGACCCAGCGGGGCGCGCGTAGCCACAGCATGCGCAGTCCGATCCCGAGCACGGCGCCGCTCCAGACCACCGTGAGCAGGATGGTGGCGGTGTGCCGTGGCAACGCCAGGACCGCGAACGGGGTGTACGTACCCGCGATCAGGATGAAGATCATCGAGTGGTCGAGCCGCTTCATCAGCATGTGCATGCGTACGGACCAGGTGACCCGGTGATAGAGCGCGCTCGTGCCGAAGAGCAGCGTGACCGTGCAGGCGTAGATCGCGGTCACGACCCGGGCGCCGCTGGCCGTCGACACCAGCACGATGCCGGTGACGATCGAGACCACGAAGGCCCACTGATGCAGATGGCCGCGCCAAGTCGGCCGCGCGGCCAGATGTTCCATGACGGTCACAGCGCCGACGCTACGCCAACGTAGGTTTGGGGCGAAAGGTGGCCGATGCCACGGATCCTCACGTTGCCGAGGGATGTCACAATGACCCGAACGGAGCTGGGGCAGTCGATCGGAGGAACTGTGGCGTACGAGCTGAAAGCCAGGGACGTCGAGTGGAATCCCACTCCTGAGCGCCTGCGCGAGCTCGCCGAGCGGATGCCGAATTCCGCGCTCACCGAGTTCGGCAACGTCAACGTCAAGGCCCGGGTCGACTCCCGGAGCAAGGCGTCGACCTTCGTGGTGGACGACTCGACCAACGAGAGCAAGCAGACCATCACCCGCGAGGAGTACGACCGCATCGCCGCGATGCAGGACGCCTACATCGCCGAGCAGGAGATGGTCGTCGTCGATGGCTACATCGGATCCGACCCGCAGTTCCGCACCCGCGCCCGGCTGATCATCGAGTCGGCGAACGCCAACGTCGCGGGCATGCAGCGCCAGCTCTACTACCCCGCAGACGGTGCCGACGACGATCCCGCCACGACCGTCATCTACACCCCCAACCTCGCCGCCCCCGGCTACCCCAACGACCGGCTGATCGCCGTCGACCTCAACAGCAACATCACCCGCGTGCTCAACTCGGACTACTTCGGTGAGTCCAAGAAGGGCGGCTTGCGGATGTGGAACAACATCGTCTTCGAGCGGGGCGGGCTCGCCCTGCACGCCGGATGCAAGATGATCCCGGTGGACGGGCGGCCCCGGACGATGCTGATCGTCGGCCTGTCCGGCACCGGCAAGACGACCACGACGTTCACCAAGCAACTCGGCAGCAAGCCGGTGCAGGACGACTTCGTCGCCCTCATGCCGGGCGGCAAGGTCTACACCACGGAGAACGGCTGTTTCGCCAAGACCTTCGGCCTCGACCCCAACTTCGAGCCGGCGATCTACAACGCGACGACCAAGCCGGATGCCTACCTCGAGAACGTCTCTGTCGACGCCGATGGCAAGGTCGACTTCTTCGACACCAGCTACACCAAGAATGGCCGTACGACCTGGCCGTTCACCTACGTCGACCCGGCCGACCCGTCGACCCTGGAGCCGGCCGAGTTCCTGCTCATCCTCAACCGCAACGAGAACATCGTCCCCGGGGTGGCCCGGCTCGACCGAGCCCAGGCGGCCGCCTACTTCATGCTCGGCGAGACGCAGGGCACCAGCGCCGGCGGCAAGGACGAGGAGGGCAAGGCGCTGCGGGTGCCGGGCACCAACCCGTTCTTCCCGCGCGACATGGCCGACATGGGCAACCGTTTCCTCGAGCTGATGGACAGCCACCCGATGCAGGTGTTCGTCCTCAACACCGGCCGGATCGGCGGTCCCGACGGCGACGATCGCAGCAAGAAGGTCAAGATCCCGCACTCGTCGGCGTTCGTTCAGGGCATCGCCACCGAGTCGATCGAGTGGGAGACCGATCCGGATTTCGGCTACGAGATCGCATCCAGCGTCCCGGGCATCGACGACGACGAACTGCTCGCCCCCCGCAAGCTCTACGACCGGCAGGGCCGGCTGGCGGAGTACGACCAACGGGTCGAGCAGCTCAAGGCCGAGCGCGCGACCTACCTCGCCGCCTTCGCCGGCCTTGACGAGGCCATCATCAAGTCGGTGGGCTGACGGCAGGCGCAGGCGTGTCCGCGCGGCGTAGTCTGCGCAAGGTGGGGCTGCGCAAGGCTTTCGTGTCCTGGGTCTATCCGTTCTACGAGCGACGGCTGGTCCGCGAGCTCAAAGGCCGCACCCTGCCACGGCACGTCGGCGTCATCCTCGACGGCAACCGCAGGTGGGCCAAGGCCAGCGGCAACAGCGGGCCCGATGCCGGCTACCGCGCAGGCGGGGTCAAGATCGCCCAGGTCCTCGGCTGGTGCGACGACGCCGGGGTCGAGCTGGTCACGCTGTGGCTGCTCTCCACCGACAACCTCTCCCGCCCGCCCGAGGAGCTCGATCCGCTGCTGGGGGTGATCGAGTCGGTGGTCGAGGATCTGGCCGGGCCGCGCCAGCGCTGGCAACTGCGCATCGTCGGCGCGCTCGACCTGTTGCCGGCCGACAACGCGCTCAAGCTCAAGGAGGCCGCCGAGCGGACCATCGGCCGGCCCGGAGCCACCGTGAACATCGCCGTCGGCTACGGCGGGCGCCGTGAGATCGCCGATGCGGTCCGCTCGCTGTTGCACGAGCACGCCAGCCAAGGCACCTCGATCGAGGAGCTTGCCGATGTCCTCGACGTCGATCACATCGCCCAGCACCTCTACACCCGAGGACAGCCCGACCCCGACCTGGTGATCCGTACATCGGGGGAGCAGCGGCTCTCCGGCTTCCTGCTGTGGCAGAGCGCCCACTCGGAGTTCTACTTCTGTGACGCCTACTGGCCGGACTTCCGGCGTGTCGACTTCCTGCGCGCGCTGCGCGATTACGCCGCCCGGCATCGCCGCTTCGGGGGCTGACCGCCGGGGGCAAAGTTCGCCCGTTCGTCAGCGCGTGTCGGCATCGACGGCGTGGATCGGAGTCGTACCGTCGGTGCCGTGACGGCAGCCCGTACCTATGTCATCGACACTTCGGTCCTGCTCTCCGATCCGGGAGCCCTGGTCCGCTTCGCCGAACACGAGGTGGTCATCCCGCTGGTGGTGGTGGGGGAGCTGGAAGGCAAGCGGCATCACCCGGAGCTGGGATGGTTCGCCCGTCAGACGCTGCGGATGCTCGACGATCTACGGATCCGCTACGGCCGGCTGGACCGGCCGGTGCCGGTCGGGGAGCTCGACGGCACCCTGCGGGTCGAGCTGAACCACGCCGATCCTGCTGTGCTGCCAGCAGGATTCCGGACCGACGACAACGACAGCCGGATCCTCACCGTCGCGCTCAACCTGGCCGCGGAGGGCCGCGACGTCGTGCTCGTGACCAAGGACATGCCGCTGCGGGTCAAGGCGGCTTCGGTCGGGCTCGTCGCCGATGAGTACCGCGCCGCGTCGATGCCGGGCAGCGGCTGGACCGGCATGGACGAGCTCGATGTCCTCGACGACGAGATGGCGGCTCTGTACTCCGGCGAGACCGTCGAGCTGGCCGCTGCCCGCGACCTGCCCTGCCATACCGGCCTGGTGCTGCTGTCCGGGCGAGGGTCGGCGCTGGGCCGGGTGACACCGGACAAGGCCGTACGCCTCGTGCGGGGCGACCGCGAGGCCTTCGGCCTGCACGGCCGGTCGGCCGAGCAACGCATCGCCCTGGACCTGCTGCTCGACCCCGACGTCGGGATCGTGTCGCTCGGCGGCCGGGCCGGCACCGGCAAGTCGGCGCTGGCCCTGTGCGCCGGCCTGGAGTCGGTGCTCGAACGTCGCCTGCACAAGAAGGTCGTGGTGTTCCGCCCGCTCTACGCCGTTGGCGGCCAGGACCTGGGCTACCTTCCGGGCAGCGAGGGCGAGAAGATGGCGCCCTGGGGGCAGGCGGTCTTCGACACGCTGGGTGCTCTGGTGTCCCCCGATGTGATCACCGAGGTGCTCGAGCGCGGCATGCTCGAAGTGCTGCCCCTGACGCACATCCGCGGCCGGTCACTGCACGACGCGTTCGTCATCGTCGACGAGGCCCAGTCCCTCGAACGCGGGGTCCTGCTCACCGTGCTCTCGCGGATCGGCCAGGGCTCGCGAGTGGTGCTCACCCACGACGTCGCGCAACGCGACAATTTGCGGGTGGGTCGCCATGACGGCGTGGTGGCCGTGATCGAGGCGCTCAAGGGTCATCCGCTGTTTGCCCACGTCACCCTGACCCGGTCCGAGCGCTCACCGATCGCCGCCCTCGTCACCGAGATGCTCGAGGACCTGCCGCTATAGCCGCCGCTTTAGGCCCTCGTGAGTGCTAATCGCCATGGTGCGTAGCACTCGTTCCGCTCACGGGTGGTGCATTCACCGCAGGTCAGGGATGGTGGGTGCTTCCCACCTCTGGAGTGAGCGTTCTGCTGGGCACCACATCGCCACGGGCCAATGGCCGGCATCGCCGGCGTCGGCGGCCCACCGGACGCGTGCTGTCC
>JBAVXU010000044.1:0-3243 GCA_049698415.1 Mycobacteriales bacterium
TGATCTGGTCGGCCGGCGACTCGCCCTTGAAGTCCGCGATCGCCTCCCCGACCAGCCGAACGTAGAGGTCGAACCCGACCCCGGCGATGTGCCCGGACTGCTCGCCGCCGAGCAGGTTGCCCGCACCGCGGATCTCCAAGTCCTTCATGGCGACGGCCATGCCCGCACCGAGGTCGGTGTTCTGCGCGATGGTGACCAGCCGGTCGTGCGCCGTCTCGGTCAGCGGCTTCTCCGGTGGATAGAGGAAGTACGCGTAGGCCCGCTCGCGACCCCGCCCCACCCGGCCGCGGATCTGGTGCAGCTGGGACAGGCCGAACGCGTCGGCCCGGTCGACGACCAGCGTGTTCGCGTTGGGTATGTCCAAACCGGACTCGACGATGGTGGTCGAGACGAGGACGTCGAACTCCTTCTCCCAGAATCCGAGCATCACCCGCTCGAGTTCGTGCTCGTGCATCTGGCCGTGACCGACCGCCACCCGGGCCTCAGGGATGAGCTCGCGTACCCGCCGGGCCGCACGCTCGATCGACTCGACCCGGTTATGCACGTAGAAGACCTGGCCCTCGCGCAACAGTTCGCGGCGCACCGCGGCGGCGATCTGCCGCTCGTCATAGGCCCCCACGTAGGTGAGCACCGGGTGCCTCTCCTCCGGCGGGGTGAGGATCGTCGACATCTCGCGGATGCCGGTCATCGACATCTCGAGGGTGCGCGGGATCGGGGTTGCCGACATCGACAGCACGTCGACGGCGGTACGAAGCCCCTTGAGGTACTCCTTGTGCTCCACCCCGAAGCGCTGCTCCTCGTCGACCACCACCAGACCGAGGTCGTGGAACCTGGTTCCGGGCTGGAGCAGCCGGTGCGTGCCGATCACGATGTCGACGGTGCCGTCGGCCACGCCCTCGAGCACCCGCTCCTGCTCGCGCGTGGTGTTGAACCGGCTGACCACGCGTACCTCGACCGGGAACTGCGCCATCCGCTCACAGAACGTGCCCAGGTGCTGCTGGGCGAGCAGCGTCGTCGGCACCAGCACGGCGACCTGCTTGCCATCCTGCACGGCCTTGAACGCGGCGCGTACAGCGATCTCGGTCTTGCCGTAGCCGACGTCCCCGCAGATCACCCGGTCCATCGGCACCGGCTTCTCCATGTCGGCCTTGACCTCGTCGATGGCCGCCTGCTGGTCGGGCGTCTCGACGTACGGGAAGGCGTCCTCGAGCTCGCGCTGCCACGGCGTGTCCGCACCGAAGGCGTATCCGGGGCTGGCCATCCGGGCGGAGTACAGCTGGATCAGCTCTGCCGCGATCTCCTTGACCGCCTTGCGCGCCCGACCCTTGCGCTTGACCCAGTCGCCACCGCCGAGCCGGTCCAGGCTCGGTGCCTCCCCGCCGACGTATCTCGTGACCTGCTCAAGAGAATCGGTGGGTACGAACAGCCGGTCGCCGGGCTGGCCGCGCTTGGACGGGGCGTACTCGATGATGAGGTACTCCCGCTCACCGCCGTTGACCGTCCGGCGCACCATCTCCAGGTAGCGCCCCACGCCGTGTTGCTCGTGCACCACCAGGTCGCCGGGCCGCAACTGCAGCGGGTCGACCGCGTTGCGACGGCGTGAAGGCAGCCGACGCATGTCCTTTGTGGACTGCCCGCGCTGGCCGGTGAGGTCGGTCTCGCTCAGGACGGCCAGCCGCAACGACTCGATGACGAAGCCATGCTCGAGCCGGCCGGTCGTGACGTGCACGACATCTGGCGCCGGCACCGACCCGATCGTCTCGGTGAGCCGGGCGCCGATCTCCGCCTCGGCGAGCACCTCCACCGCGCGCTGGGCCGGGCCGTGACCCGCGAACACCAGGGCCACCCGCCACCCCGTGCGGGTCCACGCACGAAGATCCTCGAGGGCCCGACCGGTCTCGCCGCGGTACTCCGCCGCGGTCTTGGCTGCGACATGGACGGAGCCGGGTGAGAGTTCGTCGTCGACGGCGAACGGTGTCACGCTCCACCACGGCAGGCCGATTCCCTCGGCCGCCTCGCGTACGTCGCTGAGCGAACGGTAGGCCGCCGCGCCCAGATCCACCGGGGCGCTGCCGCCGGTCGCGGCGGTGGCCCAGGACGCGTCGAGGAACTCCTGGCTGGTGCGTACCAAGTCGACCGCGCGGGTTCGTACCCGCTCGGGGTCGCAGACCATGACGTGGGTGCCGGCGGGCATCTCGTCCACGAGCAGCCGCAGGCCGTCGACCAGCAACGGCGTGAGCGCCTCCATCCCCTCGACGGCGGTGCCGTCCGCGATCCGATCGAGCATGTCGGCCAGCCCCGGCTGCTCCTGAGCGAGTTGCTTGGCCCGGTCACGTACCTCCGGGGTGAGCAACATCTCCCGGCAGGGCGGCGCCCACAGCCCGTGCTGCGCGACCTCGAGCGAGCGCTGGTCGGCGACCTTGAAGAACCGGATCTCCTCGACCGTGTCGCCCCAGAACTCCAGCCGCAGCGGGTGTTCCTCGGTCGGCGGGAAGACGTCGACGATGCCGCCGCGCACCGCGAACTCCCCCCGCTTCTCCACCAACTCGACCCGGGAGTACGCGATGTCGACCAGCCGGCCGACGAGATCGTCGAGATCGTGGGTGTCGCCTGCGGCCACAGCGACCGGCTGCAACTCGCCCAGTCCGGGTGCCTGTGGCTGCAACATCGAGCGCACCGGCGCCACGACAACCGAGAGCGGGCCGCTGGCCGGGTCGTCGTCGCGCGGGTGGGCCAGGCGGCGCAACACCGCCAGGCGCCGGCCGACTGTGTCGGCGCGTGGGGACAGCCGCTCGTGGGGCAACGTCTCCCAGGACGGATACGTCGCGATCTCGTCCGCCGGCAGCAGGCACTGCAGTGCGGCGGCCAGGTCCTCGGCCTCGCGGGTGGTCGCCGTGACGGCCAGCACCGGCCGGCCCGCTCCGCCCCGCGCGGTCGATGCGGCAACGGCGGCAACGGCGAACGGGTGAAAGGCCGCCGGCGCCGAGATGTCGAGCGAAGAACTGCCGGCCGCCGATACCGCACCCGCGAGAGCGGGATCGGTCATGACGGTGTCGAGCAGGCCGTTGAGAGTCACGGGAGCCCTTCCGGCTTGGTCGTCGGGCAGCACGAACGACCCCAAACGGCGCAGCACCGGGGGTCACCCCCAGCCTACGGCCCCCTCCGCCAACCCAGCCCACCCACCGCCCCCGCCCCGCGCGCCCCGCCCCGCCCCGCCCCGCCCCGCCCCGCCCCGATGATCAT
>JBAVXU010000045.1:0-18782 GCA_049698415.1 Mycobacteriales bacterium
TGACTCGGCGATGGCGGTGACCCGCCCGGTGCCGGGCTGGACGACTGCCAATGCTCCGACGTACCGTCACCGTCGCGACATCGCCCACCAGCGAGAGCGCGGGCAGGGCCCGCTTGCCCACGATGACCGGATGGACGAACTCGACCGCGATGTGCTGGGCGTCGGTGGCCGGCCCGCCGTTTCCGAAAACGAGCAGTTTGCCGCCGGTCAGGAAGCGGCCGGCCATGTCGTGGCAGGCACGGGCGACCTCGTCGGCGTAGCTCGCCAGGTGTTCGCTCGGTGCGATCCGTCGATCAAAGCCGCGAACCGCAGCGGCACGAAGTGCGTCGTTGGCAACCATTGGTGACTTTCCTCGTCGCTTCGGGTCCATCGGGCACGTTACCTCCCTGGCGAACCGATCTGACAGCGCCGGCGGGTACGTCCATGGCCCGTGCCGACCGGGCATGACGAAACTCATCCTCAGGCCTTGCGGGAGCGGTGCCGACACAGATAGGGACGGCCTTGTCCGGAGGCCCGACAAAAGGGGCAACCATGCGCAAGACCCGTGTCTTCGCCAGCATGCTGGCAGCAACCGCACTCACCGGAGCGGCCCTCGCAGTTACAATTCCGGTATCGACAGTCACGTTGGGTACGGCTTCCCTCCACGGCCCGTCCACCCCGAATCACCACTCGAAGGGCGTCCCGGCGCATTCGCACGGTCGCAGCGACCGCGTCACCCCGGGTACCGCATCTCTGCACTGATCTCCCTGCCGGCTCGGAGCCGCGGTGTGATCAGTCTTTGTGCCCGATATGAGTAGCCGCACCATGCCCCGGCACGTGGGGGCCCCGCTGTCCGGACCAGGAGTCCGGCTCGCTCTGTTCAGCGCCTCGCTGACCGCCGCCGGTCTCGCTCTGCTCTGGCTGATGCCCTCGCGAACGTTCGCGATGACGCACAGCCCGATCGCTGCCGCGATCGCCATCACCGTGCTGTTCGTCGTCGCCGAATCCAGCCAGATCCACGTCGCCGTACGCGACCAGGCGTTCTCGGTCTCGCTGAGTGAGTTCCCCCTGGTGCTCGGGCTGTTCTTGCTGCCCGCACCCTGGCTGCTGTTGGCGTGGTTGATCGGCGCCGCCTCCGCCGACGTGGCCAGGCGGACCGCCCCCTCCAAGACGCTGTTCAATCTCGGACTGATCACCGCCGAGGTCGGGGCCGCTGAGTTGCTGTTCCGCTCGCTTGCTCCGGGCGCCGGGCTCGAGTCACGCGACTGGGCTGTGGCGTACCTCGCCATGCTGGTCGTGGACCTCATCGGACCGGCCGCAGTCGTCGCCGCAATGGCCCTGCTTCAGGGCCGCGTACACCTGTCCGAGCTGTCGCGGACGCTGCCCGCCGTGGCAGTCACCGGGGCTCTCAACACCACACTCGCCCTGCTCACGCTGCTCGTCGTCGAGGTCAACAGCACCGCGCTGCTGCTGCTGATGGTCCTGGCCGCTGTCGTCGTGGTGGGGTACCGGGGCTACCACCGACTGCAGCGCCAGCATGAGGACCTTGGCCAGTTGTTCGCGTTCACCCAGTCGGTCGACGCTGCCGGAACCCACGACGACCTGGTCGCGCGGCTGCTCACCGAGGCACGTGAGCTCATGCAGGCCGAGACCTCGGTGCTCCTGACCTTGCCGCATCACACCGACGGCCTGTCGTCCGACCGCCCGTCCCCACCGTCGCGGCCGATGTACATGCCTCGCGGCACGCGTGACCCCATGCTGCGCTCGTGGCTGGCGCAGTGGGGCCTGCGAGACGCCCTGCTGGTGCCGTTGCGAGACAGCGGCGAGATCGTCGGCGTGCTGCAAGTGGGCAACCGCATCGGGGCTATGCGTACGTTCACGGCTGACGATCTGCAACTGCTGCAGACGCTGACCGCCCACGCGGAGATCCTGCAACAGAACGGGCGGCTGCTCGAACGGCTGCGCTACGACGCCCATCACGACGACCTGACTGGCCTCGGCAACCGCACCCTGTTCCTACTGCGGCTGCACGAACTGCTTGCGGCCAATCGCGCGGGCGAGCACGAGGTGGCCGCGGCGGTGCTGCTGCTCGACCTCGACCGTTTCAAGGAGGTCAACGACACACTCGGCCACCACATCGGTGACCTTCTGCTCGTGCAGGTCGGCAAACGTTTCCAGGACGTCATGCCGGCCGGTTCGTTGCTGGCCCGCCTCGGTGGAGACGAGTTCGTCGTCCTGCTCAAGGAGTGCTCGAGCGGCGACGAGGCGCTGGGCATCGCGGCGAGGTTCGCAGCCAGCTTGACGACACCGTTCGACGTCGCCGGCACCTCGCTCGAGATCGGGGCCTCCGTCGGCGTCGCACTGGTTCCGGCCGACGGTCAACGTGCCGCCACCGTGCTCCAGCGCGCGGACATCGCGATGTACGCAGCGAAGCGGTCCGACCACAAGGTCGAGAGATACCGCGCTGATGACGACCAGAGCAGCGTCGCGAGGTTGGAGTTGGCAGGAGCGTTGCGGCGGGCGATCAGCTCAGGTCAGTTGGTCACGCACTATCAGCCGCAACTGGATCTGAAGACCGGCCTCGTGACCGGCTTCGAGGCGCTGGTGAGGTGGGAGCACCCGGTACGCGGACTGCTCTCACCCGACGAGTTCATCCCCATTGCCGAGCGGGTCGGTCTGATCGGTGCCTTGACGAGCGAGGTGCTGGCCCAGGCATTGCGCGAGTGCCGGGACTGGCTCGCGGTGCATCCGCGAGTGGGAATCTCGGTGAACCTCTCCGCCCGCGCCCTGCTCGACCCAGGCCTGGCGCAGACGGTCAGCGCGCTGTTGCGCGAGACGGGCGTACCCGTCGACCTGGTGACGCTGGAGATCACCGAGACCGGCGTCATGCACAACTTCGACGCCGCACTCGTCGCCCTGTCGGATTTGCATGCGCTCGGGTTGCGGCTGTCCGTCGATGACTTCGGCACCGGTTACAGCTCGCTGGCGTACCTGCTCCGGCTCCCACTGGACGAGGTCAAGATCGACAAGTCGTTCGTCATTCCGATGCATTCTTCGGACAGTGCCGCTGCGATCGTGCAGGCCATCATCGACCTGACCCACACCCTCGGCCTGACCGTGGTCGCGGAGGGGGTCGAGACCGAGGAACTGTTGACCGCGCTCGAGGTGATGGGTTGCGATGCGGTGCAGGGCTACACGCTCAGTCGACCACTCAAGCCGCACGAACTGCACGATTGGCGGTACCCCAACGCGGCGCGCCAGGGAACTGCCCCCGCGCAACCGGTTGGCCCCGGCTCGTCGCGGCTGGGTGCGGAGCGCACCGCCGTGGTCAGCCGGATCACCGGCACCTGAGCACGTCCCACAGATCGATGCCGGCGATCAGGTCGCCGAGGGGTTGCCGTTGTCGGCTGATCCGGCGTCGCCGGCGATCTGGTGGGCGACCGACTCCACCGCCGCGTCGTCAGCGGAGATGCGTTCGAGCTCCTGACCCAGCTGTTGCAGTTCCGACCCACCTGCCATCTGGTCGGTCAGGTCCTGGCGGCTGATGTCGGCTCTGTCGAACTCCCCGACGCTGCGCCCTCGCTTGAGGATGACGAAGCGATCGCCGACCGGGTAGGCGTGGTGCGGGTTGTGGGTGATGAAGATGACGCCGAGCCCGCGGTTGCGCGCCTGGACGATGTAGCGGAGCACGACGCCGGCCTGCTTGACACCGAGGGCTGAGGTGGGCTCGTCGAGGATCAGCAGCCGGGCGCCGAAGTGGACGGCCCGCGCGATCGCCACCGACTGCCGCTCGCCGCCGGAAAGGGTGCCGACCGGTTGGTCGGTATCCCTGATGTCGATGCCCATCTCGGACAGTTCGCTACGGGTGATCCGCCGGGCCTTGTCGCGATCGAAACGGCGCAGCGGACCCCACCCCTTGGTCGGTTCCGCTCCGAGGTAGAAGTTCCGCCAGATCGACATCAGCGGAACCATCGCCAGATCTTGGTAGACCGTGGCGATGCCGGCATCGAGCGCCTGCCGCGGGTTTGCGAACTGCACGCGGCTCCCGTCGACGAGCAACTCGCCGGCGTCGGGCGGGAAGACCCCCGAGAGGATCTTGATGAAGGTCGACTTGCCGGCTCCGTTGTCGCCGAGAACGCACGTGACCTCACCGGCCCGCACGGTGGTGGAGACGTCGTTGAGCGCGATGACGCTGCCGAAGTACTTCGAGATGCCGCGGATCTCCAGCAGCGGCGCGGCGTCGGCCACGGTCATCTCCGGCTCTGCTCTGCGTATCGGCGGACGGCTTGGTTGGACAGCACGGCAAGTAGCAGCATGCCGCCGAGGAAGAACTTGAACCAGTCGGAGTCCCAGCCGGCGTACACGATGCCCTGCGAGGTCATGCCGAAGATCAGCGCGCCGAGCGAGGCACCGATCGCCGAGCCGAACCCCCCGGTCAGCAGGCAGCCGCCGATGACGGCGGCCACGATGTAGGTGAGTTCCAGGCCGAATCCGGCATTGGCCTGTACGGAGGTCAGCCGGATCACCTGGATGGTGCCAACGAACCACGCGGCCGCCGACACCGTCATGAACAGCCGGATCGTGGTCCGGGTCGCGGGCACACCGACATTGCGGCTGGCGTTGGCGTCTCCCCCGACCGCGAAGATCCAGTTGCCGAACCGCGTCCGCAGCAGCACGTACGATGCCACCGCAGTGGCGAGGAACCACCACAGGATCGCGATCTGGAACTGCTGGCCGTTGATGGTGAACGTGCTGGCGAACACCTTCTTCGCCGAGTCGTAGTACGGCACCGACGACATCCCACTGACCTGCACGGTGTCGGTGAGCAGCTTGGTCAGGCCGAGGTTGAGTCCCTGCAGCATCAGAAACGTGGCCAGGGTGATGATGAAGCTGGGCAGCCCGGTGCGTACGACGAGGTAGCCGTTGACGAGCCCGACACAAAGGCACACGGCCAGCGAGATCGCCATCGCCACCCACAGGATCAGGTGGTACTGCGTCGTGAGGATGGCAGTGGTGAGCCCGGCGGTGCCCGTCGTGACGCCCGCCGAGAGGTCGAAGTGGCCGCCGATCATGAGCAACGCCACGGCCACGGCCATGATCCCGATGGTCGAGGCAGGATCTAGCCAGTTGGCGACGCCGCTGGTGGAGCGGAACACATCCGACAGCAGGGCAAAGAACACGAAGACGAGCAGCGTGCCGATCAGCGCACCCAGCTCGGGCTTGACCAGGAGTCTGCGTAGCAGCCCGGTCGTCGCCAGCCGCTCGTCGGCGACCGGCTCGGCCGTGGTGGTCATGGCATTCCTCTGCGATCAGGGGTGGCGCTCACGCGGTCGGCCGGGGGAGAACGGTGGGCGCTCCCCCGGCCGTCGCGTCAGCGCGTACCGGCCTTGGACAGGTCGATGACCTTTGCGGCGGTCTCCTTCGTGACGAAACCCGGTCCGGTGAGGACCGGCTGACCACCGCCGACCGTGTTGAGGTTCGACTTCAACAAGGTGAGCATGACGATGGGCAGATAGCCCTGGACGTACTGCTGCTGGTCGACGGCAAAGAGCATCTTGCCGTCGCGGATGGCGTTGAGGACATCGGGATTGAGGTCGAACGTCGCCAGTTTGGCTTTCGATCCCGATTCGCCGACGGCGGTGATGGCGACCGCGCCGATCGCCGGGTTGAGGGCGAGCACCCCGTCGATGGATGTGTCCTGCTGGAGTTTGGCCTTGATCGTCGCCTGCGCTGCGGCCGGGTCGCTGATCTGCACCTGCAGGTTGGTGACCTTGCCACCGAGCGTCTGCTTGGCGCCGGCGCAGCGCTGCTCGAGACCGACGTTGCCCGCCTCATGGATCACGCAGAGGATGTTCTTGACACCGGCGGCCTTGAGTTGCTCGCCGGCGCCACGGCCGGCGATCGTCTCGTCCTGACCGACGTGGGCGATCGCACCGAAGGCCTTGGACTTGTCCTGGCCGGAGTTGATGGTGATGACCGGGATGCCGGCCTTGACGGCCTTGTCGATCGACGCTTGCAGCGCGTCGGGATTGGCCATCGAGACCACCAGCCCGTCCACCTTCTTGTTGACGGCCGCGTCGATGAGTTGAGCCTGCTTCTGCGGATCGCCGTCGCTCTGGTAGTCGACCTTGACCCCCTCGTCCTTGGCTCCTTGCTCGGCACCCTTCTTCACCACGTCCCAGAAGGTGTCTCCCGCGGCCCCGTGCGTGACAACGGCAAAGGTGTAGTTGTAGCCGCCGCTGCCGCCCTTCTTGGCCGTATCGCCCGAAGACGTGCACGCGGCGAGCGCGAGAAGCGTCACCGCGAGCATTGTCAGCAACCGTTTCCTACCTGCCATGTCTGAGCCCTTCGGTCGGCGGGCGGCGTCAGCGCCCGGTGGCGGCATGTTCTCACCAATCGAAACCGTAGGGCGACGCGGAGCCTGCACGGCCGGCCGGTACGTCCCGACGCATTACTGTCGCGAGCGTGGCCCACGAGCGGACCTACCGCGATTCCGACCCGTACCTTCCCGAAGTGCGCCGCATCTGCCTCGACCTCCCCCAGGCGGCTGAAGTCGAGGCGTGGGGCAGGCCCACGTTCCGGGCCGGCAAGAAGATGTTCGCGTTGTTCGGCGGCGACGACAAGCATGAGTTCGCGGTGGTGTTCAAGCCCGATCCGGCCGACCTGCGCGGGCTGCTGGCCGATCCTCGCTTCTACAAGCCGCCGTACTTCGGTGCTTCGGGGTGGCTCGCGCTCGACCTCACGGTCGCCGACGTGGACTGGGCCGAGGTGACGGAGTTGATGGATGCTTCGTTCCGGCAGGTCGCGCTCAAGCGGATGATCAAGATGCTGGACGCCTAACGCCGCCGATGCGCGCCGCCGACCGGACCGACACCGCCCGGATGCTTCCAGTACGACAGCCCGCACCGGGCGCAGGCCCGAAACGAACTGGGTCCCCATTCGAACGACTCGCACCTACCGCCGCCCTCGTCGCCCTCGCGGACGAAGGCGTGCCCGGAGGCACTGACCGCCTGGAGCTGATGCGCGATCACCGCGGACGGGGTCAGGTGCCCGGAACGCAACGCCCGCTTGGCCGCGCCGAGCATGAGCTCCGCTCCGTCGTCATCGAGATGCGGCTCGAGGTGATAGCCGACATCGGCCAGCGCGTTGAGCTGGCGCTTGATGACCTCGCCAGGCGGCAGCCGCCCGGCGCGCAACGTCGCCCTCGTCGCGTCGAGCATCACCTCGGCCGGGCTTGGCGACCCTCTCGGTCCCACTGCGACCTCCCGAAGCTCGCCCCTCCCCCACGCTAACGCGGCAGGACCACGTACAAGGGCGAAAACCGGGTGCTGCGAGGCTGTGCGCGTGACAGCGGAGCTGAACGTCCTCGGCCAGGCCCTCGAACCCTGCGGCATGGATCCGGTGACGGGGTTCTATCGCGACGGCTGCTGCAACAGCGGGCCTGAGGACATCGGCAGCCATACGGTGTGTGCGGTGGTCACCTCGGAGTTTCTCGCTCACCAGCGCGCCACCGGCAACGACCTCAGCACCCCGCGACCCGAATACGGCTTCCCCGGGCTGCAGCCCGGCGACAGGTGGTGCGTGGTCGCTGCCCGGTGGTTGTCGGCCTACGAAGTGGGTGCGGCCGCGCCGGTCGTACTCGCAGCCACCCACTCACGGGCGACCGACATCGTGCCGATCGAGGCCCTGCGGGAGCACGCGGTGGACGTCCCCGCCGACCCGGGTGCGCTGGATTAGGCCGCTTGCTAGAGCAGCAGTTGGCTCAGGCTGAACAGCACGAGCCCGGCCAGCGAACCCACGACCGTGCCGTTGATCCGGATGTACTGCAGGTCGCGGCCGACCTGCAGTTCCACCTTGCGCGCGGTGTCCTTGGCGTCCCACCGGTCGATGGTGTCGGTGATCACGGTTGTCACGTCGTCGCGGTAGGTCGTCACGAGATACGTCCCGACGTTCTCTATCCAGTGGTCCACCTTGGCCTGCAAGGCGTCGTCGTCACGCAGCCGCACGCCGAGCCCCTGGACCGAGCGGACGGCCTGTGCACGCAACTGGTGGTGCGGGTCCGCTGCGGCATCGAGGATCATCCGCTTCGTCGCGCCCCAGAAGCCGGCGACCGCGGTGCGCAACTCGGGATGCTGCAGCAGGCGCTCCTTGACCGCGTCGGCCCGGGTCATCGTGGCCGGATCATGCTGGAGGTCGTGCGCCAACTGCCGCAGGTAGTCATCAAGTGACTGGCGCATCCGGTGCCGTGGATCGGCGCGTACCTCCGCCAGGAAGCGCAATACCTCGACATGCACGCGGCCGGCGACCTTCCGGTCGATGAACCGGGGGGTCCAGCCGGGAGCCTGCTCGGAAACGACCCGCAGCAGCGTCTCCCGGTGGGCGGTGAGCCAGGCGACACCCTTGTCGATGACGAGGTCGAGCAAGTGGTGCGCAGACCCCTGCTGTACGAACGCGTCGAGCAACCGTCCCGCCGGCGGTCCCGAAGGCTGACGCCGGAGTTGGTCCACGACGACGCTCTCCAGCAGACGCTGCACGTCCTCGTCCCGCAACACGGTGACCGCACCACGCACGATGACGGCGGCCTCGTCGACGACCCTCGCCGCATGAGAGGGCTGTGCCAGCCAGCCGGCAAACCGACCGGTCACGCCCGCACGGGCGATCTTGTCCCGGATCACCGATTCGGACAGGAAGTTCGTCGCGATGAAGCTCTGCAGGCTCCGGCCGAGTTCCTTCTTGCGATTGGGCAGCAGCGCCGTGTGCGGGATCGGCAGCCCGAGGGGATGCCGGAACAGCGCCGTCACCGCGAACCAGTCGGCGAGTCCACCGACGACGCCTGCCTCGGCGGCCGCCGCGACATATCCCGTCCAGCCCGGGCCGCCGGCATCGCGGTAGCGGGCGGCGAGCACGTACCCGAGCAGCGCGAACAACAGCAGGCCGGTGGATCCGGTCTTCATCCGCCGCAGCCCACGGCGTTGGGTCAACTCGGTCGGGGTGAGGGTCATGGCTCCATCCTCACAGCAGGCGGTGCCGGTCATCACCCCGCCGCTTGAGCACGGTCCTCAAGCGACGGTCGACCGCACCGCCGACTGGGGATCGAAGCCGGGGTACGCGACGAATTCGTCGATCAGTTGCCATGGACCCGGCGGCCCGAGCAGATGTCCTTGCACCATGTCGCAGCCCAACCCACGCAGTGCGCTCAGCTGCACGGCACTCTCGACACCGACGGCGACCACGCTGATGCCCAGCGAATGGGCGAGGCCGATCATGGCGCGGACGAGCGTCTGATCGGGATCGTGGCCCAGATCGCTGACGAACCTGCGATCGACCTTGAGCGCGTCCACGGGAAACCGCCGCAGGTCGACCAGCGAGGAGTGACCGGTCCCGAAGTCGTCGATCGCGATGTTGACGCCCAGCGCTTTGAGCGCGGCGAGAACACTCGCGGGGCTCTCGGAGTCGGCGACCAGTTGCGCCTCCGTGACCTCGAGGCACAGTGCCTCAGGGGGGACATCGTGGCGGGTCAAAGCCCGCGTCACGGCGTCGAGCAGGGCTGGGCCGGCCTGACGCTGCGAGACGTTGACCGAGACCTGCAGTCCAGCGGCGGTGGGCACCTGCCGCCATCGGGCGATCTGCCGGCAGGCCTCGAACAGGACCCACTGGCCGATCTCACCGATCAGTCCGGTTTCCTCGGCGAGCCCGAGGAACTCCTCCGGACGGCAGAGCCCGCGCTCGGGGTGCTGCCAACGCAACAGCGCCTCGACCCTGGCCAGCGAACCATCTGCGGCGTCGAAGATCGGCTGGTAGTGCAGCACGAGCTCGCCGCGGCGGACCGCACCGCGCAGGCTCACCTCCGTCTCGGAGCGGACTATGGCTTGCTCCTGCATCGTGTCGTCGAACAACTCGACCCGGGCCCGGCCGCCGCCCTTGGCGCGATACATCGCCGCATCCGCGCGCCCGATCAGGGATTCCGGCCCGTCGCCGGGCTGGGCCAGCGCCACCCCGATGCTCACGGTCACTGCCAGCGCATGGCCGTCCAGCCCGAACGGCTCGGTCAGAACGTCGAGGATGCGCTCGGCCAGGCCGACGGCGACCTCCACCGCGCTGGCATCCGCCGGATGGCGGCAGAGCACGCCGAACTCGTCACCGCCGAACCGCGACACCACATCGCCCCGGCGTACGGCCGCCTGCAGCCGTCGCGACAACTCCATGAGCAGTTGATCGCCCAGCTGGTGGCCGAGGGTGTCGTTGACGTGCTTGAAGTGGTCCACGTCGATGAAGAGAACTGCCAGCTGGGTGCCGTTGCGCACCTTGCTGGCCAGCGCGGCGTTCACATGGTCGGCGAACTGTCGCCTATTGGCCAGGCCGGTGAGTGTGTCGCTGGTCGCCCTGCTGCGCAGGTCTCGTTGTGCGCGGTCGGCCCGGTCGCGGGCTCTTGCGTTGACGATGTATCCGGTTGCGACGTCGGCAAGGACCTGCGCCGCGACGCGGTCCGCGACATCCAGCCCGCCGCCCAGTTCCGCGTAAAGGTCGAGCGAGCCCAACTGGGAGCCCTCGTGCCAGAGCGGAAAGCTGAATGCGGCAGTGAGTCCGACCCGGCCGGCCTGATCGACGAAGGCTGTCATCGTGCCGTCTGCCCTGAGATCTGCGACCAGGACCTGCTGGCCGGTTTGGTACGCCTGCACACCAGGACCCTCACCGAGTTCGGCCTGCAACGTCTCGAGCCGGCCGGCTCGCGTGCTCGTCGCAGCGACGAACGTCAGCGCTCCCTTGTCATCGCGGAGCACGACCCCGGCGTCGGTGACCGGGAGAACACGGGTCGCGCCCTGGACCACTTCATGGAGAATCTCGACCACGCCGTAGTCGGTGGCGAGGGTCCGCGCGAAGTGCACGAGGATGTCCTGCAGGGCGGTCGAATCGGCCATCTGTCGACCCCCTCTCAGGGCTCCTGCACTTTAACGCAACGTATCCGCGTACGCACGGTGTGTTTTGATCGCTAATGGCACGGTTGCTGCGCCGCGAAACGGCTTTGCGACTGTCGGGATTCGCGTGAAGCCCGGGAGCCGCTGGCGCCGCCGCTCGGTCAGGCCGCAGACTCCAAGTTCGCATGCATCGACCCTCCCGCTAGCGCGGATGAGTTGGTAAGTTCGGAGGACGTGGTCGCCGTCGAGCGACCACGACGCAGCTTCCCTCAGAAGCGTCAAGGGCCCCGCCGGTTAATCCCGCGGGGTCTTTGACGTCGTGCGGCTGGTTGGCCGCACCCGGGCCGGCGGTTACGGCGCTTCGGCCGCCGCCAGGGTGTCGGCGTGCCGGTGCGCGACCTTCCACTCCCCGTCCTCGCGACGGTAGATCTGGGTCGCACGAAGTGTGTACTTCCGGGGCTCGCCGTTGACAGATGCCTGGGTGTGCTCGTAGCCGACCGTGTAGGCCATATCCCCGACCACGTCTGCGGCGATGACCTCGTGGGCGTACGACGTGCAGTCCGAGAAGCTGGCCGCCAGCTGCCCGAAAAGATCATCCAACTCGCGCTCACCGGTCGTCGACTTCCAGGCGCCCAAGATCGTGACTGGTTCGCGCGTGGACCAGATGGCGCGCCGAGGCGCAGCGTCCCCGTTGTGTAGTGCGACCTCAGCATCCCTGAGACGAGACTCCACCCAGGCCATGAATTCCGCCCTGTCGCTCATGCCGCACCTCCGCGTCAGACGAGTGACCCGGCCGCTCGGATGCGCGGATCACATCAGTGGCCCGCACCCGCGCGGCTCGACTGCCGAGTGCAGTTTGCGCCATCTCGACCGCTCGGGTGGCGGAACGCTTCATCGCGACTCTCGCCGACGGCGATGATCCCGCAAAGCGGAGTAGCCAGCCGCCGACCCAGTGTCTGTTCAGCCGTTCTGGGCCAGACCGATCACGTGACCGAGCGGGTCCGAGATCAAAGCGAACGTCACACCGGGGACGCCGACCGGCTCCTGCACCACCGTGCCACCGAGCCGGCGGGTGTCGGCAATGGCCTGCTCCATGTCCTCGACGCCGACGAAGAATGTGACGAGGTCGGTGTCGCCCTGCAGCGGGCTGATCGCGGTGTAGAGCGCCCCCGGAACTCCTGTCTCGACGAATGTATAGCCGGGAAAGGCTCCCTCATCAGGGTAGGTCCAGCCGAAGAGTTGCCCGAAGAACGCCCTGGTGGCGTCGGGGTCGGACGAACGGATCTCGGCGTGTACGACGGGGTTGTTCATGATCGCCTCCATGGTCGGCGGCCGCCTCGGGGGGGCGGCCCTTCACCAAGGTGACGAACGGATGCTGCCTACATCGACAGCCCACCAGGAACAGATCTAGTCACCGGTGGCGCGCACGATCTTGAAGTTGAACGATGGTGCCCCGACAACGCCCATGAGCCGCAACCACAACGGCAGCACCATCTCGACGCCGCGCGCAGTAGTGATCTCGCCCAGGTCGACGATGTCGACCCAGCCGAACTCCCGAAGCAGGTTCGCCACGGTCGACTTGGCGTCAGCATCATCGCCGCTCAGGAAGACGGAATGGTCCGCCCCTGCCAGCGCCCCCGGCGCCACCATGACGCCGGCGTTCATGGTGTTCAGCGACTTGACGACCCGCGCATCAGGGAAAGCTCGCTGGATCTGCTCGGCGAGAGAATCGGTGTCTTTCACGAGAAGCGTCGGTGGCATTCCGGCCGAGAAATCCAATGGATTCGCCACGTCGAGGATGACCTTGCCGGCGAGATTCTCCGCCCCGCAGAGGTTGAGCGCATCGAGTGAGGCGGCACCGTTGGTCGCGTTGACTACCAACTCGGCATGCCTCGCCGCCTCGGCAAAGGTCACCAGCCGGATCTTCGGTTGCTGCTCGAGCCACGGCCCCAGCCGGGACGCGCCATAACCCTCCGGCTCCGGCCGGGCGAGCGTCGCCTCGATGTCGCGGGTCCCCATCTGTACGTCGTGGCCGAGGTCGGACGAGGCCGCGGCCAATGCCCGCCCGACCGTGCCGGTGCCAAGAATGCCGATTTTCACGCCGATCACCTCCGACGGTCAGCCGGGTGGCCGGCCCTCCGGCCAATCGTGCATCAATGCGGGCGCGATGAGCACGCGAATCGGGGTCGGATGCGGCGAACTCGGTCAGGTCGCCGGATAGAGGGAGTACGTCGGGAAGTTGCCGTAGATCTGCCCCTCCCCCTCGGTGACGGCCTGCACCAGCAGGTCCCCGCCGACGAATGCGCCCTTCCACGACGCACCCTTGCCGCCGAAAGGCTCCTCGCGGTCGCCTCGTGACCGCGGCTTGTTGATGCCGACCTTGAACGCTTGCAGCTCCTCGGCCACCTGCGCGCCGAACTCGGCGTCGTCGGTGGCGACCGAGGCGACCAGAGCGCCGTTGGAGGCGTTCATGGCCGCGAGCATCTCCGCTTTGGTGTCGACCAGGACGATGGAGTCAAGTGGTCCGAACGGCTCGGAGTGATGCAAGGACCAGGACGGTGCCGGGTTGAGAACGCAGGCCGGGGCGACGTAGGCCGACCTGTCCTGGCCGGCGATGTAGCGACCATCGGCGCTGTCGCCGCGGTACAGCGGAATCGCGCCGCCGGCGACCGCCTCCTCGTAGGCATCGCGGACCGAGGCCGCCTTCTCCGCGTGGATCAGCGGGCCGAAATCGAGCTCCGGTAGCGCGTCGCCGGGGTCGTCGACAGCGAGCGGATGACCGAAGGTCACGCCCTTGACCACGGGCAAATAGGCATCCAAGAAGGCGGGGAACAGCTCGCGTTGGACGACATAACGCGGGTATGCCGTGCACCGCTGCTTGGCGTACTCGAAGCCCTTGCGCAGGTGACCCGCGAGCAGGTCCCAGTCGGAGAAGTCCCAGACCCCCCACGCGTTAAGCCCCTCCTGCTCGAGCAGGTGGCGCTTGCCCGTGTCGACCAGCGTGGTCGCCGCCTTGCGGCCGTTGGCGCGACCGCCGACGAAGGCCAGAGCGCCGGTCTCGGGTGCGGTGATGAGGGCACCCGACAGCTCGGCACCTGCACCGGACATCAGCGTGACGGGGAGTCCGGCTCGCCGCATGATCGCGTGTGCCAGCGTCAGCGTGTGGAAGCCACCCTGTGACGGGGTCTTGGCCACCACCGCGTTACCGGCCAGCAACTGCACGAGCTCGCCGTGCACCTGCACGCTCATCGGATAGTTCCACGACGCGATGTTGCTGACCGGGCCGTGCAACGGGCTGCGGCCACGCAGTTGACGCTCTATCTCACCGAGATACCATCGCGCACCGTCGAGCGCCCGGTCGACGTCGGCGCACGCCGTGCGCCACGGCTTGCCGATCTCCCACACCAAGAGCAGCGCCAGCGTCTCGCGCTCGTCGCTCATCTCATCGACAGCAGCACTGACCCGGGCTCTGCGTTCCTCGAGGTCGGTGGCCGCCCACGCCTTGTGCTCGTCGGCAGCATGTGCCACCGCCACCACGGCCTCGTCGTGGCTGATCCTCGGCGGACCGGGTATCGCACTCCCGTCGACCGGGGATGCGTGCTCCCCCGGCACTCCGATCCGCTTCCAGTCACCCCCGACGAGGTTGCGTATCCGGTCAGCCTCGAAGGCCTCCGGAGCGGCGGACAGGGCCCGCGCGTAGACATCGTTCCAAGTGGTACCAGGCTTTATCGACAGCGTCACGGGGCAAGGGTACGGGTCGGCAGGAGACGGCTTTCAGTCGACGGAGCCCCGGCTGGCGACCGGGGCTCCGTCAGACGATCCGGAGATGACTACGACACGTTGAGCGCCGTGTCGTCGATGACGAACGACGTCTGCAGCGACGAGTCCTCCGCGCCGGTGAAGTTCAGGGTCACCGTCTGCCCGGCGAAACCGTTCACGTTGAACGACTTCTGCACGTAGGTGGAATTGGCGTTGAGGTTGGAGTACGTCGCCAGCGTGCTGGTGCCCAGCTTCACGGTGAGCTTGTCGTAGGCGACCGTGGTGGTCGTCTCCGACGTGGTGACCCGCAGCCAGAACGACAGCGTGTAGGTGCTGCAGCCGGCCGGAATCGCGACCGACTGGGACAGCGTGTCGGTGTGGGTGACGCCGTAGCCGTTCAGCCACGCCTTCCACGATCCGGTCCGGGCCGGCTGGCCGGTCGAGTTGTCGATCACGCCAGAGCTCGCGGTCCACGGTGCGGTGCCTGACTCGAAGCCCGGGTTGCCGAGCTTCTGACCGGGTGACGTGCAGCCGCCGCCCGCACCGGTGATCGTCCAAGTGAACACCGTCGAGCCGGTAGCGCCGGTGCTGTCAGTCCCGGTCACGGTGGTGTTGTAGGTGCCGGCGGTCGTCGGTGTGCCACTGATCAGGCCGGACGAACTGATCGTCAGGCCGGACGGGAGGCCGGTTGCGGTGTAGGTGAGGGCGCCTCCTCCGGAACTGCTACCGGTCATCTGCAGGCTCTTCGCCGTGCCGACGGTGCCGGTCTGCGCGCCGGGGTTGTTCACCGTCACCACGTTGCCCGGCGTGCCGTTGGGTACGTAGAGCAGCTTGTTCGGCGACCCGCTGCCCGGGTTGGTCACCTTGTTGGAGGTCGCGTCCGCAACCAGGGCATCGCGTACCTGGGCGGGGGTGAAACCGGGGTTGGTGGAGAGTTTCAGAGCCGCGACCCCGACCACATGCGGTGTCGCCATCGAGGTGCCGCTGATGGTGTTCGTGGCGGTGTCGCTGGTGTTCCACGAGGAGGTGATGTTGACGCCGGGGGCGAAGATGTCCAAGCAGGTGCCGTAGTTGGAGAAACTGGCCCGGGCGTCGGTGTTGTCGGTCGCGCCAACCGTGATCGCCTCGGCGACCCGAGCCGGCGACGTGCTGCACGCATCGACCCCGACGCCGAGAGCGTTGCCGTTGCCGGCCGCGATCGCATAGGTGACTCCGGAGGCGATCGAGTTGCGCACCGCGTTGTCGAGAGCGGTGTCAGCGCTGCCGCCGAGGCTCATGTTGGCTACGGCCGGCTTGATCGCATTGTTGGTGACCCAGTCGATGCCGGCGACAACCTGCGAGGTGGTTCCGGAACCCTGGCAGTCGAGAACCCGCACTGCGACGAGTGAGACGCCCTTGGCGACGCCGTACTGGCTGCCACCGACCGTGCCGGCCACGTGTGTGCCGTGACCGTTGCAGTCATCGGCGGTGCCGCCATCGATCGCGTCGTAGCCCGACGTCGCACGACCGCCGAACGTCGTGTGCGAGAACCGGATACCGGTGTCGATGATGTAGGCGTGCACGTTGGATGCGGTGTTGGGATAGGTGTATGAGTTGTCCAGCGGCAGATTGCGCTGGTCGATCCGGTCGAGGCCCCACGACGGCGGGTTGGCCTGTGTGCCGGCGAGTCGCAGCATGTGGTCCTGCTCGACGTAGGCGACCCGGGAGTCCGCGGCGAGTTGCTTGGCGTCGGACTCGCTCATCCGGGTGGCGAATCCGCGCATGGCGCGCTGATAGACGAACTTCACCGAGCCGCGGTGACTCTTGGCCATGTCGTGTGCGGTGGCCGACGTCCCCCGGGATCGGAGCGCCGTGGTGTCCTTGAGAGCGACGAGATAGCTACCGGCTACCGCATCGGCGCCACCCGCCCCGCGGATCTGGCCCTCGGGCGCGGCAGCGGCCGACCCGCCGAACGTTGTGACGATCAGGGCTGCCACCAGCCCCACCAGTCCCGCCAGGGACATGCTCTTCTTCACGTGGGTGCCCTCAGCTTTCTGCGCACGCGGTTACCGGATGGCGACCGACCGTATGCGCAGCATTGCCCCAAATCATTACTTTGGGAAGACTTTCCGACAAGAAAGTGTCATATCTGCGGTGATTCGCTCTCCGACGCACAAAACCGCCCGGCCGACCCTGCGTGGAGGGTGCGGCCGGGCGGTTTGTCCAGCAGTCAGCAGATGGCGGCGCTAGTGCGCTGTCGCCGCTCGATAGGCATTGACGATGCCGTTGCCGTAGAAACCGTTCTTGCCGATCGGACCGGCGCAATAGTGGTCAGCCTCGGCCACGCTTCCGTCGGAGCGGATCCGCTTGTAGTGGAACAGCCGCGGCTGCGGGCAGGCGTGCGCGACGGCCGTGGAGAACAGCCTCGCCCGGGTGGTCCGCGGATCGAGCGTCTTGCCACCGTTGGCCGCGTCCGCAGTGCCGAGACTGCCCACCACCAGGGCCGCGACCCCTACCGCGTGCGGCGAGGCCATCGAGGTTCCCTGGAGGTACTGGTAGTAGGCACAGACACTGCCCTGGCAGTCCTGGATCACGAACGGCGTGTTCGGTGTGCCGTCGGGGTTCAGGTCACCATTGGCCTCGGCAACGTTTGCCGGGTATGCCGCGAGAATGAGGTTCTTCTCGTTGAGCCGGTTGTCCGGGCTGTCGTATGCGTCTCCACCCGGCGCCGCGACGTCGGTCTGCTCCAGACCGTAGTTGGAGTAGTAGGCCTTGCGAGTGCTCGGCCCGGTGGAACTGATCGCCACGACACCGTTGGACTCGGTGGGCACGGTGATGCAGGAGTTGTCGATGTCACGATGCTTGGCGGCACCAGCCGGGAAGTCCGGGCTGGTGTCGTCGGACGTCGGCTTGCCCAGATCGGTGGCTTCGTTGCCTTCGGCTGCCACGGGAAGGACATTGTGCTTCAGCGCGTAGTTGAGCGCCCGCTGGGTTGCCGTACGGATGACGCGCTGTTCTGATTGCTCGGCCGGCGAGTCCGCCGGGTTGTTGACGCAGTTGAACAACCAGGGATCGGTGTAGAAGCTCATGTTGACGACGTCGACCCCGATGTCGCCCGCGTAGTTGAGTGCTTGCAGAGTCGGCTGCAGGAAGAAGTAGCCGGAGTCCTGGCCCGCCCGGATGTTGACGAGGTTGACTTGTGGCGCCACCCCGGCGATGCCGATTCCGTTGATGGGCGCGCCGACGGTGCTGGCGACATGGGTGCCGTGCCCGTTGTCGTCCACGTTGGCCGGGTCGACACAGTTGGCGGTCTCGCACGGACCGTCGATCGACGGGTTGTCCGTCACGAAGTTGTGGCTGAGGGCGCTGTTGAAGTTGGCGGCGATGTCGGGGTGGGAGCCGTCGATCCCGGTGTCGATGATCCCGACGCGAACACCCGCGCCCTGGTTCTTGGCGTAGGACCCGCCCGGGGTCGCACCGATCTGACGCATGTCCCACTGCCGGTCGGCCAGCGGCTCGGGCGCGATGGCGCTCGCCGCTCGAGGCGCCGGCTTGACGTCCTTGCCCGGCGCCGCCTTGATGGCGCGGTCGCCTGGCAACTTCTCGACCACGTCGGTGCGGGCCCGAGATTGCTTCGGTGCCTCGCCGATCACCTGGTTGCGGGCGGCTCCGTCAAGGGACGGCGCGCGCGCGGCGGCGGCCGCGAAGCCGGCCGAGGAACTGCGGACGAACGCGTAACCGAGCTTGGTGTTCTCCTGGGTCACGACGCCGCCGGCCTTCGCGATGTCGGCCCGTGCCTTGGCCGGGCTCACGCCACTCTTGTAGAGCACGACGTAGTCGGTGCTCGCGGTGCTGCGCGACCCCGGTGTAGTGGAGGCGGTGGCCGCTGCTCCGGAGGCGAACGTCGCCAGGATGGTGGATCCGACGATCGCTCCGAGAAGCGTTCGACTTATACGCATGGATACCCCTTTTGTGGGCGATGTAGTCACGGTTTGCCCACCATAGGTCAGATGTCAACGCGACGTACCCCCCGGCGGAGCCGCAACCGCGCAGGAGGGGGCTTCAGGTCACCTGTCGGCTGAGTCGCTGCCGTCCGGGCGCTCGAGGTAACGCCCGAGGAAGTCCTTCTCATGCGGGCGCAGTCGGCGT
>JBAVXU010000046.1:0-2579 GCA_049698415.1 Mycobacteriales bacterium
GGTGTACCCCGATGCTATGTCGGCGCACCGGCGAGGCCGCGCCTCGCCAGCTCTGCTGCGACCCGGGTGAAGTCGTGGACGTCGATGGCCTCACCCCGCGCCCCAGGATCGACCCCCGCGGCACGCAGGACCTCCTCGGCCACGGCGGGCGACCCGGCGAGTCCGGCAAGTCCCGATCGCAGCGTCTTGCGGCGCTGCGAGAACGCCTTGTCGATGACCCGGAACACCACCTCGCGCGGTGCGCCTTCGGGTACGGCCCGCCGCGTCAGCAGGACCAACTCGGAGTCGACGTTGGGTTCGGGCCAGAACACATGCCGGCTGACGGCTCCGGCGCGGCGTACGTCGGCGTACCACGCCGCCTTCACCGACGGGACGCCGTACACCCGCGATCCCGGCGGGGCGGCCATCCGCTGGGCCACCTCGGCCTGCACCATCACCAGGATCCGGCGCAGGCTGGGGACCACGTCGAGCAGGTGCAGGACGACCGGGACGGCGACGTTGTACGGCAGGTTCGCGACCATCGCGGTAGGCGGCGGACCGGCGACCGAGGACAGCGCAAGCGCGTCAGCGGTGATCACCTCGAGCCGATCGGCGAACTCAGGAAGCCGCAGGTCGACCGTCGAGCGCAGGGAGGCCGACAGTTGCGGATCGACCTCGACCGCGACGACCCGTGCGGCCGCCGCCACCAGGCCGAGGGTGAGAGAGCCCAGACCGGGGCCGACCTCGAGCACGACATCGCGCGGATCGAGCTGCGCGGCGCTGACGATCCTGCGCACCGTGTTGGCGTCGTGCACGAAGTTCTGCCCGAGGCTCTTGGTCGGCCGCAGGTTGATGCCGGCGGCGATCCGGCGCAGATCAGTGGGCCCGAGCAGCCCGTCGCTCATGTGTAGAGGTATCTACCACAGTTCGGCCAGTTGCCGGCTCCGGACCTGTTGTAGAGCAGCTGGGCGCGATAGGTCTGTTCGCCCGACGATGCGTCGGCCGGGTTGCCCGAGCCGCCCACGGAGCGCCAGGTACCCATGCTGAACTGATACAGCCCGTAGTAGCCGGCCGGGTTGACCGCACGGGGGTTGCCGCCGGATTCGCAGTTGGCCAGCGCCGCCCAGTTGAGTCCGCTCGCCGATGTCGACGGCACAGGTACGGCCTTCGTGCCGACTGCCAGCACCTGCGTCTTGGCTGCCCGGGTGGTCACCGACTTCAGCAGCTTCTTGGCGGTCACCTTGCCGTTGGTGATGGTGTAGCGCCAGGTCTGGATGGCGATCCCCGGAGAGCCCGCGACCAGCACCTTGGACTGGTTGCTGAACATCGACGAGTCCGGCTTGCGGATCACCGGCGGAGCCACCTGTGCCGTGACCGTCGCCGTGGACATCCGCAGCCGGGTCACCGAGACGACGATCCCGTCGTGCAACTGGGTCGACAGCGGGACGGAGGACTTGTCGGTGGCGCCCAGCTTCACGTGGTCCTGCTCGAGCAGGTCGCCCACGGTCGCCACGGTCGTGGTGACTGCCGGTGCGCGCCCGTCGACGAGGACGGTGGCCTGCTTGGGTAGCCGCAGTTCCAGGCTCATCCCCTTGAGCGGGATGCGTCGAGAGCGGGAGGCGGACACGTACACCCCGGTCTGGCGCAGACCCACCTGGCCGAGCAACTCGTCGACGGAGCGGGCGGTGACCCAGATGTGCCGCGGCCGGCCCTCGAAGGTGAGGTTGACCTGCCTGGCTCGGTTCAGGACCACCCGGGAGCCGTTCTCCAAGCCGGCGGCGGCGTCCGGAGCGAGTACGTCGTGCGAGCCGACCTTGAGCCCGGCCCGGTTCAGCGCGCCTTCGACGGTCCTGGCGTGCGTCCGCTGGACCTGGGGCTGGCCGTCGACGACCAGGGTGATCTTCTTCTCTGTTGCTGCCCACGCGGTTGCCGCGCCGACCAAAGATATGAGGATGGTTATTTGAAGGGCGATCGCAATAATGCGACGGTGCACAGAATTCCCTTGGCAGTTGGTCCGGGCTGTCCCCCACCCCGGCGGTCCAATTAGGAACGATAACTGCCAGTTAGTAGTACGCCAAACCGACCGGCCGCCCGCCCCCGGCTACGGTTGAGCCAATGAATGCGGTGATCGTCGCTGACCTGCGCAAGGCCTACGGATCTGTGCAGGCCGTCGCAGGCGTCAGCTTCTCGGTCGAGCAGGGTGAGATATTCGCACTTTTAGGTCCGAATGGGGCAGGCAAGACAACCACTTTGGGCGTTTTGGAGGGATATCGGAATCGGGACTCCGGACAGGTCGAAGTGCTCGGCACCGACCCGGCGACCGGCGGCCGGGCCCTGCGCCAGCGGATCGGAATTGTGTTGCAGGACATAGCCGTCCAGCGCTACCTCACCGTCCGGGAGGCCCTTAGCAGGACCGCCGCCTACTACCCGAATCCCCGCAAAGTGGACGAGACCATCGCCCTGGTCGGCCTCGGTCCGCAGGCCGGGACCCGGGTTCGCCGACTGTCCGGGGGCCAGCAGCGCCGCCTCGACCTCGCCCTCGCCGTGGTCGGCCGGCCGGACCTGCTCTTCCTCGACGAGCCGACGACCGGCTTCGACCC
>JBAVXU010000047.1:0-21828 GCA_049698415.1 Mycobacteriales bacterium
CCATCAACCTGACTCAGCGGGCCGGCGGCCGGGCTGTACGTCGCCGGCGGACGGAACTGGTAAGTCCCGTTGCCGATGGAGGCGTCGGGCAGGCCGGAGTCGCCGGCCTGGCGTACCCGCCAGGCAAGGGTCTGCCGGTCGAGGTCAGCGGTCATCGCTGAGACGTCCGAGGCGGACACCGCCCGGGCGAAGCCGCTGACCTTTGCGCGGATGGTGTGGCTGGTGCCGTCGGCCGGCAGCGAGTACGTCACCCGGCACGACGTCTTGGTCTTGCCGTTGGCAGTCATGGTGACCACGTCGGTGCACGAGCGGATCGGTCGAGCGTCGAGGGTGAAAGCGACCAGGACCTCGACGATGATCGGCCGGTCGGTGCGGACATAGGTGTCGGAGCCGCGAAGCGTGTTGCCCAGGGTCGCGGTGGCAGTGCAGCCGCGCGCCGTGCACGGCGCCAGCACGACGCTGCCGTCCAGATCGAAATCCACCTGGGAGTCGATCGCGGTGAGCAGCCGCGACACGTTGACCTTGAGGCCGGCAAAGAGGCTGGCTGCATCGGGTTCAGTGAGCGGGTCGACGTCCAGGTCGAACCCGGAGTCGTCCGCGTAGGCAGCGGGGGTGATGCCGTCGCCCGGGGCTTGCGTCGTCTCGGTCTCGATGTGCACGACGCGGTATGGCGCCTCGGTGCTCACGTACACCGTCGCCTGGGGGATGGTGACCGGCCGCGCCTGCACGCCGTTCCTGGAAACGGGGGCACCGATGGATTTGCTCGACTTGGCGGCCTCGAGCAGCTGCGCACTTAGGACCCTCGGGGCGAGCCGCTGCTCGGGATCAATACCGATGTAGCCGGCTTCGATGCGTACCCACCGACTTGCGTACCTCGTCGCCCGGGTGGCGCTCGCACCCGCCCCCGTCCAGAACTTCGGGTCGGCCTTGAAGAAGGTGCGGCCGCTCATGACGAGGATCTCGATCCTGCTGCTTGCAGACATGACCCTGCCGATGGTGGTACCCGCGTTCGTCACGGTGAGAGCAACCGGAATCTGCACACCTGCCGTGGTGGTCAGGTTGCCGGTGAATCGCGCGGCCGGTTGGCGGGCCAGATCCAGAGCCGCGGCTCGAGTCGCTGTGACGCCCGGATCGGCCGGCGCCGCCGTCTTGGCCGACTTCGCCGTGGGGTGCCCACCAGTGCTGCGGAGCGCGAACGCCGCGAAACCGACGATGACGACGGTCGCCAGCACCATGAGCGCCACGCCTCCGGCGATCCAGGCGATGAGCCGACCGTGGCCCCCGGACTTCGACGGTGGGGGAGGGTAGCCGGGGCCGGGCGGGCGCCACTGATCGGGCGGCGGCGGTTGCTGACCGGGGCCTGGCCACCCCTGCTGACTGGTCGGCTGCGTCCAACCTTGCTGGCCCGGAGGCCAGCCCGGTTGGCCGGGTGACTGCTGCCAACCCTGCTGGCCCCGAGGCGGTTGCCAGCCTTGCTGGCCCGGGTGCTGCCACCCCTGCTGGCCGGGAGGTTGCTGCCATCCCTGCGAACCCGGCTGGGCGGGGGGCGGGTTCGTCGACGGTCCCGGCGCCGACTGTCCACGCCGGTCGGAGTCGTCGTTCGGTGGTTCCGGGGGGGCACTGCCGGGCGGGGGTTGGGTCATATCCAGTCCTCCGCGGGGCGGCGCGACGATTCGGGTGGCGTCGATATCTTGCCGCGATCGGCTGTCGCGCAGGACGCAAGGTGCCAGATTGACCCTGATGGGCCGGTCCAGGGTCCTTGAGATGAGTTTCTTGTCACCGTGGGTTAGCCGGATGTCACAATTCCGCACTCACAGCAGCCTCGCTGCGAATAGCGTGCGCGGCATGAGGCACGTCAAGGCAATCGCACCGATGTGTCTCCTAGTGTTCTGTCTGACCGGATGCACGCCTGGTGGGGAGATCATCAACAAGGCGGACAAGGTCCCCGCCAGCCCTCTCGTCGAGGACGCCAACGACGCCAAGGCGGGCGACACCATCAGCCTCAAGGGCAGTTGGGGTCAAAAGATCAAGGTCGTGGCCCTGGGGCTCGTCGACTCCGAGCCCTCGGCCACCGGGACCCGGCTCGTCGCGGTGCAGTTCTGGATACAAAACGCTGGCAAGAAGGGCTACGTCGACGAACCGGCGAAGGGCGCGAAGGCCATAGACAGCCAGGGCCATCAGTTCCCAGCAGCGAGGACGGCGCAGATGCCGAAGGCCGGCCCGCTGCTGCCGCTGGTGGTCAAGGTCCCGTACAAGGGCTGTGTCCAAGGCTCACTCGTCTTCGCCGTTCCGGAAGGGTCGACGATCACGAGGGTGCAGTTCGGCGCTGACGGTGGGCACGGTCAGACCGGTGAATGGATCGTCGACCTGCCCGGGAAGCCGGACGGGCCGCCGACGTGTCCAACGCGGATCTCCGGGCCGCCCTCGGGGTAGCTGCGGTCAAGGACGTGTGTGCGCCGTCAGGGACTCGAACCCCGAACCCGCTGGTTAAGAGCCAGCTGCTCTGCCAATTGAGCTAACGGCGCGTCTAGGTGACGGTGCGCGACGATACCAGCCCCGTGAGGCGTCAGGCGAAACGCCGACGCGAAGGTACGATGAGTCGGTTCGGCCTGGGCCGGCGTGGCATCTGTCACAGTTGCGCAACGCCAGGTGCCAAGCGCGGGTCGCATAGGAGACCATTTGTCACGTCGGCGAACTCACGGTTGGAGCTTGATGGGGGACCACGTTTCATCGGCTGCTTCGCGGTGGGTCGTCGGTCTGGCAGCTGGCCTGACCCTGGTCGTGGGCCTTTCGAGCTGTCAGGCAGCCGCCGAGTCCTCGACGGCGCAGGCTCCCCACAAGAAGGCGTGGACCGCGCCGGTCTTCCCGCTCAAGGTGAGCATCAGTCCGCCCAATGCGATGAGGGCGGTCGAGCCGGCCCGCCGGGTCGTCGTCACCGCCAGCGGCGGCCGGTTGACCGGTGTCCGCGTCGTCTCGTCAAAGGGCAAGGCAGTGGCCGGGGCCCTCAGCCCGGACGGCACGCTCTGGACTGCAGCCTCGGGTCTGGCATTCGGCACCGAGTACGCAGTGGTGGCCGATGCTGTCGGCAACGACACCAAGGCCCAGCGTGTCCAGTCGAGCTTCATCACCGCGGACCCGAGCAAGCTGGCCTATCCGAGCATGTCGCCGATAGCCGGTGAGACGGTCGGTGTCGGAATGCCCATCCTGGTGACCTTCGACCGTCCCGTCGTCAACAAGGCGGCCGCTGAGCGACGCATGACGGTCAGGACGAGCCGGCCGGTCCAGGGCACCTGGCACTGGCTCTCGGACTACAACGTCCACTACCGGCCTCGGGTCTACTGGCCGGCGCACACGGCTGTCACCGTCGATCTCAACCTGCTCGGTGTTGACCTCGGCGACGGTGTCTACGGCCAGGCCAACCGGCACGTCCCGTTCACCGTCGGCTCCGCCGTGATCAGCACGATCAGCAATGCGACCAAGTCGATGACAGTGGTGCAGGACGGCAAGGTGCTCCGTACGATGCCGGTCAGCTTGGGCAAGCCCTCGATGCCGACATCCGCCGGCACCCACGTCGTGATGGAGAAGTTCTCCGAGAAGTACTTCGACTCGGCCAGCTTCGGTCTGCCGCGCGACGCGCCGGGCGGCTACTACACCAAGGTCTACTGGGACACCCGCTTCACCGGCGGAGGCGAATTCGTCCACGCAGCCCCATGGTCGACCGGCTCGCAGGGCCGGCGCAACGTCTCGCACGGCTGCGTCAACGTGAGCACCTCCAACGCCCGCTGGTTCTACTACCTGAGCAAGCGCGGTGACGTCGTCAGGGTGATCGGCACTGAGCGCCAGGTCCGTCCGGGCGACGGCTACACCGACTGGAACCTCACCTGGGAGCAGTACCTCCAGGGCAGCGCGCTGATCTAGTCGCCGGTGGGCGGCCGCCTGATCTCGCCGAAGGCCTGCTCGTAGTGCGTCATGTTCTCGTTGAGCGCCTTGAGAATCTCGAAAACCTGCCCGGGCGGCACCCGCACGCGTGAGACGACGCGGGCGGGTACGTGGACCTGCTCGCTGCCTGCGTCGGTCTGCCGAAGCTGGGTCGGCTGCTTCACGGCGAAGTCGAAGGTGAACTCGTCCTCGGTGTGCCAGATGGCCAGCACGTTCGCATAAACGCCGACCTCCTGATCGGGAGGGACGGCGATCTCGAGGAACTGCTCCGGCTCGGTCATCGCTCGACCGTACGGGACTCCACCACGTCGTACACCGCGCGCTCCGCCCGTGTGACGAACGCCCAGTAGCGATCGCCGTAGGACCAGTGCCACCACTCGGTCGGATAGTTGACGAGGCCTACCCCGGAGAGCGCTGTGGCGATCAGGTCGCGGTTGGTACGCGCTGGCCCCACCACCTGCGGCGCGGCGAAGTAGCACGCCCCGTCGCTCTCCTCGGGGCTGGCGTTCACCGGCGTACCAAGATCGAGTTCGTCGCCGTCAGCCGTGCACAGCGTGAGGTCCACGGCCGCGCCTGCCGGGTGGGGTGCGACGCGCGGCGGTGAGATGTAGCGGCTGGCCAGCTGGGCGATGTCGGCGGCGCTGTGCTGAGGGTGCAGCTGCTGCAGGTGCGCGGCGTACTCCTCGAAGTAGCCCTGCTGCAGTGCCATCGGGCGGTATCCCTCGACGATCAGCAGGTGAACGCCGGCCGGCAAGCGCCCCTGCGCCAGCACCAGGCGGTCCAGAATCCCTGCCCGTAGCTTCGCGAAGGCGCCCTGGGGGTCGGCCTTGCGATGGTCGAGCCGCAGCGTCGGCCGCTCGCGTACGTCGGCAAGCGGCTCGCCGCAATCCACGGCCGGAATCGCGGTGACCGCCGGATCGCTGATGAGAGTGGGTGAACGCACCCCGCCGAGCCTAGCGGGACTTGAGCGGGGTCCGGCTGGTCGGCCTGGGCGGTTGGGGTGACTGATGGGACTCGAACCCACGACATCCGGGACCACAACCCGGCGCTCTACCAGCTGAGCTACAGCCACCATGACGCGCATGCAACCCGCTCAACCGCGCGGGCCGGCCAATAGTAGCCGGTGGGCCGGCTCAGCCGGATTCGGTGACCTGGGTCGGCGGCTGCACGCGATCGGCCGCGAGCACCTCGTTGGCGATGGCACGGGCGCCCTCGACGTCGGGGCCAGGCTGCGGCACGAAGACCGTCTGGCGGTAGTAGCGCAACTCGCGGATGCTCTCCTGGATATCGGAGAGGGCACGGTGCGAAAGCCCCTTGCTGGGCTGCTCGAAGTAGACGCGGGGATACCACCGGCGGCACAACTCCTTGATCGAGGAGACGTCGACCATCCGGTAGTGCAGGAAGTCATCCAGGGCAGACATGTCGCGCGCGATGAAGCCCCGGTCGGTGGCGATGGAGTTGCCGCACAGCGGTGCGCTGCGTGGCTCGTCGATGTACTTGCCGATGTAGTCCAGGACGATCTGCTGGGCTTGCTCGAGGGTGACGGTCGACGCGCGAACGGCGTCGGTGAGGCCGGACTTCTCGTGCATCCGGGCGACGACTTCAAGCATGCCATCGAGTTTGTCGTCGGGTGCCGAGATCACCACGTCGACTCCGTCGCCCAGGACGCGTAGCTCCGAGTCGGTGACGAGCGCAGCGACTTCGATGAGCGCATCGTGCCGCAGGTCGAGCCCGGTCATCTCGCAGTCGATCCACACCAGACGGTCGCTCACAGGACAGAGCCTAGGGGAGCGGCGTCGGGACCGTGGTCCGCGCGCCGAATCACTTGACGGCGAGCGAGACCAGATCCCATTGGCCGTAGTAGGCATGCAGGTAGCCGCCCACGACCTGAGATCCGCGCAGGTGGATCCCGGCGTTGTAGATCAACGGGACGATCGGGGCTTGCATCATGATCTGCTCGTCGAGCTTGCCCCACTCAGGCGCCTGGGCCTTGGGGTCGGTGATGGCATTGATCCGGTCCATCTCGGCGTTGATGGCCGGGACGTTCAGCATCGACATGTTGCTGTTGCCCTGGGCCTTGATCTGGCGGCCGTCGAACATCGGTGGCAACACCGTGCTGCCTGAGGGCCAGTCGGGCCCACGGTTGCTGAACGCCAGGTCCGGCATCTTGGCCGCTGTGCCGACGGTGTCGAGGTAGCTGTCCGGTGGGATCGCCTGGATGGTGACCTCGATCCCGGCCCGGCTCAGCGCGGCCTGCACGGCGACTGCCTGGGTCACGCCCTTGCCCACTGATGGCGAGGCCATGGTGAGGCGCAGCGGCGTCTTCACTCCGGCCTGCTGGAGCAGTTGCTTGGCCTTTTCGGGATCACCGCGCGGGGGCGCTTTGTAGAGGTCGAAGTCCAGGTGGCCCGGCACCAGCGGGGTCAGGATCGTCGAGGCGTATTCGCCGGCGTACTTGCCGCCTCGTGCCGTCCGGTAGGACTCCTTGTTGACCGCATAGTTGATGGCCTGACGCACCCGGACGTCCTTGACCCGGGCGGTGTTGATCGCGAGGAACAGCAGATAGCCGTCGAGCCCGCTGATGGTCCGCGCCCGAACCGCTGGGCTGCTCAGCGCCTGCGGGATGCTGTCGGGGCCGAGCGTCGTGTCGAAGGCGAGGGCTGCTCGGTCCTGGCCGGAGTCGGCGATCAGCCGTTGGTCGATGGTGGACGGCTCGATGCCGAAGGTGCAGTCCACCTCGTCCGGATAGGCCTTGCGGACGACGTCGGTCGCCTTGTCCCAGAAGGCGTTCCGCGTCAGGGTCAGCGTCTTGCCTCGGTCGTATCTCGCGATCTTGTAGGGGCCGCTCGAGAACGGTCGTCGGTCGTAGGCGGCACCGCTGTCACGGGCGAGCGGCACCGGGGCCGTGGTCGGCATCGCCGCCGCGAAGGAGAAGTCGGGGAAGGGTTTCTTGAGCTTGAACGTGATCTTGTTGCCGGCCACGATGATCGAATCGAGTCGCTTGCCGTGTGCCTTCTTGGGGCCGGGGTAGCCCGCCGGCACATTCGCAAGTGACAGCTGGAAATACTGCGGGCCGCCGGGCAACGCCGGGTCGAAGGCACGCTCGATGCCGTACTTCACGTCCGCGGCCGTGATCGCGGTGCCGTCTTCGTACTTCAGCCCTGGGCGCAGGGTGAAGCTCCACGTCCTGCCGCCGTCGCTCGGGGTGCCGGTGTCGGTCGCCAGGTCGCCGACCACTTCGTTGCCGGCCTTGCCCGACTCGGCCTTGTAGGTGGTCAGCGTGCGATAGATCAGGCGCCCGAAGTTCAGCGAGGTGGAGTCGTAGTTGCGGGCGGGGTCAAGGTGGGCGAAGTCCGAGGACATCAGCAGGTTGAGGGTGCCGCCGGGATTACTGGCCACCTTGAGAGAGCCGTTGGCCGTGCTGCCGTCGCCGGGGCCGAAGCACCCGGTGGCGCAGAGCATGACGACCGACCCGGCTATCACCAGTCTGGTGAGCGGTCGGCCTCGCCTCATCTAGCTGGAGCCTCCTGGCATGTGTACGCGTTACGCACCAAATGCTATCGAATCGGAACGTGCAGGCGAACGTGCAGGTGATCTTGTGGACCGACCGACGCGCCGCGGGGCGGGAGTGATGTTGCGCAGAGTCATTCATCGTACGACCACAGCTTTCGGCGGTCTTGGCGTACCCGGTGATATGCAGTTCACCCCCGGCCGGCGATAACTGCGCCGGGCTGGCAGCACGCGCTGTCCTTCGAAGGGGCCATCTGCTCGGCATCTGCCTTGACGGTGTAGACCTCCCACGGTTCGCCGCCCGGCCCTTGCACCCATGCCTTGTCTTGAAGCGCGTAGCAACAACTCGTGTCCTTCTCCTCGACCGTGGCCAGGCCCTGCCGTTCGAGATCGGCCGTGGCCGCCTCGACCTCGGCGGTGCTGGCGACCTCGACGCCGAGGTGATCCAGGCGGGTCGGTTGGCCCGGCTCACCCTCGATCAGCACGAGCTTCAACGGAGGTTCGATGATGGCGAAGTTCGCGTAGCCGGGACGGCGCTTCGCAGGCCCGGTGCCGAAGAGCTTGGAGTAGAAGCCGACCGACGCCTCCAGATCGGAGACGCGAAGAGCAAGCTGGACTCGGGACATGAGCGTCCTCCTGAATAGATAACTGTCGATGCAGCCGGAGCTTGCCACCTGGATAGATGGCTGTCAACATAGACGGATGACTATGCAAGGGACAGAGCGCAGACCTCTCGAGTTGCTTTCGCCCGGATGCTGCGCGCCGATGGTCCGCGACCCGCTTTCCGCTGGTCAGGCGACGGAGTTGGCCGGCGCCTTCAAAGCGCTCGGCGACCCGATCCGGCTGCGACTGCTGTCCCTGATCGCCTCGCACGCCGGCGGAGAGGCGTGTGTCTGCGAGCTCACCGGTGAGTTCGACGTGTCCCAGCCCACGATCAGCCACCATCTCAAGGTGCTGCGCGAGGCCGGTCTGCTGAGCTCGCAGCGGCGCGGCACCTGGGTCTACTACCGGGTGATGACCGCAGGCCTTGCCTCCCTCGCCCGACTGTTCGACGTCCCGGACGTCGCCTCCGACGTTCCCGGCCAGCGCGCGACGGCCGGAGCGTGACGGTTGCGTCGTTGCCGCGTCGGCTCCTTGCCGAGGTGGTGGGCAGCGGGCTGCTCGTCACGGTGGTCGTGGGCTCCGGAATCGCGGCGGTACGCCTGTCGCCGAACGATGTGGGCTTGCAGTTGCTGGAGAACGCAGTGGCGACCGGCCTCGGGCTGGCAGTGCTGATCCTGGCCTTCGGGCCGGTCTCGGGGGCGCACTTCAACCCGGTGGTGTCCGCGGTGGATTACTGGCTCGGCCGTCGCACGCGCAGCGGGCTGAGCGCGCCTGACCTGGCCGGATATGTCGTGGCCCAGTCAGCCGGAGCGATCTGCGGCGCCGTACTTGCCAACGTGATGTTCGCGGTGCCCGCCGTGGCGTTCTCGCGTACCGAGCGGGGCGCGGCGCACCTGCTGCTGGGCGAGGTGGTCGCGACTGCGGGCTTGGTGTTCTTGATCTTCTCGCTCGCCCGTACGCACCGGGGGAGCATCGCGGCCCCGGCGGTCGGCGCGTACATCGCCGCCGCCTCGTGGTTCACCAGTTCGACCAGCTTCGCCAACCCCGCCGTGACCCTGGGGCGGGCGTTCACGGACACGTTCGCGGGCATCGCGCCGAGGTCGGTCCCGGCCTTTGTGGGGGCCGAGTTCGTCGGCGCTGTCGTCGGTATCGGCCTGCTGCTTGCCCTCTATCCACACGCCGAGATCGGTGCCGATGAGGTCGTTGTGCCGCACGGCGACCGGGCGGCACCGGCCGCGCCACCGCGCACGCCATGACGGGCCCGATCGGCGTGCGGCCGATGGTGCTGTTCGTGTGCGTGCACAACGCGGGTCGCTCGCAGATGGCCGCCGGCTGGCTCAGCCGGTTGGCGGGGGACCGGGTCGACGTGCGCTCCGCTGGATCGCAACCAGCGGCTGACGTCAATCCGGTCGCCGTGGCGGCCATGCGCGAGGTCGGCATCGACATCAGCGCTGTCAGGCCGAAAGTCCTCACCGCGGAAGCGGTGCAGGAGTCGGATGTGGTGATCACCATGGGCTGCGGTGACGCCTGCCCGATCTACCCCGGCAAGCGCTACGAGGACTGGGTGCTCGATGACCCGGCCGGACAGAGCCTCGATGCTGTACGCCCGATTCGCGACGAGATCCGCACGCGCGTCGAGCAACTCGTTGCAGGCCTGTTGCCTGCGGCCGGCCCTGAACCTTCGCCACGCTGACTTCACGACGCCGGACCGGGGATACGGTGGCCGCGTGGCCACTCAACCGCATGCCCTGGAAGCGATTCTGCTGACCAAGTCCTACGGTCGCACGCGCGGGATCGTCAATGTGGACCTGCGGGCTGAGCGTGGTGAGGTGCTCGGACTCGTCGGGGCCAACGGCGCCGGTAAGACGACACTGATGCGGACCCTGCTCGACTTCATCCGTCCCACGTCGGGCTCGATCAGCGCCTTCGGCCACGACAGCGTCCGCGAGTCGGTTGCTGTCCGAAGATTGTGCGCGTACCTGCCGGGTGAGCTCGTGATCCCGCCACGGTTGACGGGCAGGCAGGCGTTGGAGCGTTTCAGTTTCGGCCGCCCGCCGCTGGACAGAGCCCGGGTCGCCAACCTGGCCGAGCGGCTGAACGTCGACCTGTCACGCCGCTTCGGTGATCTGTCCAAGGGCAACAAGCAGAAGGTCGGCCTGCTGCTGGCCTTCGCTCCCCGGGTCGAGTTGCTCGTGCTCGACGAACCCACCTCGGGGCTGGACCCGTTGTTGCAGCGAGAGTTTGCGTCACTGCTCCGCGATGTCGTCGCCGAGGGAACGGCGGTCGTGCTGTCGAGTCACGTGATGAGTGAGGTCGAGCACGTGGCCTCCCGGGTTGCGCTGATGCGTGAGGGGAGGGTGGCGGCTGTCGACGCACTGACCTCCATCACCGCTCGCGCACGCAGGCGTGGGCGGGTCGTCCTCCAGCGCGACGGCGACCTTGCCGGACTACTGTCGGCGCTGGCAACGACCAGCGGCGTGTCGGACGTTGTCCGCGAGGCCGGTTCCGTGCTGTTCGCCTGCACGGGGGACATGGATGCGCTCACAAAGACACTGTCGCGGTTTGCGTTGCACTCCCTGGACGTCGCGCACGCCGATCTCGAAGACGCGTTCTTCTCCGCGTACGACGGGCCGGACAACTCGCGAGGGGGGTCATGAAACTCCTCGCGAGCGAGCTCCGTCTTCAGCGGTTGTCCCTGCTGGCGTGGGTCGTGTCGGTCGCCGCGCTGGTGCTGCTGGTGGTGGCGTTCTATCCGCAGGTGCGCGCCAACACCGCGCTGGACTCGTTGTACGGCAACATGTCGCCAGCCATGCAGGCCCTGCTTGGTGGTTCGGACCTCACCTCGCCGGTCGGCTACCTCAACACTCAGCTGTTCGCCTTCTTTCTGCCTGCGGTCGTCCTCGCCTTCGGCTTGAGCCGAGGCGCCCGCGCGCTGGCCGGCGAGGAGGAGGCGCGCACACTTGACCTGCTGCTGGCGCAACCGGTCGCCCGCTGGACCGCATACCTGGAGAAGAGCGGCGCACTCACGGTCTCCATCGCCGCTGTCACCGTCGGGGCCTGGTTGCCGCTGGCTCTGCTGAACGGACCGGCGGGCTTGCACCTGCCCGCCGTGCGCTTGGCCGCGGTCTCCCTGCAGATGGGGCTGTTCTGTCTGGCCCTGTCATTGGCAGCCGAGGCGGTGGCCGCCGCGAGTGGACGCCGGGTGATCGGCCTGGCAGGCGCAGCCGGCTACGCCTTCGTCTCCTACGTGATCTACGGCCTGTCGGGGACGGTCACCTGGCTCGAGCACCTGCGTCCACTGACGCTGTGGCGGTGGTACCTGCTCAACGACCCACTGACCTCCGGGGTCGGCTGGCGGGAGGTCGCAGTTCTGGTGATCGGGTGCCTCATCGCGATCGGCGCGGGCGGTTTCGCCTTCCAGCGCCGCGATCTGCACAACTGACCGGGTGCTCCGCGCCGTTCCTGCTCAAGTTCTGAACGCATCCTTCCGAAGGGGGAATGGACACGAATCGACCAATTCGGCGCGGATGAACGTTGAGTGGAGGCCACGGTGAGCTGGTCGATCGAGCGACAGCTCGCCGCCCTCGTGGCCACCGCCGTAGCCGTCCTGCTCGCGGTGGGCCTGGTCGGATACATAGGGGTCGTAGGGATCGACCGAGAGGCGAATCACCTCGCGGTGGACCAAGCGGCACTGGTCGCTCAGCAGGACGCCGACATGGCACATGACGCACTGCGGGCCGACGTGCTCGCCGCGATCCTCGCCTCCAGCCCGCAGGAACACGACAAGGCGATAGCCGACGCCGTCGAGCACGGCGAGCAGGCCAACGACGACATGCGTAAGAATGCCGCGCTGATGCCCCGGATCTCGAGGCGGGACGACATCCGGCACAGCGGGGAAGTGGCTGCATCCGGGCTCTTCAGCTACGCCAGGCAGGCCGAGGCCATCGCCCGTACCGCCGCAACCGACCGGCCCGAGGCGGTGCGCCAACTCCCGTCCTTCCTCGCCGCGTTCTCCCGCCTCGAGGGGCAGATGTTCCAGCTCACCCGGCTGATCGAGGGAGAGGCCGAGAGTGCGCAGACGAAGGGCAACGCGGCCGCGGAGTCTGCGCGAACGAACACCGCGGTCGTCGGTCTGATCGCGCTGGTGCTGCTGGGAATGCTGGCCGGCGCCGTACGCCGCAGCGTGCGTCGCATCCTGGCCGAGAAGTCACGTGCCCAACGCGACAGCATGCAGATCCGCGAACGGATCGAGCGGGAGGCCGAGCGGGACCAGTTCCAGAACCGGCTGACCGACGCATTCGACATGGCCGGCAGTGAGGGCGACGCGTTGGGCGTCGTGCGGAGCGCCCTGGTCTCGATGGCCGACGTGGGTGCCACCGAACTGCTGCTCGCCGATTCCAGTCACGCGCACCTCACGACCGCAGCCGACCACCCGGTCGCCGGCTCTCCCGGCTGCCCGGTCCAATACCCGGCAGACTGTCCGGCGGTACGCCGTGGCCAGACGCTGGTGTTCCCCTCCAGCGAGGAGATCAACGCCTGCCCCAAACTGCGCAACCGGCCGTCCGGTCCGACCGGCGCCGTGTGCGTGCCCATCACCTTCATGGGCCGCGCCTTGGGCGTCCTGCACAGCGCCACGGAAAGCGGATCGACACCCGATCCGGCCACCTTGGCTCGGCTCACGACTCTGGGCGCCCAGACCGGGACCCGGGTCGGCACGCTGCGTGCCTTTGCCACCACGCAGCTGCAGGCCGAGACCGATCCACTCACCGGGCTGCCCAACCGCCGCACCTTCGAGGAGACCGTACGAAGCCTGCTCACCCAGGGGTCGGTGGCAGTCGCGATGTGCGACCTCGACCACTTCAAGTCCATCAATGACAAGCACGGGCATGACACCGGCGACCGGGCACTGCGGCTGTTCAGCCGGACCCTGCGGCGATCGGTGCGGCCGCAGGATGTCGTCGCCCGATGGGGCGGCGAGGAATTCGTACTGGCTCTTCCCGGCTGCAGCGAGGCCGAGGCGGAGTCGGTGATCGGGCGGATGCAGGAGGACCTCGTACTCGAACTCACCGGCGGGCAAGTTCCGCAGTTCACGGCCAGCTTCGGTATTGCCGAGGCCGCGCGGGGCGGGTCGGTTGCAGCCGCACTCGGCCTGGCCGATCTTGCGCTTCGGTCGGCGAAGATCGCCGGTCGCAATCGTGTTCTTCGGGCCAGTTCGCTGGCGCCGTACAACCCGGCCGGTGACGTCGCCTACGGCGACTAGCTGGGTCACGCCCAGAAGGCGGTCACCTCAGTCGGGTCGCCAACGAACTGGTCGACCGAACGTGCCAGGCCGTCCTCGATCAGGAACAGCAGGATCTGCATGTCGTCGAAGGTGCGCCCGTCCGGACGCGTGGCGGTGATCCGGGTGAGGACCGCGACACGGCCTTTGCCATCCGGCATGAAGATCTCCGGCATTGGCCGCAGGGTTCCGGCGGTGAGCTGCACGGACTCCCCGAGGAATTCGACGATGGCGTCGACACCTTCCTTGATGCCGCCGAGGCGGTCGTCGTTGCGGTGGTTCCAGGTCGCGTCGGGGTGGAACATCGCGGCGAATCCGGCCACGTCGCCGGCGGCTACAGCGTCGTAGCCGGCGCGTACGACGTCGACGTCACTGGCGGCCATAGTGGTGGTGGTCATGACGGGCTCCTTCCGAAGGGTGTGCGAACGCGGCAACCGTAGAAGCCGTGACTCACCGGCCGCATCGATCGTTCGATCGATATCGCGCCTCGAACTCAGTGATCGCCGGCCAGAAGCCCGTGTCGCATGGCGAACATCGCCAGACCCGCCCGGGTCGAGACGTTGCATTTCGCGTAGATGTGCACGGTGTGCGTATGCACGGTCGAATGCGAGATGAACAGCTCAGCTGCTATCTGTTTCTTGGTAAGCCCGTTCGCCAGCAGCCGCAGGACGTCGAGTTCGCGTTCGGTCAGGTCGACAGGCAGCGCCGGGAACCTCACCGGTGGGGCTTCGGCCGCACGCAGGACCGAGCGGACCGCGTCCCGGTCCAGCGGCAGCCTTGACATGACCCGCGCCGCCTCCTGCGGGCGCAGGGCAGCGCGGTGGGGGCGGCGTTCGCCCAGCGCGTGCCACACATCCGCCGCGGCGAGCAGGCGGGCGATCGGGTCCAGCTCGCTCGCCCGGACACCTGCGGGGTATCCCGTGCCGTCGGACCGCTCGTGGTGCCGGCTCACGATCGCTGCGAGCGGCGCCAACACCGGGGATCGGGCCAGGATGCGAGCCGAGTGGTACGGGTGCAGGCGCACGAGCTCCCAGTCCTCGGCCCCAAGCGCACCGGGCCGCTCCCAGACGCCGGTGGGTACGTGCACCCGGCCGAGATCGTGCACCAGCCCGGCGCGGTACGCGAGCGCGGCGTCGTCGGTGCAGGCGGCTCGGGCCAGCTCAGCCACTCCCCGCGAGTGCCCTTGGAAGTACGGCGTCTTGAGATCAGCCGCGTCCCCGAAACCGGCCAGCGCCTCATCCAGGTGCTCCTCGTCGCGGAACATCCGGTGCGGCTCGGGTTCCGTGGCGACGACCGCGGCCCAGGCGTCGTCCGGATTCGAGATCTCCAGTAGCTCTGTGGGCGAGTCCAGGAAGAGCGCGGCGACCGACGGGTCGAGCGCACGTCCCGACCAGCGGGCGACCGTCGCGACCGCCAGTTCGGAGCCGCCGACGGCGTCGAACATGACCGCCGCGAAGGCGGCCGCGGCGAACCTCGCCGCCTCCGGCACGTCGTCGCCTGCGAGCCCGTCCGGTGACCCTTTGCCGTCGAAGCGCTCGAACGCGCAAAGGACGGCGCCGTGCACGGCGGACGGCAGCCGGAGCCGCTGGGTCAGCTCGGCGCCGACCTCGCAGTCCGCGCGAGCGGCCTCCTTGACGATCTCTGGCACGTGCGGAGCCCGGGCCAGCACACGTATCTTCTCGACGCCGGTGCCCAGCCCTGCCAGGAACCGCATCGCCTCCGCAGGACGGGTGGCGTCGATCAGATCCCCACGCGACCGGACGACGACGTCGTTGCCACCGAAGGCGGCGGCCGACTCGTGCGAGGTGGCGGCACACCCGGCGAAGCGCATCAGGGATGCGTAGAAGACGTCGCTCTGACGGTTCGGCTCCAGGCCGGCTCGGCGCGCGAGCTCACTCGCCAGCACGCACGCACGCATGCTCTCGCCGGGCGGGTGACCGCGGGCGAGATCGCTGGTCACCGAGAGGGCTGCGATGACGCCGGACAGGCCGACATCCTTGGGCACGGCGCGAGTCTAGGAGTCCGACCGTGCCCCGGGATGCCGAACGGGTCTCTTGCGCAGCCGCCGCCGGGGAGCTACCTCACTCGAAGAACGCGTCGATCGCGTACTGGTCGGGTCGGTGATAGGTCCGGATGATCTGACCGTCGGCGATCTCATGGGCGAGCACCTCGACGCAGTCGAGTTGGCGGCCGTCGCGGTGGGCGGTGACGTGCTGGACATGACAGCCACCGGCCTCGCTGGCCAGCACGTCCATGACCTCGACGCTGAGCGTGCCTCCAGACAGCTCGAAGGCCCGGGCCAGGAAGCCGACGATCTCATCCGGCCCCTTGTACGTGCCGGCGAGGACGCCGCGGCCGGGCAGGTCCCACACGGCGTCGGGAGCGAAGTGCGTCGCCACGCGGTCGAGCTCGCCGCGGCGGAATTCGTCGACCATCGTGCGGATCAGAGCGGCATTGGACTCTGCGGTCATGATGACTCCTGTGCTCGGGAACCGGGCCGGCTCCGTCTGCCGCGTAGGCTCCCTCGGCGCCGGGGTGGTCGTGACCCGCCGGACGGCGGGTTTAGCCCGGGTCGAGCCGGGTGGCGAGTTGGGTTCGGTTGCGGCCGATGAGCCCGACTGATCGCCGCATGGCATCAGTATGTTCTCGGGCCTGGCCACTTCTTGGCAGTTGCGCACGGGCACCGGGCAGTCGTCGGAACGACAGCGCCGCCGTACGCAGCCTTGACCGGCCTGCGTGACAGGGGGACTCTCCGGTTGGGGACCGTACGCGGTCGAGTTCCGCGTCCCCGCGCGGCTCTGGAGGAGCTATGGGAGATGTGAGTGGTGGTACCGGCGGGCGACGTGATTCCTCGGGTGGCAGGGTGGGCAGGCCGCGCCTTGACGCCATCGATGCGGAGCGGAAAGGCGAGGCTCACCCAGACACTCAGGCCGACGCGGTCGGCGAAGGTGATTCTGAGTCGGAGCGCGCGGCGCGAGTCGAGAGCATAGACACCCAACTTGCCAGCGAGACCGATCCAGCGATCAGGGAGGCCCTGTTGTCTGAGTTGGGGCCGCTGCTCGGCAAGATCGGCGAAGGTACGTACGCCAACAGCGCGCGGATCACCAATGTCCGAAACAACTTCGCCTTGGGCAGCTACTACGACATTGTGAACGTGCGTGACGTGAAGGGTAAGTAGCCCCTGAGCCGACCGATCGTGCTGAGAGCTATGCGCGGAGAGCTCGACCGCGGAGGGGCGGGCGGGTGTCCGTTCAGTGGCGGCCGAGAAGGTTGTCGGCCACATGTTCGAGGTGCTCACGCATCGTCTTGCCCGCTTGACCGGGGTCGCGGTCGGTGAGGGCGTCGACGACGGCCGTGTGCTCGTCGTGGTAGCAGGCGCGGCGTTCGGGTGTGGAGGTTCGCCGTTTGAGGCTCCCCCAGACCGGAAGGTCCCGCGCCGTGTTCATGACGTCGAACATGTTCATCAGCAGCCCATTGTGGGCAGCGTGTGCGATCGCCCGGTGCAGCTTGGCGTCCCAGGATTCGAACGCTTCGAAGTTGTCCGCGGCGCCGCCTGCATCGAGGCATTCGATGATGCCGTCCAGATCGGAATGAGTCGCGAACCGTGCGGCGAGTGCGGCCACGGGGGGCTCGATGACGAGTCGTACCTGCATGATCTCGGCCGGGCTGGTGTTCGGTGGCGCCCCGTCGGCGCCAACATGGGTGGTGTCAGACAGAAACGTGCCGCGGCCGACCTGGCGTACGACCGCACCTTCGGTCTCCAGCCGGTCCAAGGCTCTTCGGACTGCGCTTCGCGGGGCGGCGAGCAGGGCGACGAGCTCACGCTCGGTGGGAAGCCGAGAGCCTGGCCCTAATTCTCCAGCGGCGGTGCGCTCGTCCAACATCGCTCGCAGCGACTGTTCGGTGGTCATGGTCACCTGATGACGGTACCTCTGCGAACCAATCTAGACCAATCCGCCGAGCCAGCTAATCCGGATATTCCTCGCCGTACCGATTCGACAAGCGGTCGAGCTGCGGCGTAACTTGGAACCAAGATGGCTGAATGGTCCTCGATTGGTTCAGATTGGTTGTGTGATGAAGTTCGTGAGCTTTTCGGTGGCCGGGGGCGCCAAGCGAGTAGGCGTCGTTGACACCGAGCAGGGACTCGTCCGGGATGCGAGCGGTGTCGTCACCGGCTCAGACCTTGTGGGAGTCATCCAGAACTGGGCGGCCACGCGAGAGCCCTTGACCGACGCCCTGGCAACCCTCCCCGGCACGCCGTTGGACCAGGTGAGTGTGCATGCGCCGCTGCGCCCGGTCCGCAACGTCTTCTGCGTCGGCAAGAACTACTTCGATCACGCCAAGGAGTTCGGCCGCTCCGGTTACGACAGCCCCGACAAGTCCGAGGATCTGCCGGACAAGCCGATCATCTTTTCCAAAGCCACGACCTCGGTGACCGGCCCGTTCGACGACGTCGACCCGCACCGCGGGGTGACTTCCGAACTGGACTACGAGGGCGAGCTCGCGGTCATCATCGGCACGGGCGGCCGCGGGATCTCCCGTACGGACGCGTTCGACCACGTGTGGGGATACACCGTGATCAATGACGTCACCGCCCGCGACCTGCAGCGCGACCACAAGCAGTGGCTTCTCGGCAAGAGCCTGGACACGCACTGCCCGATGGGTCCGTACGCCGTGTCCGCCGACGAGATCGGTGACGTGCAGACCCTCGAGGTCGAGACGACGGTGAACGGCGAGCGTCGCCAGTTCGCCCCCGTCAAGGACCTCATTTTCGACATCCCCGAACTGATCGCGACCATCTCGGCCGGCATCACGCTGCTGCCCGGCGACGTCATCGCCACCGGCACCCCGGCCGGCGTCGGGATCGGGTTCGACCCGCCCAAGTTCTTGGTCTCCGGAGACGTCGTCGAGGTCACCATCACCGGGCTCGGGACCCAACGGATCCGCATCGCCTGACCACAACCACAACATGTCGCCCGCGCTGCGGGCCGAGGAAAGGACACCATGCAGGTCAACGGACACGAAATCGCCGTCGAGGTCGAGGGCAACGGGCCGCCCGTACTCATGGTCCACGGACTCGGCGGAACGTCGAACTTCTACCAAGTCCAGGCCGACGAGTTGGTCGACCGCTTCACCGTCATCCGCGTCGATCTCGCGGGGGCCGGCCGGTCCCCGGTTGCCGACAACATCAGCATCGATTCCCTCGCCGACGACCTCGCTGCCGTGCTCGACGAGTTGGGACACGACAGCGCTGCTGTGATCGGACACTCGGCAGGCACACTCGTGGTCCGCACGCTGGCGGCGCGCTACCCGGACAAGGTCAGCAAGCTCGCCCTGCTCGGGGCGGTCGCCGAGCCGGCCGACGCCGCCCGGCAGGCCCAACGTGACCGAGCCGCCCTCCTGCGGGACAAGGGGACCGCCGCGGTGGCTCCCGGCGTTGTCGCGAACGCGCTGTCCGAACAGACCCGCCGTTCCAAGCCGGAGGTCGCCGCCTTCGTACGCGAGCTGGTCATGCGTCAGGATGCCGAGGGCTACGCCCGCAACTGCGAGGCACTCGCCGCCGCCACCGACCCCGGTCCGATCGCAGCAGACCTGCCCCTGCTCTTGATCACCGGCAGCGAGGACAAGGTCGGTCCCCCCGCCGTCAGCCAGGCGCTCGGTGAGGCCCACGGTTCGGCCGTCGTCGAGATCATCGACGGCATCGGGCACTGGACCGCACTGGAGGCCTCCGCCGACGTCACCGAACAGCTCCAGAAGTTCCTCTGACCACACCGTTCCGATGCATTCCTGGCCGCACTTCGACGAAGAGGAGTCCACGCGATGCCTGTCCAGCCCGACAAGGTCCTGTTCCGTAACGTCTCGATCCTCGATTCCACCGGCGCCGACCCGTACCCAGGTGACGTGCTCGTCGAGAACGACCGCATCGCCGCGGTCGGCGCAGTGGACGCCTCCGCTGCGGCACACGCCCGCGTCATCGACGGGCGTGGCCGCACCCTGATGTCCGGGCTGTGCGACGCCCACACGCACTTCTCGTGGATCAATTCCGCCGATCTCGACGGCTTGGGGACGATGCCGGTCGAGGAGCACCTCATCGCCTCCCTCGAGTCGGCCCGCACTTACATCGACTCCGGTTACACGATGTGCCTCGGCGCCGCCTCGGCCAAGGACCGCCTCGACGTCGTGTGCCGAGACGCCATCAACGCCGGCCGGGTCCCCGGACCGCGATACCTCGCCAACGGTCCCGAGATCGCCGTCACCGGCGGCGCGCTCATCGAGTCCATCACCAAGTTCGCCGACGGTCCCGAAGGCATGCGCAAGGCCGTACGCGAGTTGGTCGCTCTCGGCGTCGACCAGATCAAGTTGTCGATGACCGGTGAGGAGATCACCGGCACCCAGCGCGCCGAGGACACCTACTTCTCCGACGAAGAGGTCGAAGCCGCCGTGACCGAGGCACACCGCCGGGGCAAGCGCGTCTGTGCCCACGCGCGTTCGGCTGAGTCCGTGAAGATGTGCGTACGCAACGGGGTCGACATCGTCTACCACGCGTCGTTCACCGACGCCGAGGGTCAGGACATGCTCGAGCAGGCCAAGGACTGGGTGTTCGTCGCGCCCGGTCTGAACTGGCTCGTCGCCACGCTCTACGAAGCCGAGGCGTTCGGATTCCCGCAGGAGGCCGCCGAAGCTGTCGGCTACAAGAAGGAGCTCGAGATGGCCGTCGCCGGGTTACGTGAGATGCACGAGCGTGGCGTCAAACTGCTGCCCGGCGGTGACTACGGCTTCGCCTGGACGCCGCACGGCACATACGCCCGCGACCTGCAGCACTTCGTCGAATACCTCGGCTTCACGCCGATGGAGGCGATCCTCGCGGCCACCGCGCTCGGCGGCGAGATCATGCTGCGACCGGACGAGCTCGGGAAGGTCCAGCCCGGCTACCTCGCCGACATGATCCTCGTCGACGGCAACCCGATCGAGGACATCACCGTCCTGCAGGACCACGACAAGCTGCACTACATCATGAAGGACGGCAAGTTCCACAAGGAGCCCGGCGATGCCGACGCCCCGCCTCCGAACGTGGACGAGCTCGTCACCAGCAGCGCACAACAGGTCGTCGACCAGCGACCGTGACATGAGGGCCTCGAACCGCGATCACCGCGATGCGCGTCGCGTCGTAGCCGGTCACGGAAGTCACCTCGACATCAGGTGACGCGGCGATAGCGGATATGGGTGGTCAGCGGTGAGTGAAGCACTTCGGCAGGCTCGAAGCCGAACGACTCGATCCCGTCGAAGATGCGCTCTCCCGAACCGAGCAGGACGGGCGCGATGTCGAGGGTGAGCTCGTCGATCACCCCGGCAGCCAGTGCCTGCCGGACGGTCGAGGCTCCACCGGCGATGTCCACCCCGTTGTCCCCGGCCGCCTCACACGCTGCGGTGTAGGCCGCGTCGAAGCCCTCGGTGACGAAGTGGAAGGTTGTCCCCCCGTCCATCTGGATCGGATCACGGCTGTGATGGGTCAGCACGAACACCGGCGCGTGATACGGCGGTTCAGGGCCCCACCAGCCCGACCAGTCCTCATCCCAGTGCCCACGGACCGGGCCGAACATGTTCCGCCCCATCACGTACGCACCGCGGGGGCGCATGAGCCACTCGGTCGCGATCTTGTCAGCGTCGTTGGCCCGCGGGTCGCCGATGTGCCAGCTGTGCAGCTCCAGTCCCCGCTTGCCCAGGGGGTCCTCCCGGCTCTGATTCGTTCCGGCGACGAAGCCGTCCAACGAGATAGACATGTGGCAGGTGGTGTCCGGCACCGCGAACCTCCTGACTAATCGAGACGTGCAAGCGGTCGCCCGGCCCCTGGGCTCAAGACCGCATCCTGCGTTCCACTCGCCGAGCTCGTGGGAAAGATGTACCAACGTAGCCGCGCAACCCGCTCAACGGTGCGGCGGCGTCGGATGCCGTCGAGGCCACGCTGGATGTTCGGTGCGTGCGCTGACTCGTCGACGCTAACGCCAATCTGCGCGGCGAGCTGGCTGGTGCAGTGCCCCAGAAACCGAGGCCGTAGCGGTGTGCCCCCAGGGGGTAGCAACCAGAAGGGAACGGCCTCAGGGTCGGGTCGATCTCGCTGGTGAGCTCATCCTTCCTTCCGTCGTCGTTGCTGTGAGGCACGGCACAGCCGATGAGCTGGCAACATCATCGGAGCCCAACCCTGGGGGCTCGGTCGGACACTTCGCGTATGAGCCATCGTCAGCCCGGGACGTCCCCAATCGAGTCCCGTTCGCGTCAACCGGTTGGCTGAGCGAGCTGGTCGCGACACAGGTTGGTAGCGACCGTATAGAGGAAAGCCCTCGGATGTCCCACGCTCCTCTAGCGCGCCCACAGCAGTCGCCCGGGCGGAGGTTCGTCACTTCCCGCAGGAGCGGACCCCGTCGCGCCGGCATCTCGATGGCGGAGTACTACGGGTCCCCTACAGCCGCGTGTCCGTGCTCTCGACCGGGCCTGCGGCC
>JBAVXU010000048.1:0-2155 GCA_049698415.1 Mycobacteriales bacterium
CCGTCGAGACGGGCGGCGACGCCACGCGCACCGGCCTCGTCGAGGTGGACGACGCCGGAGTTGACCCGACCGGTGGCCGCGTCGAAGTCACGACCGCTCGCGACGCGGTCACCGTCGAGGGCGACCAGGTTGGCATTGAACCGGGTCGGTGCCGCCGGGTCGGCTTTGTCCGGCACGTTGGTGTCGAACTGGCCCTGGATGTCCCAGTAGTTGGCGGCGTGGAAGCGGATGCGCGCGCGCTCACGCTCGACGACGATCCGGGTGGCCACCGACTGCACGCGGCCGGCCGACAGTTTCGGCATGACCTTCTTCCACAGCACCGGGCTCACTTCGTAGCCGAAGAGCCGGTCGAGGATGCGGCGGGTCTCCTGCGCGTCGACCAGGGCCGCGTCGATGTCGCGGGGGCTGTCGACGGCGGCGGCGATGGCGGCCGGGGTGATCTCGTGGAAGACCATCCGGCGCACAGGGACGGTCGGCTTGAGGGTCTGCACCAGGTGCCAGGCGATGGCCTCGCCCTCGCGGTCCTCATCGGTGGCCAGATAGAGCTCGCTCGCCCCGGCGAGCAACTTCTTGAGCTTGCCGACCTGCTGCTTGCGGTCGGGGCTGATCACGTACAGCGGGGTGAAACCATGGTCGACGTCGACGCCGAGCCTGGCCCAGCCCTCTCCCTTGTACTTGGCCGGGATGTCGGCCGCGTTGCGCGGCAGGTCGCGGATGTGGCCGATGCTCGACTCGACGAGGTAGCCCTTGCCGAGGTAGCCGGCGATCGTCTTGGCCTTGGCGGGCGACTCGACGATGACGAGCCGAACACCGGCCGTTGCCGACGAATCGCCAGTTTTCGCGGACACGCTTCTCCTGAATCAGTCAAATGGTGGTGGGCCAAGCGCAGGCGCCGCAGGGGTGAGCCAGGCGGCCTGCCACGCCCACGGTAACGGTCCACCGGCGCGCTAGGTGCCCGCGGGCCGTCCGCTCACCCCGGCCAGTCGCCTGCAGGTGCCCCTTCCGGAGGCTCCCCGACAAGCTCGCGCAGGCGTGCCAGGCGACGGCTGCCGGTGATCCGGTAGGCCGGGCCACCCGCCCGTGGGCCGACCAGCGTGCCGGGAACCCCGGCATCGTGCAGAGCCGAGCCGATGGCCGCCCACGCCCCGTCGTCGGTCCCACCCAGCTCGAGTGCATACCCGTACGAATCGACCCGGCCGGCGGCCACCGCCCACAGGCGCAGCCGCGGGCCGTCGAGGTTCAGCCTCTCCGGCGGCAGGATGCGCGCCCCCCTGGTCCACCGATCGGCCACGGCCGCCAGCGCCGACGAGAAGGAGGTACGCACGACCGGCGATCCGTCGTGAGTGGCCGCTCGCTCGCCGGCCAGCCCGCGCTCGTCGAACGCCGCGAGCAGGACGTCGGCCCGCCATGGGGCGTCCACGACCACGCCGATGCGTACCTCCGGTCCGCGCCGGACCAACTGACCCGGGCCGGCGAGAAGACCTTCAAGGTCGTCGACAGCAGGCGGGAGTTCTCCTGCGGTGAAGAACGACAACTGCCCGGACATAGCCGCAGGGTAGTGAGTTAGCGCGCCGGCACGTACGGCGCGTCAGCCCGCCGCCGCGGGGGTTCGGCGGTGAGCGATCCCTGCCCGCCGGTTACTGGCAGGCAGGTTCTTTGTCGAACGCCGCAGTGAGTTCGGCCGACGTGGCCTTGTGGATGTTGTTGCCGGCCTTGGCGTTGTCCTGGTTGAGCTTCGTACCCACCCGTGACACGGCGGCGTCGAACTTCTTCTTGTCGGCTGTATCGAGCGCTGCCACCGACGTGTTGGCGGTGGCGAACGCATCGCGCGCACTGACCAGGGCGGCCCGGAAGTCCTTCGCGATCTTCGTTCCGTTGCTCACGTCGGGCACGCCCGCTGCGTCGACCTTGGCGATGGTCTTGTCCGTCGACGTGGCCGCGCCGGAGAACAGCTCGGTCAGCTGCGGCTTGACGACCTTGGGGTCGCTGGACTCGGCCAGGGTCGACTGCACGTCGGTCACAGCCGTCTGGATCTGCCCGGCCCACGGCCGGATCGCCGTGCAGACGTTCTTCGCCCACGTGGTCGCGGACACCTTGGAGCCTGACCCGCCCGAGTTGTGACCGCAGGCGACGACGAGCGCGAGCAGGCCAACCG
>JBAVXU010000049.1:0-3066 GCA_049698415.1 Mycobacteriales bacterium
GTCATCCGGCGGTGCGATCGTCTATCGGATCACCGGCGAATCCATCCGCCGCGCGTTGGACTCCGGGCGCACAGCGGCCGACCTGCACGCGATGTTCGCCGCCCACTCGCGCACCCCCGTCCCGCAGGCGCTGAGCTACCTCATCGACGACGTCGCCCGGCGGCACGGCGGCCTGCGGGCCGGGATGGCCGCGTCGTACCTCCGCTCCGACGACGAGTCGCTGCTCTCGCAACTGATGGCCGATCGCGCCGTCGACGTGCTGGGCCTGCGCCGGCTGGCGCCGACCGTGCTGGTGTCGCGGGTTCGTACGGCGGAGTTGCTGAGCGGCCTTCGGGCGGCCGGCTACATCCCGGTCGAGGAATCCGCGGACGGGTTCGTGATGGTCTCCGCCGTGCAGCCGCACAGGTCGGCGCGGCCCGTACGCGTGCACCGGGCGCCGACCTGGCCCGTCCCACCGACCGACGAGCAACTCGAATCCGTGGTCCGCAAGCTGCGGGTCGGGGACCGGATCGCGCGGGTGGCCCGGCAGGCTCCGGTCAGTCTGTCCACGGTGCCCGGCGTGACGACGGCGGCCACCCTGGCGATGCTGCAGCAGGCGGCCCGCGAACGGCAGCGGATCTGCCTGTCCTACGTCGACAGCTCGGGTGCTTCCTCGTCGCGGGTCGTGCAGCCGCTGTCGGTCGGCGGCGGCTTCCTGCGGGCGGAGGACGAGGGTACGGAGACCCTGCACACGTTCGCGCTGCACCGGATCACCTCGGTCGCCCGCGTGGAGGAATAAGCACCCCCGGCGGCCTCCGGCGGGGTGACACTGGGCCTATGAGCATCGAGTTCCATGGCGGAAGCCGGACGCTGCAGGATCGCTACGACACCCGGCGGCTGGCCGACCGCATCGACGACGTCCTGGTGAGTGACACGATCAGTGCTCACGACCGAGAGTTCATCGAGCAGCGCGACATGTTCTTCCTGGCCACCGCCGACGGTCAGGGCCGGCCCACCTGCTCGTACAAGGGCGGCGAGCCGGGCTTCGTCCGCGTGCTCGACGAGCACCACCTCGCCTTCCCCAACTACGACGGCAACGGGATGTACCTGTCGATGGGCAACATGCTGGTCAATCCCCATCTGGGCATGCTGTTCATCGATTTCGAGCGCGGGCACCGGATGCGGCTCGAGGGGATCGCGAGCATCGACCTCGACGACCCGCTGTCGGCGGACTATCCCGAGGCACAGTTCGTCGTCCGGGTGCGTGCGCGCGCGGTGTATCCGAACTGCCCGCGCTACATCCACCGCTACACGTTGGTACGCCGCTCGCGCTTCGTCCCGCGTACCGACTGCGTCACACCGGTGCCCGAATGGAAGCGATCGGACTGGGCGATCGACGCGCTGCCCGCTCAGGACCCAGCGCGCGATCCCGGCGAGCGCGAGGTGCTCGGCAGGTAGCCCGCCAGGTCACTCCTTCGGTGCTCGTTTCACCCGGTGGTCCTCGACGATGATGCTGATCAGCAGCCAGGCCCCGCAGAGCGCGGCGGCCACGAACAGCACGAAGGCCACGGCCGGATAGCCCATCACGCGCGGGCCGCCGGGTGACCGGGCGAGCAAGGCCGCACCGATGATGAGCGCGGCCAGCACCAGGCCGGTCACGATGCGGTTGGTCACCTTGTGCAGGCCGTGCAACATCTCACGCTCGTCGAAGGCGCGCACGCGTACCTCGAACTGACCGTCGGTGAACGACTCGAGTGCCCGGTTGATCCGGCCCGGCAACTGCTCGGCGAAGTCCCGCGCGTCCATCAGCGAGCCGACCATGCCCGACAGGGACGGCTTCGTGCCGGCCTTCATCAACTCCATCGCGTGCTCGCGCATCTCTTCGGTCGGGTTGAAGCTGGGCGCGAGGATCCGGGCGATCCCGTCCAGGCTGAGCAGCGCCTTGCCGACCATCGTGAGCTCCACCGGCGGCCGCAGGCCGTAGGCGCCGCACAGCGCCGTCAGCTGCAGCAGCAGGCTGCCGGTGGCGTTGTCACCAGCGCTGACCGCGGCGATGCGGGACACCAGATCGGCGACCTCGGCTTCGAACCGGCGCTTGTCGAAGTCCGGAAGCTGCACCGAGAACCCCGCGGCGATCCGGGCGACCTCTTCGCCGCGGCCTTCGGTCAGGCTGAGCAGCAGCCGGATGAGCTGGTCGCGCAGCACCGGGGCGATCCGCGCCACCATCCCCAGGTCGAGCAGTCCGAGGCGGCCGTCCGTGGTCAGCAGGACGTTGCCGGGATGCGGGTCGGCATGGAAGAAGCCCTCGACCAGCACCTGGTCGAGGTAGGCGTCGAACAGATCGCGGGCCAGGGCCTCCCCGTCAAGTTCCAGCCGGCCGAGCGGGCCGATGTCGGTCAGCTTGCGACCCTCGATGTAGTCCATCGTCAGGATCCGGTCGGTGGAGTAGTCCGGCACCGGCGCAGGCACTACGAGGTTGGGCCGGCCGGCCAGGATCTCGCCGAGGCGGACCAGGTTGGCCGCCTCCTTGCGGTAGTCGAGCTCGTCGATCAGCGAACGCCGGAACTGCCCGATCACCTCGCCGGCGCCCATCCGGCGGCCGGCCTCGGTGTGCGCGTCCAGGAACTTGGCGATCTCCTCGAGGACCTCGAGGTCGTCGGCCACCTGCTTGCGTACGCCGGGGCGCTGCACCTTCACGACCACCTCGCGGCCGCTGCGCAGCGTCGCCCGGTGCACCTGTCCCAGCGACGCCGACGCCATCGGCTCGGCGGAGAACTCCGAGAACGCCGTGCCTATGCGTACGCCGAGCCCCTCCTCGACCAGCGGCTCGATCTCGTCGTACGGGACCGGCGCCAGGTCGTCCTGCAGCCGGCTCAGCGCGACGGTGTAGGCCTCCGGCAGCAGGTCGGTCCGGCTGGACAGCAACTGGCCGAGCTTGATGAACACCGGCCCCAAGGACTCGAGATCGCCGGCGAGCTGCTCTGCGTCTCCGGCCGACCCGGTCGGGGCGTCGTCGTCGCGCAGCACGTCGTCCAGACCCGCCTGCGTCACCAGGTCGGAGCGGCCGTATTTCATCAGCAGCCGGGC
>JBAVXU010000050.1:0-13891 GCA_049698415.1 Mycobacteriales bacterium
TCTCGGTGCCGTCGCGCAGCGCGACCACCGGTCCGACGATCTCGGGGATGACGTCACCGGCCTTGCGGAGCACCACGGTGTCGCCGATCAGCACGCCCTTGCGCGCCACCTCTTGAGCGTTGTGCAGGGTGGCCATCGACACGGTCGAGCCGCTGACCTTGACCGGCTCCATCTCACCGAATGGGGTGACCCGGCCGGTCCGGCCGACGTTGACGTGAATCTGCAGCAGCTTGGTGGTCACCTCTTCCGGTGGGTATTTGAAGGCGATCGCCCACCGCGGGGCACGGCTGGTGGACCCCAACCTGCGTTGCAGGACCAGCTGGTTGATCTTGACGACCACGCCGTCGATCTCGTGCTCGACGTCGTGCCGATGCTCGCCGTAGTGCGCGATGTAGTCGCGCACGGCCGGCAGGTCGGGCAGCACGCGCACCCGCTCGCTGACCGGCAGCCCCCAGCCACCCATCGAGTCATAGGCCGCGGACTGCGACGGTGGGTCGAAGCCACGCCGCGCGCCGAAACCGTGGACGACATAGCGCAGCGGCCGCGACGCGCTGACCCGCGGGTCCTTCTGCCGCAGTGATCCGGCAGCGGCGTTGCGGGGGTTGGCGAACGGTGCCTTGCCGGACTCCACCAGGCTGGCATTGAGCTCGTTGAAACCGGCCACCGGGAAGTAGACCTCGCCGCGGACCTCCAACAACTCGGGCAGACCGGTGCCAGCCAGCCTGGTCGGGACGACGTCGATGGTCTTCACGTTGTTGGTGACGTCCTCGCCGGTGCGACCGTCACCACGCGTGGCGGCGCGCACGAGACGGCCGTGTTCGTAGACCAGGGCGACGGCGAGACCGTCGATCTTGAGCTCGCAGAGGTAATCCCCCGCACTGCCGATCTCGCGCTCGGCGCGCAGCGCCCAGGCTGCGAGCTCCTCGTCGGTGAAGGAGTTGTCCAGGCTCTGCATGCGTTCGATGTGCTCGACCGGGGTGAACAACGTGGAGTAGGTGTTGCCGACCTTCTGGGTCGGCGAGTCGGGAGATCGAAGACCGGGGTGGCGCTTCTCGAGTCCCTCGAGCTCACGCATCAACTGGTCGTATTCGGCGTCGCTGACCGTCGGCTGGTCAAGCACGTGGTAGCGGTAGGAGTGCTCCTCGATGACAACAGTCAGCTCGGCATGGCGCTCCAGCGCGGTGGCCGGGATGCCATCGACACTCCCGGCCGGCTCGGCCTTAGCCACCGGTCGCCTCAGGGTCCTCGGCGAGCGCCCTGGCGGCCTCGCGACATCTGGCCAGAGCGGCGCGGGAGTAGGCCGGGGAGGCACCGGCCAGCCCGCAGGAAGGGGTCAGGACGACGGTCCTGCCGAGCAGCTCAGGATCGAAGCCCAGCCGCCGCCACATCGCGCGCACGGGCGCGAGCGTAGTTGGCAGGTCGGACATCGGGCTGTCGGTGCCGGGGAGCACCCCCAGCAGCAGGCCCGCGCCGGCTTCGACGGCCTCGCCGATCGCCTCGTCGTCAGCGGCAGAGAGCTGGCCGGCGTCGAGAGACAGCGCCTGTGCACCCGATCGGTGCAGCAGCGCGATCGGGGGTCGCTGCGCGCAGCAGTGCGCCACGCCAGGGACGCCCGCCGCCCCGAGGACCAACTTGAGGACGGATTCGGCCGCCGGCTCCTCGACCGCGGCCAACGCGCCGAACCCACTGGCCGTCCGGACCCGGCCCAGCAGCACCGCCGGCAGCGACGGCTCGTCGAGCTGCAGCAGCACGGTGGCACCCGGCACCCGGTGGACCACATCGGCAGCAAGGCGGCGCACCCCTTCGGCGAGGGACTCGGCCAGGTCGCGGCAGGCCCCCGGATCAGCCAGCGCCTTGTCACCGCGATTCAGTTCGACCCCGGCGGCGAGGGTCCACGGCCCGGTGGCCTGCACCTTGAGCAGGCCGGTGTAGCCGGCCAGCAGCTCTTCTGCGGCATCGAGGTCGCGCGAGAGCAGGTCGTGAGCTCGGCGCGCGTCGAGCCCCGGCCGGTCGACGAAGCGCCAGCCCGACGGCTGCAGGTCCACCGGCATATCGACCAGTAGTGCGGCGCCTCGGCCGATCAGGCCCGCGCCCGGACCGCGGGCCGGCAACTCGGGAAGGAACACCAGGTCGGGGCAGTCCTCAAGAACAACCCGCAACGAGGAGTACGGGTCCTCCCCCGGCATCGACCCGACGCCGGTGGAAACCCCGGCCCGCCAGGGCAGCACAGCACCCGCCGTCATCGGCGTACTGCGGCCCGGCCCGTGGCGTCGATGGTTGCCGAGCCGATGACCCGGTCGCCGTCGTAGAGCACGACAGCCTGACCGCGGGCCACGCCGCGGACCGGCTCGTGCAGCCGGACGACGAGCTCGTCACCCACCAGCTCGGCCGTGCACGGGGAGATGCCGCCGTGCGCCCGCAGTTGGGCGACGCCTTCGAACACACCGGCGGGCTCGCCCCCACCGGTCCACACCGGACGGATTCCAGCTACTTCGGTGACGTCGAGGGATTCGCCGGGACCGACCGTGACGGTGTTGGTGACCGGCGAGATGTCGAGCACGTAGCGCGGCCGGCCGTCAGGTGCCGGGCGGCCGATCCGCAGGCCGCGGCGCTGACCGACGGTGTAGGCGAACGCGCCCTCGTGGTCGCCGACCACGACGCCTCCCTCATCGACGATGGGTCCGGGTGCGGCGCCGATTCGGCCCCGCAGGAAGCCGGCGGTGTCACCGTCGGCGATGAAACACACGTCGTGACTGTCGGGCTTGTCGGCGACAGCGAGGCCGAGGGCCGCGGCACGTGCCCGCACCTGCGTCTTGGTGTAGCCGCCCAGCGGGAACATCGCGCGCGACAACTGATCGGCTGTCAGCACGGCAAGGACGTACGACTGATCCTTGCCGGCATCGACCGACCGGCGCAGCACCCCATCGCTGAGCCGGGCGTGATGGCCGGTGACCACTGCATCGAAGTCGAGCGCGAGTGCGCGGTCGAGCACCGCGGAGAACTTGATCCGCTCGTTGCACCGCAGGCAGGGGTTCGGCGTGCGCCCCGCGGCGTACTCCTCGACGAAGTCGTCGATGACGTCCTCGGCGAACCGCTCGGCGAGATCCCAGACGTAGAACGGGATGCCGATCACGTCAGCGGAGCGCCGGGCGTCACGGGCATCCTCGGCGGTGCAGCACCCTCTGGCACCTGTCCGCAACGAGGCCGGTGCGCGGGAGAGCGCGAGGTGCACGCCGGTGACGTCGTGACCGGCCTCGACCGCCTCGGCGGCAGCCACCGCCGAGTCGACCCCGCCGGACATCGCCGCCAGCACTCTCATCGGCGCACCGTCGACAGCCCGGCACGCTGAGCCCGCTCGACCACCGGGCCGATCGCCTCGACCAGCGCGTCGACGTCCTCCTCGGTGCTGGTGTGGCCGAGTGAGAAGCGCAGCGAACCGCGAGCGCGTTCCTCGCTGGCGCCGAGGGCGAGCAGGACGTGGCTGGCCCGAGCGACGCCGGCCGAGCAGGCCGATCCGGTCGAGCACTCGATGCCACGGGCGTCGAGCAGCATCAGGAGCGCATCGCCCTCACAGCCGGGGAAAGAGAAGTGGGCGTTGCCCGGCAGTCGGTTGACCGGGTCGCCGTTGAGAACTGCCTCCGGCACCTCCCTGCGCAGCCTCTCGACCAGGTCCTCGCGAAGCCGGCCGAGCCGCCCGGCACGCACCGGCAGGTCGCGTACGGCAGCCTCGGCCGCAACCGACAGACCGACGATGCTCGGCACGTTGAGGGTGCCCGAGTGCACGCCGCGCTCCTGGCCGCCGCCGTGCAGCAAGGGGGTGCAGGGTGCGTCGCGGGCCAGCAGCAGAGCCCCGACGCCGAGCGGACCGCCGAACTTGTGCCCGCTGATCGTCATGGCATCGACGCCGCTGGCGGCGAAGTCGACCGGCAACTGACCCACCGCCTGTGCAGCATCGGTGTGGAACGGAACGTCGTAGTCGTGCCCGAGCGCCGCCAGGTCGGTGATCGGCTGCACCGTGCCGACCTCGTTGTTGGCCCACATCACGGTGATGAGCGCGACCTCGTCACCGCCACCGTCCAGCGCCGCGCGCAGTGTGTCGGGGTGGACCGTGCCGCTGCTGTCGACCTCGAGCCAGGTGACCTCGGCATCCTCATGGGCCACCAGCCATTCGACCGGGTCGAGGACGGCGTGGTGCTCGACGGCGCTGGCGAGCACTCGTCGGCGGCGTGGATCCTGCGCCCGCCGACCCCAATAGAGACCCTTGACGGCCAGGTTGTCGCTCTCCGTGCCGCCCGCGGTGAAGATGACCTCGGAGGGACGGGCGCCCAGCGCGTCGGCGAACCGCTCGCGGGACTCCTCGGCAGTGCGCCTGGCTCGGCGTCCGCTGGCGTGCAGCGACGAGGCGTTGCCGATCGCACCGAACTCCCCCGCCATGGCCTGCGCGACTTCGGGCAGCAGCGGAGTGGTCGCGGCGTGATCGAGATAGGTCATGTCGAACCCAGCCTAACCTCGCGCTGCTCGATCCTCACTCGCGCGACCGGCAGCGAGTGCTCCCGCGACCGCAACGACTGCCAGCAGCAGGTTGACCAGCACGATCGCCGACGACAGGCTGGCGCCGTTGCGCGTGACGGCGACCATGAGGACACCTGCGGCGCCGATACAGACACCGCCAAACAATACGTCGGAAATCTGCAGCGCAGATGAGGCGAAGCCCTGCTCACCGGGTTCGGCGAACTTCATGGTGAGCACCGAAATCGTGGGCATCGCCAGGCCCATCCCCAGTCCACCCACGATCCACACCGGCGCGGCCAGCCACCCGCTGACGCCGGGCAGCGCGACGATGCCCATTCCCACCACGGCGGTCGCCACCAGGGCGAAACCGGCCCGGATGAACAGGTGCCGCTGCGCCGGCGTGCGGTGCCCCTGCCACCAGGCACCGGCGGTCCAGCCCAACGCGGCTACGGTCAGCGGCAGCCCCGCCAGCGACGGCCGGAACCCGTGCACGTGGCTGAGCATGAGCGGGATGAACGCGTCGGCCCCGAAGAACGCTCCGGCCAACAGGCCGCGGAAGGCAACGACCGCGGGCAGACCCCGACGCAACCGCAGCGTCCCGGTCGGTAACAGCCTGGGCAGCGCGACCACCAGCAGGACCACTCCGGCGACGGCCGGGGCGATCGACAACCAGCGCACGTCCTGGCCGGCGTACTGCAGCGCGGCGACGCCGAGCGCGGCAGCGACCGCCAACAACACCCGCGACCGGGCATCACCGCGCGGCGCCGCGTGATGCGGCAGGCCGCGAAGCGCGGGCCGCAGCAGCAGGACACCGAGGACGATGAACGGCGGCAGGCCGAGGAAGACGAGCCGCCAGGTGAAGTGCTCGCTGATGACGCCCGAGATCGCCGGGCCGAGGACCGAAGGCAGCACCCAGGCCGCTGAGATGGCCGCAAAGACCTTGGGCCGCTGGTCCTCGTCGTACGCATGAGCGATGACGACGTAGATCGCGACGATCACGAGACCGGTACCGAAGCCCTGGATGGCCCGGCCGAGCACGAAGATCGCCATGATCTGCGCGGTTCCGGCAATGATCAGCCCGGCGGTGAAGACCGCGAGGCCAATGAGCAGGGGACGGGCGGCCCCGACCCGGTCGGAGACATCACCGCACAGGACGATTCCGACGACGCTGGTGACCAGGAACGCCGTGAACGGCCAGGAGTAGTAGGCCAGACCGTTCAGGTCGCGCACCGCCGAGGGCATCGCGGTGGCGATCGCCATCGCCTCGAACGCGATAAGCGTGACGCTGATGACCAGGCCGACGGTCGTCGCCCGATGGGAACCGCGGAACACGCTTGAGGGCAGCGCTCGCCCAGGGCGTTCCGTGGTGACCATCACTACAGGCTACGTCGGGGGTACGACAGGAATTCCCGTTCGGCTGCGCCGGGGCCAAATTATCCGACCGAGGGTCAGCCCTTGCGCTTGACGATCTCCTCGGTGAGCTGCGGGACCACCTGGAACAGGTCGCCCACGACGCCGAAGTCGACAAGCTCGAAGATCGGCGCCTCGGGATCCTTGTTGATCGCGACGATCGTCTTCGAGGTCTGCATGCCCGCTCGGTGCTGGATCGCGCCTGAGATGCCGACCGCGACGTAGAGCTGCGGTGAGACGGTGACGCCGGTCTGGCCCACCTGGTTCTGGTGGGGGTACCACCCGGCGTCGGTGGCGGCCCGGGAGGCGCCGACGGCACCGCCGAGCGCATCGGCGAGCTTCTCGATCAGCTCGAAGCTCTCGGCGCCGCCGAGTCCGCGGCCACCGGAGACCACGATCGAGGCCTCGGTCAGGTCGGGGCGGCTGCCGGTGTCCTCGATCACCCGGTCGACGACCCGGGCACCCTTGGCGGAGTCGGAGATCGTCACCTCGATGGACTCTTCGGCCGCGTCGCCCGGCTCGGCGGATGCCTCGACGGCGTTGGGTCGTACGGTCACGATCGGAATGCCCTTGCTGACCCGCGAGGTCACCATGGTCGCGCCGCCGAAGACCGACTGGGTGGCCGTGGCGTCCGCGGTGAGGTCGACGGCGTCGGTGAGGAAGCCGCTGCCGATCTTGAGTGCGAGCCGACCGGCGATCTCCTTGCCCTCGGCACTCGAGGCGATGAGAACCGCCGCAGGCGACTTGTCGGCCACCAGCGCTGCCAGCGCCTCGGCCTTGGGCGCCACCAGATACGAGTCGATGTCCTCGGACTCGCCGACGTAGACCTTGGCCGCGCCGTACTCCGCCAGCGAATCACGCAGCCCGGCCGCCGTGCCAGCCGCACCCAGAACGACTGCCGACGGCTCGCCCATCGCCCGGGCCGCGGTCAGCAGTTGGAAGGTGACCTTCTTGGCCACGCCGTCGGCATGCTCAACCAGCACGAGAATCTCTGCCATGTCGTGGTCCCTCAGATCAGTTTCTGGGAAGCGAAGTAGGTGGCCAGCGCGGTGCCGCCGTCACCCTCGTCCTTGACGATCTGGCCGGCCTCGCGTGGTGGCCGCGGGGTGAACTCCACGACCTCGCTCGTCGCGTTGGCGAGCCCGACCTCGTCGGCCGAGACCCCGATGTCGGCGATGCTCAGCGTGGTGAACGGCTTCTTCTTGGCGGCCATGATGCCCTTGAAGGAGGGGTAGCGCGGCTCGTTGATCTTCTCCACGACGCTGATCACCGCGGGCAGGCTGGCCTCGACAACTTCGTAGCCGCTTTCCATCTGGCGCTCGATGCGCACGGTGGTCCCGTCGATGTCGACCTTGCGTGCGCCGGTGAGTTGCGGGAGGGACAGCCGCTCGGCGAGCAGGGCGCCCATCGCGGACACGCGCGCATCGACCGCCTCGGAGCCGCAGATGATCAGATCGAACTCCAGGGTGCCGATCGCCTTGGACAGGGCGAGTGACGTCTGCGGCGCGCATGAGCCGTGCAGCGCGTCGTCGCAGAGGTGTACGGCCTTGTCCGCGCCCATCGCCAATGCCTTGCGGATCGTGTCGACGGCTCGCTCCGGACCCATCGACAAGACGGTGATCTCTCCGCCGTGGGCCTCCTTGAGCAGCAACGCCTCCTCGACGGCGTACTCGTCGATCTCGTTGATGACGGCCTCAACCGAATCACGGTCGAGTGTCTTGTCGTCAGCGCGCAACGTGCGCTCGGCCCATGTGTCGGGCACCTGCTTGACCAGTACGACGATGTTCATGCTCGGGAGGTTACCGGGCGGTAGCTAGGGTGCAAACTCCTGCAAGCGCCTGGTGGATGTGGCCTTGAACACCCTGTGTCCGGTGCCGGGCGGCGGTGCGAGACTGACCGGCATGTACTTCGCATTGATCTATGACCTGGTCGAGGACTACCTCGACCGCCGGCCGGCCTATCGCGACGAGCACCTGGCCCTGGCGAAGGCGGCTCGTGAGCGCGGTGACCTGGCATTGGCCGGAGCATTAGTCGAGCCGGCCGACCGGGCCCTTCTGGTGTGGGACGTCGAGGATGCGGCGCCGGTCGAGCGATTCGTACAGCAGGACCCATATGTGACCAACGGCCTCGTCACCAGCTGGGCCATCCGGCCCTGGAACGTCGTCGTCGGCGGTGCCGCCGACGCGCAGTGAGCCGGGGTCAGCCTTCGTTCGCTCGCAACTGGCAGACGCAGAACTCATTGCCCTCGGGGTCGGCCATCACCACGAAGTCGTCCTGCGGATCGGCGTTATGCCGCAGGTAGGTCGCCCCGAGCGCGGTCAGCCGGGCAACCTGCTGTTGCTGGTCAGTGGCGTACAGATCGAGGTGCATCTGGTCCCGGCCGCTCACCGGAGTGTCGGCGAGCTGCAGGGACACGTTGACGCGGTCGCCGCGCAGCACCCGGAAGTCGTCTTCAGCGCCCTCCGAGCTGGGTGCCAGGCCTAGGGCGGCTGACCAGAACGCCGTCATCGACTCGATGTCCGCGCAGTTGATGACGACACTGCCGAGCCTGACCGTCATAGGTCACCCCGTATCCGCTTGCGTACGACACGGCCGGGGGAACCGACGACGACGCTGTACGCGGGGACGTCGTCGGTGACGACGCTGTGCGCGCCGATCACCGACCCGCGGCCGATGCTCACCCCGCGAAGTATCGTCGCTTTGACCCCGACCCACACGTCGCCGGCGATGTGCACCGGTGCCTTGACGATGCCCTGGTCCTTGATCGGCGTGCTGACATCGGCGGTCACGTGGTCGAAGTCACAGATGTAGACCCAGTCGGCGACCAGGGTGGCCGGGCCGAACTCGATGTCGAGATAGCAGTTGACGGTGTTGGTCCGGCCGAAGACGCACTTGTCTCCGACCCTGAGCGTCCCTTCGTGCACGCGCAGCCGATTGCCGTCGCCGATGTGCACCCAGCGACCCAGGATGAGCCGGCCGTAGCCGCGGCGGGCGTACAGCTCCACCCCCCGGCCGAGGAACACGAAGCCTTCGGTGATGACCCGCGGGTGACGCAGCTTGAACCAGAAGAACCGCCAGTAGCGCAGCAGGTAGTACGGCGTCCAGGCCCGGTGCCGGATCACCCAACGAAGCGAGGCCAGAGTGAGGAAGCGGGCCTGGCGTGGGTCCCGTGCGCTGCTGAGCACCGGGTCACCGTACCCGGGGCCTTGGCGCCCCCACGGGTCGAGAGGGGAGGCCGCGGGGCCGGATCAGGCGCGTCGGGGTGCGGTGGCCGCCAGCTGAGAGCTCACGGCTTCACGCCGGTCACCAGGGCGTTGTAGAACAACCCGGGTGGCACGACCCGCGACAGAATCTTCGTGTCCAGTTTGGACAGTTGTTGCCAGGTGCGATAGGCGAACATCGCCCAACCCCAGCCGAGACGCTCGGCAGGCACAGCGCACTCGAAGGTACGCACCGGCCATCCGAACCAGGACGCCGTGAGCTCCTCGGTCCTGACCTCGACATCGACCGCACCCGCGCAGATCGCCAGCCGGCGCAGTGCTGCGGGCGCGAAGGTATGCAGGTCGACGACCGCCTCCAGGTGGGCCGCCTGGGATGACTCGTCGAGCTCCTGCTGAGGCCGTCGCCACGCCTGCAATGCCGGCAGCTTGGTCAGCTCGGTGGTGGCCCACCAGGTCAGTCGGGACAGCCGGCGCGCAACGACATCGCCGTAGCGGGTCGGCTCCCCCGCGAACACGAACCGGCCGCCGGGGCGCAGCACGCGCAGCACCTCTCGCAGCGCCAGATCCACGTCGGGGATGTGGTGCAGCACGGCGTGCCCGACGACCAGGTCGAAGCTGTCATCGTCGTACGGGATCGACTCGGCGTCGGCGACCCGGCCCTCGACCGTGAGCCCCAGCCCAGCGGCATTGCGTTGGGCGACCTCGACCATTCCCGGGCTGATGTCGGTGACGTGGCCTCGCTCGAGCACGCCCGCCTGGGCGAGGTTGAGCAGGAAGAAGCCGGTGCCGCAGCCCACCTCGAGCGCGTCACCGTACGGCCAGCCCGACTCGCCGGCGATGTGCACGAACCGATCGCGCGCGTAGCTGATGCACCGCTCGTCGTAGGAGATCGACCACTTGTCGTCGTAGGTCGAGGACTCCCAGTCGTGGTAGAGCACGTTGGCCAGCTTGGGGTCATCGCGGGCCGCGTCGATCTCCCGGGCCGTCGCCGTCACTCGCCGATCACCAACTCGCTCCGCTCCTCGCTGCGCTCGATGCTCACTCGCCCACCACCAACTCGCTCCGCTCCTCGCTGCGCTCGATGCTCACTCGCCCACGAACTTCGCCTTGCCAGGGCCGTTCTCGACGAACGACCGCATCCCGATCGACTGGTCCTCGGTGGCGAACAGAGCCGCGAACAGGTTGCTCTCCAGCCGCAGTCCGCTGTCGAGGTCACCGTCAAGACCGCCCTCGATGGCGGCCTTGGCCGCGCGCAGCGCCTGGGCCGGGCCACCGACGTAGCGACCCGCCATCTCCAGCGCCGTGGCGTAGACCTGGTCGGCGGGCACCACCCGGTCGACCAGGCCGATCCGCAGCGCTTCCTCCGCGTCGACCATCCGGCCGGAGAAGACCAGATCCTTGGCCCGGGCCGGTCCGATCAGCCGGGTGAGCCGTTGCGTGCCGCCCGCGCCGGGAATGATGCCCAGCAGGATCTCGGGCTGGCCGAGTTTGGCGTTGTCGCCGCACACCCGGAAGTCGGCGGTCAGCGCGAGCTCACACCCGCCGCCGAGGGCGTAGCCGGTCACCGCAGCCACCACCGGCTTGGGGATCCGGGCGACTGCCGCGAACGCGGACTGCAGCGCTCCCGCGCGTTCGGCCATCTCGACGAAGCCGAGGCCGGCCATCTCCTTGATGTCGGCGCCAGCCGCGAACACCTTGGCTCCGCCGAAGAGAACGACTGCCCGGACCTCGCGACGCGAGGTCACCTCCATCGCCGCGGCTCGGATCTCCTCCTGGACGGTGACGTTCAGGGCGTTCATGGGTGGCCGGTCGAGCCGGATCGTGGCCACCCCGCCGTCGACCTCAAGATGAACGAACTCGCCCACAGCCGGGCTCCTCTCAGTTGCGGACTAGAAACCCGGGCCGGACCGGGCGAACCAGCGGCGGCCCGCGCGTTCGACGACGATGGGCATGCCGTACGCCGCCGACAGGTTCTGCGGGGTCAGCACATCGCCGAGCAGCCCCTGGGCGACGACGGACCCGTGCGAGAGCACCATCGCGTGCGTGGCGCCGGGTGGGATCTCCTCGACGTGATGGGTGACCAGGATCAGGGTCGGCGCCTCGGGATCCTCGGCCAGCCTCGTCAGCCGGCGCAGCAGATCCTCGCGACCGGCCAGGTCCAGCCCGGCCGCGGGCTCGTCGAGCAGCAGGATCTCGGGATCGGTCATCAGCGCGCGGGCGATGTTGAGCCGCTTGCGTTCCCCCTCGGACAGGGTGCCGTACGACCGGTCGGCCAATGCGGCGCAACCCCACTGATCGAGCAGGTGACGCGCCCGCATCTCGTCGCGCGCGTCGTAGGCCTCGCGGTACCTGCCGACCACGGCATAAGAGGCCGTGACCACGGCGTCGAGGACCCGCTCGGTGGGCGGGATCCGGGCCGCGAGACTGGCCGTGGCGAGCCCGATCCGCGGTCGCAAGTCGAAGATGTTGGCCCGGCCGAGCCGTTCGCCGAGTAGCGCGACCCCACCCGACGAGGGGTAGAGGTGCGCGGCAGCGAGCAGCACCAGGGTGGTCTTGCCGGCGCCGTTGGGGCCGAGGATCACCCAACGTTCGTCGAGTTCGACCTGCCAGTTGATGTCGCGGAGCAACGTGTTGCTGCCGCGGATGACCGACACGCCTTCCAGCGAGACGACGACATCTGCGTGCAGCGTTTCCGGCTCATCACCGCGCAGTGGGACTCCAGGCACAGCCCTATCCAACCGTACGGCCGACTGGGCACTTCGCCGCGGCAGCCCAAACCAGGACCTCACGCCAGCCACCTGTGGGGGTCGGTCAGGCGAGAGTGACCAGGCCCAGCTCGGCCGGATTGGACAGCATCGGATGCCGTGGGAGCACTCGTACGGTGAAGCCGAACGGGCCCGATCGCTGCAGCGGCACGTCGGCCTCGAAGAAGTGCGACCCCACCCCCGCCGAACCGTCCTGGGCGCCGATCTCGACCATCGATGTGCCGCTCACGCTGTGCAGCGTGTCGGTCTCGTCGACCCGGCCGTAGACCGCTTGGACGTCGACATCGCTCGGGGCCAGCCCATCGAGTTCGACCTCGGCCCGTAGCCGGAGTGTCGCGCCCAGCTCGGGGGTGTCACCCACTCCCCAGGACTCCACGTGCACGATCCGCACCGACGGCCACGCCTTGTGCACCCGCTCGGCCCACAGCGCGAGATCGCGGGCTCCGGCGTAGGAGTCAACCGACAGCTTGGCCGCGGACGCGGCTGCCGGCACGTAGAGCATGTGGACGTAGTCGCAGACCATGCGGGAGGCGAGGACCTGCGGCCCGAGCGTGTCGAGGGTGTGCCGGACCATCTCGACCCAGCGCAGCGGGATCCCGGAGTCGTCGCGGTCGTAGAAACGGCCGGTCACCTGCGTCTCGAGCAGTTCGTACAGTGCCGACGCCTCGAGCCCGTCGCGCCGGTCAGGATCGGTGACGCCGCCGGCGGTCGGGATGGCCCAGCCGTTGGCGCCGTCGAACATCTCGTCCCACCAGCCGTCACGGATGGAGAGGTTGAGCCCGCCGTTGAGCGCCGACTTCATGCCGGAGGTGCCGCAGGCCTCCAGCGGCCGCAACGGGTTGTTGAGCCAGACGTCGCATCCCCAGTAGAGGTACTTGGCCATGCCGATGTCGTAGTCGGGAAGGAACGCGATGCGGTGGCGCAGCTCGGGGTCGTCGGCGAAGCGCACCATCTGCTGGAGCAGCGCCTTGCCGCTGTCGTCGGCCGGATGGGACTTGCCGGCGATGACCAGTTGGATCGGCCGGTCGGGATCGAGCAGTAGGGCGCGCAGCCGCTCGGGATCGCGCAGCATCAGGGTCAGCCGCTTGTACGACGGCACCCGGCGGGCGAATCCGACGGTGAGGACGTCGGGGTCGAACATCGCCTCCACCCAGCCGAGCTCGGCCTCGGTGGCACCCCGGTGCAGCCATGACTGCTTGGTACGCCGGCGCACCTCGGTGACCAGCCGGCCGCGCAATGTGCGGCGCAGCCGCCACAGATCCCCGGCCGGCAGGTCGGGCGTGTCAAGCAGTTCGCGGGCGACCCAGGTCGGCGCGTGGACGCCGTTGGTGATCGAGGCGATGGGCACCTCGGACTCGTCGAAGCCCGGCCACAGGTTGGTGAACATGCCGCGGCTCACAGCTCCGTGCAGCTTGCTCACCCCGTTGGCGCGCTGGGCGAGGGCGAATCCCATGTGGGCCATGTTGAAGATGGCCGCGTCGGGCTCGGCACCGAGCTCGAGGATGCGCTCGATGGGCAGGCCGGGGCAGACGGTGTCGGCGCCGAAGAACCGCGAGATCAGCTCGCGCGGAAACCGGTCGATCCCGGCCGGAACCGGGGTGTGGGTCGTGAACACCGTGCCGGCCCGCACCACGGCAAGCGCCTGGTCGAACGTGAGGTCGCCCGCCATGAGCTCCCGGATCCGCTCCAGGCCGAGGAAACCGGCGTGGCCCTCATTGGAGTGGAACACCTCGGGTGCGGGGGCACCTGCAACGGCACAGTAGGCGCGGATCGCGCGTACCCCGCCGATGCCGAGCAGGATCTCCTGGAGCAGCCGGTGATCGGTGCCGCCGCCGTAGAGCCGGTCGGTGACCCCGCGGGACACCTCGTCGTTCTCCTCGATGTCGGATTCGAGCAGCAGCAGCGGCACCCGGCCGAGCTGCGCCACCCACACCTGGGCGGCCAGGCTGCGCGCCTGCGGCAGCGCGATGACGACCCGGACCG
>JBAVXU010000051.1:0-4682 GCA_049698415.1 Mycobacteriales bacterium
GTGGCGGGCGGTGCTCCTCGCCGCGCCGGTGGCCGCTGACGTGGAGGCGGCGCTGCGGCAGCAGGGCTTCCTCGTCAACGCGGTCGCGCCGGACGCGCTGCGGCTGGCGCCGCCGCTGGTGATCACCGATGTCGACCTGGATGCCTTCGTCTCCGCCCTGCGTGCGGCACTGGACGCGGCCGCAGCCACACTCGTCTCCGTTCCCGACGCACCGAATCGAATGGAGACTTGATGGCCCGCCACTTCCTCAGGGACGACGACCTCAGCACCGCCGAGCAGCTCGAGGTTCTCGACCTGGCCGATCGGATGAAGGCCGACCGGTTCGCCGCCAAGCCGCTGGCCGGGCCGAAGACCGTCGCGGTGCTCTTCGACAAGCCCTCGACCCGGACCCGGGTCTCGTTCTCGGTCGGGATCGCCGAGCTCGGCGGCTACCCGCTGGTGATCGACGCCTCGACGTCGCAGCTGGGCCGCGGTGAGCCGATCGAGGACACCGCCCGGGTCCTGGACCGGCAGGCGGTCGCCATCGTCTGGCGGACCTTCGGCCAGGCCCGGATCGAGGCGATGACGGGTGCGAGCCGGGTGCCGGTGATCAATGCGCTGACCGATGAGTTCCATCCCTGCCAGCTGCTGGCCGACCTGCAGACGATCCGGGAGCGCAAGGGCAGGCTGGCCGGGCTGAGCCTGACCTACCTCGGCGACGGAGCCAACAACATGGCTCACTCGTGCCTACTTGCCGGCGCCACGGCCGGCATGCACGTACGCGTCACCTCACCCGAGGGCTTCGACCCCGATCCGCGATTCCTGGCCGACGCCCAGAAGCTGGCGGTCGACAGCGGCGGCAGCGCGGAGCACGTACGCGACCCACGCGCTGCGTGCGACGGTGTCGATGTCCTCGTCACCGACACCTGGGTGTCGATGGGGATGGAGGCCGAACAGGTCGAGCGGGAGGCTCCGTTCGTGCCGTACGCACTCGACGAGCACCGGCTGGCCGACGCGGCCCCCGATGCCCTCGTCCTGCACTGCCTGCCTGCCTATCGCGGCAAGGAGATTGCGGCCGCGGCCATCGACGGGCCGCAGAGCGCTGTGTGGGACGAGGCCGAGAACCGCCTGCACGCCCAGAAGGCGTTGCTCACCTGGCTGCTGGACAGATCGTGACGGCGACCGATGCTGCGATGAGGCCGCTGACCAAGCCGGCCCGGCATGCGCTGATCACCGCGCTCGTGCAGGGCCGGCCGGTGCACTCGCAGTCCGAGCTCGCGACCCTGCTCGCGTCGGAAGGCGTCGTCGTCACGCAGGCGACCCTGTCGCGCGACCTCGACGAACTCGCTGCGGTGAAGCGGCGCACGGGCGGCGGCTGGGTCTATGTCGTCCCCGAGGAAGGACCGGCGGGCGAGCCTGACGGCGGTTCGGCGCAGAGCGCCGGCCGGCTCCACCGACTGCTTGCCGAGTTGCTGATCGGCGTGGACTCCAGCGGCAACATCGCTGTCGTACGCACCCCGCCGGGTGCCGCTCAGTTCCTCGCCTCGGCCCTCGACCGAGGCGGGGTCGAAGGCCTCGTCGGCTCGATCGCCGGTGACGACACCGTGCTCCTCGTCGCCCGTGACGCCGACGGCGGGGCCGAACTCGCCCAACGCCTGCGTACCTGGGCCGACGGGCACCACCAACCGCACACAGATAGCTAGGGAGATATGCAGATGACCGAGCGCATCGTGCTCGCCTATTCCGGTGGCCTCGACACCAGTGTGGCCATCGGCTGGCTGGCCGCCCAGACGAATGCGGAGGTGATCGCCGTCGCGGCCGACGTCGGCCAGGGCGGCGAGGACCTCGAGGTCATCCGCCAGCGAGCGCTCGATTGCGGCGCCGTGGAGTCCGTCGTCGCCGATGTCCGCGAGGAGTTCGCCGACCGGTACCTGCTGCCGGCGATCCAGGCCAACGCGCTCTACATGGATCGTTACCCGCTGGTCTCGGCGCTGTCCCGGCCGCTGATCGTCGAGCACCTGGTTGCGGCCGCCCGCACGTACGGCGCCTCGCAGGTCTCGCACGGCTGCACCGGAAAGGGCAACGACCAGGTGCGTTTCGAGGTCGGCCTGGCTGCGCTGGCGCCGGACCTGCGGGTCATCGCGCCGGTGCGTGACTCGGAGATGACCCGCGACAAGGCGATCGCGTTCGCCGAGGAGATGCAGCTGCCCATCGACGTGACCCGCTCGTCGCCGTACTCCATCGACCAGAACGTCTGGGGCCGGGCGGTCGAGACCGGGTTCCTCGAAGACATCTGGAACGCACCGATCGAGGACCTCTACTCCTACACCGCCAACCCGGCCACGCCGCGCGAGCCGGACGAGGTGACGATCACGTTCACCGCGGGAGTGCCGACGGCGATCGACGGACGTCCGGTCAGCGTGCTGGCCGCCGTCGAGGAGCTCAACACCAGGGCCGGCGCGCAGGGGATCGGCCGCCTCGACATGGTCGAGGACCGGCTCGTCGGCATCAAGAGCCGCGAGATCTACGAAGCGCCGGGTGCGCTCACCCTGATCACCGCGCACCAGGAGCTCGAGAGCGTGACGGTCGAGCGCGAGCTGAACCGGTTCAAGCGCGGGGTCGACCAGCGCTGGGCCGAACTCGTCTACGACGGGCTGTGGTTCTCACCGCTGCGCTCGGCCCTCGACGCCTTCATCCAGTCCTCCCAGCAGGCGGTCTCCGGCGAGGTACGGCTCACCCTCCACGGCGGCCGGGCGGTGCCGACCGGCCGGCGCAGCGCCGCCTCGCTGTACGACTACTCCCTGGCGACCTACGACGCCGGGGACTCATTCGACCAGGCGGCGGCCAGCGGCTTCATCCACTTGTACGGTCTGCCCTACCGGCTGGTGGCAGAGCGCGACCGGCGGCTGGCAGACTCCGCGGGGTGACCCGCCCTACGTCCCGGCCAAGCAGCCCGACCCGGTTGTGGGGAGGCCGCTTCGCCGGCGGCCCGGCAGATTCGCTGGCCCGGCTGTCCGTCAGCGTGCAGTTCGACTGGCGACTGGCGCCGTACGACCTGTTGGCCTCCCGCGCCCACGCCAGGGTGCTGCATCGCGCCGGGCTGCTCGACGACGCCGAGGCCGAGCGGGTGCTCGTCGCGCTGGAAGACCTGCGCGATGCCGTGGAGTCCGGTGGCTTCCGGCCGACCCTCGACGACGAGGACGTGCACACCGCCCTCGAACGTGGCCTGCTGGAGCGCCTCGGCACGCTTGGGGGCAAGCTGCGCGCCGGACGCTCCCGCAACGACCAGGTGGCCACGGACCTGCGGATGTACCTCCGCGACCACGCCCGCCGCGTCGCGACACGGCTGCTCGAGCTCTGCGACGCGCTGATCGGACAGGCCCGCGAGCACATCGACACCCCGGCTCCGGGCATGACCCACTTGCAACACGCCCAGCCGGTGGTGTTCGGGCACCACCTGCTTGCGCACGTGCAGGCGTTCGTACGAGACGTCGAGCGGTTGCGCGACTGGGACAAGCGGGCCGCCGTGTGCCCGCTGGGGTCCGGCGCGCTGGCCGGGTCGGGGTTGCCGCTGGACCCGGCCGCGGTCGCCGCGGAGCTGGGATTCGACCGTCCGGCCGACAACTCGATCGACGCCGTCTCCGACCGCGACTTCGCCGCGGAGTTCCTCTTCGCCACCGCGCTGATCGGTGTGCACCTGTCGCGGCTGGGCGAAGAGGTCGTCCTGTGGGCGTCGCGGGAGTTCCGCTGGATCGAACTCGATGACGCCTACTCCACCGGGTCCTCGATCATGCCGCAGAAGAAGAACCCCGACGTCGCCGAGCTGGCCCGCGGCAAGGCCGGCCGGCTGATCGGCCACCTCACCGGCCTGATGGTCACGCTCAAGGGGCTGCCGCTCGCCTACGACCGTGACCTCCAGGAGGACAAGGAGCCGGTGTTCGACGCCGTCGACACCCTCCTGCTGGTGCTGCCCGCCGTCGCCGGCATGATCGCCACGATGCGGGTCGCGACCGAACGGCTCGAGGCCGCCGCTCCCGACGGGTTCACTCTGGCCACCGAGATCGCCGAGCGGCTGGTCAGCCGAGGGGTCGTGTTCCGCGAGGCGCACGAGGCCGTCGGACATCTTGTCGTGTGGTGCCAGGCCAACGACCGCGAGCTCAGCGGGCTCACCGACGCCGAGTTGGCCGCCGTCTCGCCGCACCTGACCCCTGACGTACGAGACGTGCTCGACGTCCGGGGAGCCCTATTGGCCCGCAAGGCGGAGGGCAGCACCGGGCCGGAACCCGTGCGCCGCCAGCTCGAGGCAGTCGTGTCCACTGTGGACGACCATCGGTCCTGGGCGGGCAAGCAGGTGATCCCGAGCTGATCGGGCTCGCGGAGGTGCTGGCACGCGGCGGCCTTCCAGCGGCGCGCCGCCTGCTCGGCTGCACGATCAGCGACGGCACGGTGACCGTCCGGCTGACCGAGGTCGAGGCCTACGCCGGCGAGCGCGATCCGGGCTCGCACGCGTTTCGCGGCCGCACCCCGCGTACCCAGGTGATGTTCGGGCCGCCCGGCCACGCCTACGTGTACTTCACCTACGGCATGCACTGGTGCGTCAACGTCGTGTGCAGGCCCGGGGGAGAGGCCGCAGCGGTCCTGCTGCGCGCCGGCGAGGTCGTCGACGGCCTCGACGAAGCCTGTCGCCGGCGACCCAGGAGCAG
>JBAVXU010000052.1:0-1608 GCA_049698415.1 Mycobacteriales bacterium
CACAGCCTGCTGCCGATGATGAAGCTGCGCCTGGCCAACCCCGAGCACCTCATCGACATCAACGATCTCACCGAGCTCTCGTTCATCCGCAAGCAGGGCAACGAGATCTGCATTGGCGCGATGACGCGTCACGTCGAGCTCCTGAAGTCCGACCTCCTGCGCCAGTACTTCCCCGTCTTCCACGACGCGGAGATGGTCATCGCTGACCCGGTGGTCCGCAACCGCGGCACCATCGGCGGCTCGCTCTGCCAGGCCGACCCGGCCGAGGACCTCTCGGCCGTCTGCGTCGCCCTCAAGGCGACGGCGGTCATCCGCGGCTCCGGCGGCGAGTCGGTGGTCGGCATGAACGACTTCCACGTCGGGCCGTACATGACCGCGGTCGGCGAGGGTCAGATGCTCACCGAGGTGCGCATCCCGATCCGTCCCAACGGCAGCAGCGCTCACGAGAAGGTCGAGCGTCGGGCCGGCGACTGGGCGATCGCCGCCGTCTCCGCCGCCGTCTGGATGGAAGGCAACAAGATCGGCGACGCCGGCATCGGCCTCAGCGCGGTCGGACCCACCACGATCCACGCGGCGCAGTCGGAGGACTTCCTCCGCGGCAAGACCCCCTCGGAGGACGTATTCGCCCAAGCCGGCGCGATGGCCGCCGCCGACTGTTCCCCGAGCGCCGACGGCCGCGGACCGGTTGACTACAAGCGCCACCTGGCCGGCGTGTTGACCAAGCGCGCACTCCGCCGGGCCACCGCCCGCGCCCTCCACCGGGAGATCTGAACATGGAAGTCACCGTCAACATCAACGGAACGCCTTACAGCGGCGACGTCGAGCCGCGGCTGCTCCTGCTCCACTTCATCCGCGAGACCGCGGAGCTGCACGGCACCCACTGGGGCTGCGACACGTCCAACTGCGGCGCCTGCGTCGTGCTGATGGACGGACTGCCGGTCAAGTCCTGCACCATCCTCGCCGCGATGTGCGAGGGCCACGAGATCCGGACGGTCGAGGACCTCGAGGTCGACGGCCAGCTCGACCCGATCCAGGCGGGCTTCCACGAGATGCACGCCCTCCACTGCGGGTTCTGCACGCCGGGCATGCTGATGACCGCCCGCGCCCTGCTGGACGAGAATCCTGATCCAACCGAGCTGGAAATCCGTACGGCTATTTCGGGTGCGATTTGTCGGTGCACCGGCTACAAGAACATCGTGTCGGCAGTTCGATGGGCGGCTGAGTACGAGGGCGCCCCCACACAAGGGAGTTGAGCATGGCAACAATCCAGGAGAACCTTCCGAGCGCCAAGACTGAGCGGCCAATCGGTTTCGGCCGCTTGAAGCGCAAGGAGGACGCACGCTTCATCCGGGGTCAGGGCAACTACCTCGACGATCTGCGGCTGCCGGGCACGGTCGTCGGCGCCTTCCTCCACAGCCCCTACGCCCATGCGCGGATCAAGTCGATCGACACGTCGGCGGCGCTCGCGCACCCGAGGGTCGCCGCGGTCATCACCGCCAAGGACCTCGAGACACTGGGCCTCGCCTGGATGCCGACGATCTCCTACGACACGCAGGCCGTGCTCGCGGGCGACAAGGTCCGCTTCCAGCACCAGGAGGTCGCCTTCGT
>JBAVXU010000053.1:0-2331 GCA_049698415.1 Mycobacteriales bacterium
GGACAATGGCCCAGCGCGGGCCGGTGAGCAGCCGGATCAGCGCGGGGTTGGCGGTGGGCTCGACCAGCACCTCGAGCGTGGCGACGACGTCGGCCACTTCGGGCACGTCGAGCAGGCCGCCGAGGCCGACCACCTCCACCGGCAGACCGGCGGCAACCATCGCCTCGTGCAGCCGGGGGAAATCAGCTCGTCGCCGGCACAGCACGGCAACCTCGCCCGGGCTCACCCCGCCGTCGATCGCCGCGGCGATCCGTTCGGCCACCCATGCCGCCTCGTCGGCCGCCGTCGGCAGGAAGGCGCAGATGGCGGTGCCGGTGTCCGCCGCACCCGGGCGCGCGCGCAGCGCGTTGACGGGCACGTGCGGACGGCGGGCGGCGGGATCGGGAGTGCGCAGCGGAGCGGACACGACGTTGGCGATGTCGAGCAGGTGCCCACCGCTGCGGAAGTTGGTCGACAGCTGCAGTGGCAGGGCTGACGGCCGACCGTGGGGAGTGCCGAAGTGATCGAAGAAGCGCAGCAGGTTGCCGACAGAGGCACCGCGCCAGCCGTAGATCGACTGACACGGGTCACCCACCGCCGTCACCGGATGACCGGTGCCGAAGAGCTCGGCCAGCAGCACCCGCTGCGCGACCCCGGTGTCTTGGTATTCGTCGAGCAGGACGAGTCGGTGTTCGGCCCGGGCCAGCGCACCGACCTCGGGGCAGCGCTGCGCGATCTGCGCAGCGAGGGCGACCTGATCGCCGAAGTCGACGCTGTCGCGGCCCCGCTTGCGGGCGCGGTAGGCGACCACCAGCTCGAGCAGTTGCTCGCGAGCGCGGGCAGCGGTGGCCACCTTGGCCGTCGCGAGGGTGGGCTTGGTCACGGCCGCGATCTCTGCGCACAGCCGCTGATCGACGAGACGTACGGCCTCGATGTCGACCAGGTGCTCGGACAGCTCGGCGTCGAGGTCGAGGACGTAGCGAGTGACGGTCGCGGGAGTCCAGGGCAGGTCGGCGAACGGCCCACTCGCCTGCCGGACGACCCGTCCCGCGAGCTGCCAGCGGCCGGCCTCGGTGAGCAGGGCTGACAACGGCTCGCGTCCGATCCGCAAAGCGTGATCAGCGAGAACGCCGGCGGCGTATGAGTGGTAGGTCGACACGATCGGCAAGTCGTCGACGGTGGGGTCCGCCTCGATCAGGTGCTCGGCGTGCAGTCGTTGCAGGCTCTCGCGGATGCGGGCGGCGAGCTCGGCGGCGGCCTTGTTGGTGAAGGTCAGGCCGAGAACTTCGGACGGCGCGAGACCGTGCCAGGCCACCGCGTGCACCACCCTTGCCGCCATCACCGTCGTCTTGCCGGACCCGGCTCCCGCGACGACGAGCTGCGGCGCCAGCGGGCCGGTGATCACGGCAAGCTGCTCGCCGGTGAACTCACGGCCGAGCAACGGCGAGAGATAAGCCCCGTCGGCCGAGGGGTGGGGCAGCCGGGTCACCAAGCTCGTCACGCGACCACGCCCTGCCCGGCGTCCTGTGCCGGGCAGGCCCGGCGGAACGCGCACCTCTCGCACCTGTCGTTGGGACGGGCCGGGAACTGCTCGCCCAGCACGGCATCGACCATCGCATGCAGGCTGCTGGTGACGGGCTCACCGTCGGATGGCAGTGGATCCTGCGGCTGCACAGAGGGTCCGCCGTCAGCCAAGCCGTCGACGAGCTGCACCAACTCGGCACCGCCGACGTGGTCCCGTCCCCCGGCCACCTCGGTCATCGCACCGGCCTGGGCCGCGAGTTGATAGAGACCCAACTGCAGATCGACTGCCACTTTGGCCTTGGCCGGCTTCTTGGCCGATGTCTTGTAGTCGACGATGTGCAGCTTGCCCTCGGCGTCGGCATCGAGACGGTCGACGGTGCCGGCCAACAGTGCTCCGGCCGCCTCCACCGGGCCGAAGCCGACCTCGCTGCCCAGATGCTCGCGATCGTTGTCACGGTTCCACCTGACCAGCCGGTGCAGGGCCGCTCGCGCCCGCTCGCGCTCACGCGGCCCCAGCCAGGCCGCCTCGAAACCGAGCGCACCCCAGACGGTGTCCAGTCGCTCGACGAGAAGGTCGACGTCGTCAGGCAACGCCCCGGTGGACACGAGCCGGGCGAGTGCATGCAGCACCGAGCCGAAACCCTGTGCGGCGCTCGACGCGGCAACGGCCGCGGCCTCGCGCTCGAAGAACCATCGCAACGGACACAGGTCGAAAGCGGCCAGGCCCGACGCCGAGACGCGCACCGGAGCATCAGGTGGCCGAATCGGCTCCGCACCGGGGGTGGCCGGCGCCATCCCCCACCACGCCTCGGGCGCGGCAGCCGGCAC
>JBAVXU010000054.1:0-4854 GCA_049698415.1 Mycobacteriales bacterium
GGGCTCGGCGGCGTTAGCCGTGGCGGGCTCGGCGGCGGACGCATCGGCCGACTCCGCTGCCGCCGGGGCCGGCTCGACCTCGGTCTCGCGCGGGCCACGGTGGGTCACCATCCACAGCACCGCGAGCAGGAACGCCACCAGGCAGGTCCAGATGTTGATCCGTACCCCGAACAGGGTGTTGGCCGTGTCGGCCCGCAGCGCCTCGATCCAGGCCCGGCCCAGGGCGTAGAGCGCGATGTAGAGGGCGAAGGCCCGGCCGCGGCCGAGCTTGAACCGTCGGTCGGCCCAGACCACGACGGCTGCGGTGCCCAGGCACCACAGAGATTCGTAGAGGAACGTCGGGTGGTAGGTGTCGCGCCCAGGAACGGTCCCGTCGCGACCGGGTGCGATCTCCAGTCCCCAGGGCAGGTTCGTGGGGCGGCCGAACAGCTCCTGGTTGAAGTAGTTGCCGAAACGTCCGATCGCCTGCGCCACGGCGATGCCGGGTGCCACAGCATCGCCGAATGCGGGCAGCCGGATCCCCCGCGACCGGCAGGCCAGCCAGGCGCCCACCCCGCCGAGCACGATGGCGCCGTAGATGCCCAGGCCGCCCTGCCAGATGTAGAGAACCTTGATCGGGTCCCCACCCTTGCCGAAGTACGCCTCCGGGCTGGTGATCACGTGATAGAGCCGGCCGCCGACCAGGCCGAACGGCACGGCGATGGCAGCGACGTCGGTCACGGTGCCCCTGCGGCCACCGCGGGCACGCCAGCGGCGCTCGCCGATGACGACGGCGGCGATGACCCCGGCGATGATGCACAGCGCGTAGGCGCGGATCGGGACCGGGCCGAGATGCCAGACGCCGGTTGACGGTGAAGGGATGGAAGCGAGGATCACCCGCCCAACCTAGTCGGCGCCCGACCGCGGACTGCACGTGGCGGTAGCTCCCGCGAAGGGTTTAGGGTCGCTCGACATGAGCGATACCTCCGCCGGGCTGCTGACCGTCGCGGCTGCGGTGATCCACGATGCTGCCGGCCGGGTGCTCCTGATCCGGCAGAACTACGGGCAGCAGCGGTGGGGTCTGCCGGGCGGCCGGATCAACGCCGGGGAGACCCCGGTCCACGCCGTGATCCGCGAGATCCGGGTCGAGACCGGGCTGGAGACCAAGGTTGTCGACCTGGTCGGCCTGTATCACCTCTGCGGGGGCGCCACCGGCCTGCCCGAACAGATCACCTATGCCTTCCGCTGCGAGGTCATCGGCGGCGAGGCCGTCGTCAACCTGCCCAGCAAGGTGGCGGCACTCGGGTGGTACGACCCGGACGATCTGCCGTCTCCGACGACTCCGTCGGTCCCGATCGTGGTTCCCGACAGCGCGGCCGGCAATTCGGGCGTCGTCAAGGACGTCGTCCGCTCCGCCTAGCCCGGTCCGGCGGGTGGCCGCCTAGCGGAAGCGGTAGGCCTGCCAGGTCCGCCCGGCATCGCGACTGCTCCACAGCGACCCGTCGGGCTGCGCCGGCACTGCGACCAGCCAGGCCGCGGACCGGGCCCCGACGTACCACCATCCGCCCGGCTGCTTCGGTGCTGCGGCGTCGGTGAAGCTGCGTCCGCCGTCGCTACTGCGCAGCAGACGTCCGCCGAGGTCCGGATTGGCCGAGGCGATCATGAAGATCTGCGCGCTGGCGGCGGCGACGGTGATCCGCCCGCTCGGGGTGACGGCCGATCCGTCGGCAACCTTGCGCCACCCGGCGCCGTTGTCGTCGGAGACCCAGGGGGTGAGGTATCGCGAACCGGCCGCGCCCTCGCCACAGAACACCACCAGCCGCGCGTCGGACGCACTCGCCGCTGCCGCGCTCGCACCCCCGGTACTGCCGCACGGTGGCGAGCTCACCGATCGCCACTGCGAGCCGGACCGCACCCACAGGGATGAACCCGCGATCACGATGCCCCGACCGCCGCTCACCGACAGCGAACCGATGAATCTGGCGGTACCGGCGCCGAGCGAGCCGGCCACTGGCCGCCAAGCGTCACTACCCACAGAACCTTCGTACAGCCGGTACGAACGGCAGGAACCGTCAGATCCGCACGTGGCAACGACCGCATAGCTCGTGGTGCCGTCGGTCGCCAGGTCGAGGACGACGCTGTCGCCGCCCGAGGGCGTCAGGACACTGTGATCCCAGTGCCGGCCACCGTCGTGGGTCGCCCACAGCCCGCCGCCGAAGAGCCAGCCGTCACGCGGGTTCGCGAACCGTACGTCGCTGATCCCGTCCCGCGTCGGCGCCGCCGAGGTTCTGTTCGCCAGAGGAGCAGGGGGTTCGGGCAGTCCCTGCCAGGCTGCACCGCCGTCGCCGGTCACCACCATGGCGGGGCAGCGCACGCTCTGGCCGCACGGCCGGTCACCGAGCAGGAACCCGACGGCTGAGGAGACGTAGGTGACCGACACCGGCCGGAAGTTCGCCGGCACCGGGCCGGTGCCCAGCCCGGCCGCCGCGACCGGGGTGCTGGCCGGTGGGGTGCTGGGCGACTGGGTCGGCGGCGCTGAGGGAGTCTCACTCGGAGACGAGCCGGAGGCCGGTGGGAGGGGTGCCTGAGCCGGTCGGGCCGCGATCGCGATCCCGGTCAGGGTGCCGGCGACCACGACGGCGCTGAGGACGCATGCTGCGGCGAAACGGCGCCGCCGACGGGCTCCGGCTCGCCGGGCGATCTCGTCGAAGTGCCCGGCCAGAGCGACGAGCGGCTCGAAGTCGGGCGCGTGCAACAGTCTGTCCATCGGATCGGTCATCGGGTTCCCTCCATGGCCGCGTGCAGTCTGGCCCGGGCGTCGAACAACGACCGCTTCACCGTGCCCTCAGCCTTGCCGAGCACGGCCGCGACCTCGCTGATGGGCAGGTCGGCGTAGTAGTGCAGGAGCACCACGGCGCGCAGTCGCTCCGGCAGGCGTTCGACCAGGTCGCGTACGCCCGGGTCGCCCGCGGGTTGCACGGCCGGCTCGGCAGCGATCCGGTTGAGCGCGCGTCGCTCGCGCTTGGTCCGGCGCCAGTGGTCACGGATCAGGTTGGTCGCGGTCATGTACAGCCAGGCGCGCGGGTCGTCGACGACGCGCCAGCGGGTCAGGAGACGGGTGAACGCCTCGGTGGCGAACTCGTGCCCGAGGTCACGGTCACCGACCAGGTGGGCGCACCACCCGGCCAGCCGGCCGTAATGGGCGAGGTAGACCTCGCGCAGCACGTCGTCCCGCTCACTCACCAGTCGACTCCTCGGCACCGAGGCCGGGACCAGCGTGTCCGGAGGCTCCATGACACTGAGACGCCACAGCGGCGGTAAAGGTTCGGCACGGATACCCGGCGCGGACCGCTATGTTCCCCGGCGGACCCCGGCGGCGAGGTCTGCGGCCAGGTCGCGGGCGGCGCGCTGACCGTCAGCCTCGCCGGCGGCGTCGAGCAGGCATCGGACGAACGCCGAGCCGACGATGACTGCATCCGCGTACCCGGCCACCTCGGCGGCCTGACGGCCGTTGCTCACGCCGAGCCCGACGCCGACCGGAAGGTCGGTCACCGCGCGCACCCGCGCCACCAGTTCGGGGGCCTGTGCGCTGGTCGCCTCGCGAGCACCCGTCACCCCCATCACAGCTGTGGCATACACGAAACCACGGCACTGGCTCGCGGTCATCGCGAGCCGCTCGTCGGTCGACGAGGGCGCCACCAGGAACACCCGGTCGAGCCCTGCATCGTCGGAGGCCGAGAGCCAGCCCGCCGCCTCGTCGGGAATCAGGTCCGGCGTGATCAGCCCCGCTCCCCCGGCGGCAGCCAGATCACGGGCGAACCGGTCGACCCCGTAGGAGTCGATCGGGTTCCAGTACGTCATGACCAGTGTGGGCACCCCGGTGCGCGCCACCGCCTCGACTGTGCTGAGCACATCCTTCGTACGCACCCCGGCAGCGAGCGCCCGGTCGACCGCGTCCTGGATCGTCGGCCCGTCCATCAGCGGGTCGCTGTAGGGAAGCCCGACCTCGACGACGTCAACTCCCCCGTCGACCATCGCGGTCAGCGCCGCGATCGCACCGGGAACACTGGGATAGCCCGCGGGGAGGTAGCCGACCAGCAGCCCGCGGGACTCCGCCCGCCCCCGAGCGAATGCCTCCGACAGCTGGCTCACGGCCACCCCGCCGTCAGGCAAGGTCGAACCAGCGGGCTGCCGTGTCCATGTCCTTGTCGCCACGGCCCGAGCAGCAGACGAGCACGACGGCGTCCGGTCCCAACTCCTTGGCCAGCGGAAGCACGCCGGCGAAGGCGTGCGCGGTTTCGATCGCGACGAGGATGCCCTCGCTGCGGGCGACCAACGCCATCGCCTCCATGGCCTGCGCGTCCGTGACGGAGTGGTACTCCGCGCGACCGCTGTCATAGAGCCAGGCATGTTCGGGACCGACACCCGGGTAGTCCAGGCCGGCCGAGATCGAGTGCGTCGGCTGGGTCTGCCCATCGCTGTCCTGCAGGAGGTACGTCCGCATCCCGTGCAGCACTCCGGGCCGGCCACCGCCGACGGTCGCCGCGTGCCGCCCACTCGCGATGCCCTCGCCACCGGCTTCGTAACCGATGAGGCGCACGCCTTCGTCCGGGATGAACGCCGAGAAGATGCCCATGGCATTGGAGCCACCGCCGACACACGCGGCGACGACGTCGGGCAGCCGCCCGGTCAGCTCCAGGCACTGCCCGCGCGCCTCGACCCCGATGATGCGCTGGAAGTCCCGGACGATCATCGGGAACGGGTGCGGGCCCATGACCGAGCCGATGACGTAGTGCGTGCTCTCGACGTTGGTGACCCAGTCGCGCATCGCCTCGTTGATGGCGTCCTTGAGAGTACGGGATCCGGTCAGGACCG
>JBAVXU010000055.1:0-2146 GCA_049698415.1 Mycobacteriales bacterium
GCATACGCCCGTTCCATTGCTCGCGAGCCCGCAGCATCCGCCGGGTCGTGACCTCCTGCGCGAGCCCCATGCCCCGATCCCATCACATCCGTCCACGGGTGTGGCCGGGTGACCTCACCGGCGACCGCGGCCGTCCCCGACTGGGTCAGAGGCCGAGGTCGCGGCCGATGAGCTCCTTCATGATCTCGTTGGACCCGGCCCAGATCTTCGTGACGCGTGCGTCACGCCAGGCGCGCGCCACGCGGTACTCGTTCATGTAGCCGTAGCCACCGTAGAGCTGGACGCACTCGTCGAGCACGTCGTTCTGCACCTGCGCGCTCCACCACTTGGCCTTGGCCGCGTCCACCGCGGTGAGCGCTCCCTGAGCGTGGGCCGCCACGCAGTCGTCGACGTAGGCCTGGGTGACCTCGATCTTGGTGACGAGCTCGGCGATCTTGAACTTGTTGTGCTGGAACGAGCCGATCGGCTGACCGAAGGCCTTGCGCTCCTTGGTGTACTCGATCGTCTCGACGAGGATCTGCGCCGCGTGGGCGGTGTTGGCGACGGCCGCCCCCACGCGCTCCTGAGGGAGGCGTTCCATCATCGCGATGAAGCCGCGCCCCTCCTCGCCGATCCGGTTGCCGTCCGAGACGCGGACGTTGTCGAAGAACAGCTCCGCCGTGTCCGCCTCGACCTGACCGACCTTGTCGAGCTTGCGTCCCCGGGTGAACCCCGTCATCCCGTCCTCGAGCATGAACAGCGTGATGCCCTTGGCACCCCTGCTCGGGTCCGTGCGGGTGGCCACGATGACGAGATCGGCCTGAAAGCCGTTGGTGATGAAGGTCTTGCTGCCGTTGATGACCCAGTCGCCGCTGCCGTCGTCGGCGCGGACTGCCGTCGTCTTGATGGCGGCAAGGTCGGAGCCACCGGACGGCTCGGTCATCGCGATCGCACAGATGAGGTCGCCGGACGCCATCCCCGGCAGCCAGCGCTGCTTCTGCTCCGCGGTCCCGAGGTCGACGAGGTACGGCGGGCACACGTCGGCGTGGATGCCGAAGCACGAGGAGGCCGATGCGCTGAACTTCGCGATCTCCTCTGCCGAGATGGCGTTGAACCGGTAGTCACCTGCGCCGGCGCCCCCGAACTCCTCGGGGATGTCCAAGCCGAACAGCCCCTGCTTGCCGGCTTCCTTCCAGATGTCTCGAGGGATCGTGCGCCCCTCGATCATCTCCTCTGCTCGCGGCGTGAGCGTGCGGTCGACGAACTCCCGCACGGAGCTGCGGAACGACTCGTGGTCCTCGTCGTAGACGTTGCGTGGCATGACTACCTCCAGGTGACTAAGCGCTTGCTTAGTTTTGCCGACCTGCGGCATGCTGTCAACGTGAGCGCCACGACGACAGCCTCGGGGGCACAGACGGTCGACCGGCTGCTCGTCGCGGCCGCCGGCGCCTTCGCCGACAAGGGCTTCCACGCGACGACGACGCGAGACATCGCCTCGCGCGCGGGGCTGTCCCCAGCCGGGGTCTACGTGCACTTCTCCTCCAAGGAGGACCTGCTGCACGCGCTGAGCCGCAGCGGCCACGAGGCGGCGCTCAGCCTGGTGAAGAAAGCGGCGTCGCCGCCCGGTGACCCGGCACAGCGGCTGTCCCGGGTCATGTCGAGCTTCTCTGCCTGGCATGCGGAGCACTACGACGTCGCGCGCGTCGTGCAGTACGAGTTTCCCCACCTCACCGCGCCGCACCGTGAGGAGGTGCTCGCTCTGCGCAAGGAGATCGACGCGACCGTCCGCGATGTCATCCAGGAGGGTGTCGACAGCGGGCAGCTCGCCGTCGACGACGTGCCGGACACGGCGTTGGCCCTGATGTCGCTGTGCATCGACGTGGCCCGGTGGTACTCCCCCTCGATCAACCGCCGCCCGGCAGACATCGGGGCGATGTATGCCGCCCTCGGCCTGCGACTCGTCACCGGCCGCCCCGGAGCCTCCTGACCAACGACATACCGAATCTGGGCCGAGCGGCGTCAGTCTGGTTGGTCCAGCCCCACGGCGAGAGCGGCCAGACGTTGGTCGGGAGCCCAGCGGAAGTCCAGCTGGAGGCCATGCTCCTCGCTGTGGACGCGGGCGAGCCGCACGGACTGCCCGTGCATGGCCCAGGCGATCCGGGCGAAG
>JBAVXU010000056.1:0-18832 GCA_049698415.1 Mycobacteriales bacterium
CATGGCCGGCTGGCACGGCGCGGTCGCCCGGTCGCGGGCCGGCGGCGGCCGATGACTTCCAGCGAGGGCTCGGGTGCGGCGCGGGGCCGGCGAATGACGCCGGGCGACGACCAGGTCCGCCTGATGGCCAAGGTGGCGCGGATGTATCACGAACGTGGGCTGCGCCAACCGCAGATCGCCAGCGAATTGCACCTGTCGCAGCCGCGGGTGTCCCGGCTGCTCAAGCAGGCCGCCGAGATGGGCATCGTGCGCACGATCGTCGTTCCACCGCCCGGCCTGCATTCACATGTCGAGGATGCGATCCAACACGCCTACGGCCTGCGCGAGGTGATCGTCGCCGACGTCGACGACGACACTGACGTGATTCCGGCCCTCGGCGCTGCCACCGCCGTCTACCTCGAGACCACGCTGACCGGCGCTGACACCCTTGGCATTTCCTCGTGGAGCGCGACCCTGTTGGCGGCCGTCGAGGCGATGCGAGCACGCAAGAGTCGGGTGGTCGACGAGGTGGTTCAGCTCGTCGGCGGTGTCGGCGACCCGACCGTACAGATGTACGCGACCCGGCTGACCGGACGACTTGCCGAGCTCACCGGGGCGCGGCCGGTCTTCATGCCTGCTCCAGGCCTGGTCAGCACCCCCACCGTTCGCCGCGCACTGATGCGAGACCCGCGAATCGCCGAGGTCTCAGCCACCTGGACCCGGCTCACCATGGCGCTGGTCGGGATCGGGAGCCTCGACCCTTCGCCGTTGCTGCGCGACAGCGGCAACGCCATCGCCGAGGCCGAGCAGTCCGAGCTTCGCGGCCTGGGAGCTGTGGGGGACATCTGCCTCCGGTTCTTCGACGCATCGGGCCGACTCGTCGCGTCCCGGCTCAACCAGCGCGTCGTCGGCATCGGCGCTCGGGAGTTGACCGGCATCGACCGGCGTGTCGGCGTCGCCGGAGGTGCGCGGAAGTACGGCGCGATCGTGGCTGCGTTGCGCGGCGGCTGGGTCAACGTGCTGATCACCGACCTGAACACCGCGACGCGCCTGGTCGCAGAGATGCCCGTCGCGGGCTCGCCCCGGCCGCCGGCACCGCGGGCCGAGCCGGGTCCGGATGAGGCGTTCTCATTGCCCCACGTCGACTGACAGCGGACGGTGCCACGCCCGCTGGGTCGTCCGGCTGGTGCGGCCTCGTGCAGCCGAGCGGGGCTCGCTAACCCGACTGGGCGCCCGGGCTGGAGCCGTCGGCGCCAACTTGGGCTGCCGGTGGAGGCGGCGGTGGGGGTGGGGGCGTGAGGGCCTGCACCGCGGCAAGGATTTGTTCGGTCCGGGCGACGTTGTTCTCGTCGATCGATCCGAGCCGGCTGTTCAGCCGGTCCTCCAGCGCCTTGAAGTAGTCCCTGGTGGCTTGATCCATGATGGTGAAGACCTCTCCTGAGTACGGCTTGTTCATCTGCGGGATCGCGGCGATGGCGTACCTGCCGGGACACGCCGTCTGCGCGACGAGGTTGTGCCCACCGGTCAGCCGGGGGGCCGACCACACGTGCCGGCGATACCCATCGGCCAGCAGCCACTGCACTGACCCGATCTGCGCCTCGGCCGGCCGGATGATCTCGTAGTTCCCGATCAGGCAGATGGCCCGGGCAATCGTGTTGTAGCCACCGGTGTGCGTGCCCTCACGGCCGTCCGAGTGCCCCTGGAAAATACGGCCCGACGGCGGGATGAGGTACGTGTAGGAGATTCCGCAGCCGAATCGCGACTGACCGATCTGCTCGAGCGCGCGGATGGCGGCGATGTCTTGGGCGAGCGTCGCATTCGGTGGCGGCGGCGTGGTCACCGAGTGATGCAGATAGATCCGAGACGCTGGTGTCGGAGCGCTGGCACATCCGTCCGGGAACCGCGCACCCCACTCGTGCCGGGTGATGACTCTCAGCGTCACTGTTGCCCCACCGTCTCGCGACTGAACCGCTCACACCCCGTTGCCCGCCGGACGGACTGGCAGCCACCACGCCCGCCGACACCGAGTGATTGTCATCGAGACCTATGGGCGACACCATGGCCCGTTCGGACCACGTTGGATCCACCGAATTGCGGCCATGCTCTCTAGGCGCGGGCCACTGTCGTCGTCGGTTTCGGGCCGGCTGTGAAGCGCAACAGGGACGCGTACACCACGATGTTGTCCACGTAGTTGTGGCTGGTGCGGTCGAATGCGCCACCACAGGTGATGAGCCGCAGAGCCGCGCGGTTGGTGTTGCCGTAGACCGCGCTGCTGGGGAATTGACTCTTGGCATATCGGTGCACCGACTCGACGCCGAAAACGGCGAGCGACCCGTCCGCGCGGGTGATGTAGATGGTGTCGTGCGGGCGCAGTCTGCCCAGTCGGAAGAAGACCGAGGGACCGTCCTTGGCCGAGTCGACGTGACCGGCGATGACGGCCGGTCCGAGTTGCCCAGGCGTGGGGGAGTACTTGTACCACCCGGCCAGGTTGTAGTAGCGGCCCGCGGCGGGGGTCTGCATCGCGCCCGTGGCTGTCTGACCGAGATAGAGCAACTTCGACCTGACTCCGATCGCGGGTACGGCGATGGTCAGCGGCTTCGCTGCCGTCATGATCGGCCCGATCACCTTCGGTGACTGGGCCGATGTGGACTTCCCGACGACGTTGCCGACGGAGCGCGGCGGTTGCGGAGCGGACCCCTGCTGATGAGCGAGAGCGACCCCGATCGACGCCACGCCGGAGACAGCCAGTACGCAGGTAACCACCGTGGCGGCCAGGCCACGGTGGTTACCACGAGCGCGGTGCTTCGAGCGCGGGACGACCTGTATCACCGGGTCAGCGCTTGATCCTCGGCGCGACGCGTCGTCGCAGCATCACGCTGGCGGCAGCGGCGAGCAGGAGAGTGATTCCGAAGCCCATCAGCAGGCCGTTGCCGGAATGTGAGGTCGAACCGCCACCGGTGGACACGCCGCCGACAGGCACATTGGGGACCTGTGGGCCGCTGAGCCCGAGGCCGCTGCCCGAGCCGTTGCTGGTTCCCGTTCCGCTTCCGGTGCTCGTTCCCGTTCCCGTTCCCGTTCCCGTGCCGGCTCCGCCCGAGGTCCCGGTCGGGGTGGGTGTCGGCGTGACAGCAGCCGTGATGTTCGAGGTGATGGTGACGTCGCAGGTCAGCAGCGTGCCGCCGGCATTGCCGGTGCCGTTGCACTGGTTGACCGAGATCGGGATCGCCGGGCTGATCGTGGACGCGGTGCCGACCGAGCACACCGCGGTCGAGCCGCCACCGGTCACGGACCCGTTGCATTGGGTGACTGTGGCCCCGGTGGTGGTCGCGGGGAACGGGTCGCAGACCAGCGGTGCGTTGGCACCGTACTGTCCTCCGCCGCCTGCCGAACCATTGCACTGGTTGACGGTTGCGGCGCTGACCGGCGCAGAGTTGGGAGTGTCCGCGCTGATGTTGTTGGTGATCCGGACGTGGCAGGTGATCGGGTGGGCGGCATCGTTGCTCGACCCGTTGCACTGGCTCACGCTCGTGACGAGGCTGGTCGAGTTGGTGACGAACGTGCCGTTGCCGCCGGCGCAGGGGTCGAGGGTGCAGGTACGGATCAGCGTTGTCGTCGACGAGGTGACCCCGCCGCTGATGGTGTTGACGATGGTGACGTCGCAGTCCAGTCCAGTTGTCGCGCCCATGGGGCCGGCCAACCGGTTGTTGCACTGGGCGATGGACTGGGTGGCTGCATCTGCCGGTGTGCGCTGCAAGGCGAAGCCGAGGACGAGCAGTGCGCCGGTGAGCGCCATCAGAGCGATCACTGCCGCGCTGCGGGTGGTACGTAGTGAGGCGCCGCGCGCGGGCAGAATGTGAGTTTCCATTGGTTGGTCACGAACCTTCAGCCGATGTGCGTGAGCCCGTATCCGGAAAGCGCACCCGGGCGGTATGGACCGTTCCTCTTGTCGCCTCGGCGCCGGAGCGGACCTACTTAACGGCTGAGAGAATCTTTATGTGCGGGCGGGTAGCTATGTCCGGCCATAGTGGGTCGAAAAGGAGTCCCGCGACTGGCGCGGTCAAGTGGTCGGCAGCTTGCGCAGATCCACGACAGAGCCACTGTCCAAGCCGCCGTCGAGCAGGGACCAGATCTTGGCTGCGACGTCGTACGGGTCGCTGAGCTGCCCTTGTTCGTGCAGGTCGAGGAACTTCTGCCGCTGCGCGAACTGGGATGCTGAGGTCTCGCGCAACTGGCGCTGCATGTCAGTGTCGACGGTGCCCGGGCCGACTGCGAGCACCTGCGCGCCACCGCGAATCCCTTGCTCCGCTCCGACATTTCGAACCCACTGATCGGTGGCCGCCTTGGCTGCGCCGTACGACGACCAACCCGGATAGACCGATGAGGCCGCACCTGAAGTGAGCATGAGCAGGTGCCGACTCGCGGAGAGGTCTCGGGTGGCTTCGAGGAACATGTGCCCGAGGACCTGCGGAGCCGCGCTGTTCAGGACGACGTTGTGCGTGTAGTCGTCGGCCTGGACCTCGCCGGCGAAGCCGATCGGCGACAGCGTTCCGGCCGCCTGAACGAAGACGACTCGCTCACCGGTGAACTGTGCCGCCTCCCGTCGGAAGGAGGCGTGGACGACCGGCCACGACGTCGGATCTGCGAGGTCGACCCCGAGATGCTGGGTGCCCGGTGCGGTCCGCCGGCTCAGTCCGACGATCTTCGAACCGGGCCAGGGCACCGTGTCGACCAGCGCCCGACCGATGCCGCTCGACGCGCCGGAGATCCACACCAGTGATTGGCTCACGCCGCGAGGCTAGCTTCTGGGTTGTGACATCGGAACCTCACGCCGAGGGCAGCGACACAGGCGCGGGCCTGTCGGAGCAACGCGTCACCTGGGCGGAGTTGTTCTTCGACCTGGTGTGGGTGTTCGGGCTCACCCAGGTCGCGGCGACGCTGGCCGTCTCGCACGGCATCGGCGAGGCCGCGCAGGCGCTGCTGCTGTTGGCGCCGTTGTGGTGGGGATGGGTCGGGGTCACGCTGCTCGGCAATACCTCCGGCTCCTCGCTCGACACCCCGCGCGGGCGACTGCTGCTGTTCGGCCTGGCCGGTTGCGGCCTGGCCATGACCGTCGCCATCCCGCATGCGTACGGCCGGAGTGGATGGGTGTTCGCGTCCGGCTATTTCGTCCTGCGGCTGCTGCTGTGGTCGGCGATGCGCAGTCGGCCGCTCTTCGGCGGCCTGCGGCTGGAGCCGTTCGCTGTCGGCCTGCTCGTCGCCGGTCCACTGTTCATGGCGGGGGGAGTGCTCGACGGGGCGTGGCGCTGGAGCTTGTGGGCGGCCGCCGCGACCATCGAGATGCTCAGCCCGACCCTGCTCGGGCACCGCCTTGACCGCGTCCGGTTCGAGACGTCCCACCTGCCGGAACGGTTCGGGCTGTTCATCATCATCGCCCTGGGCGAGACCGTGGTGGCCGTGGGCAGTCAGGCCTCCGCGCGGCCGCTCGGCGCGGTCACCCTGACCACGACCGCCCTGAGCTTCGCGATCATCCTCGGCCTGTGGTGGACGTACTTCCATTTCGGCGCAGCCGCGGTCCGGCACAGCCTGCAGGTCGATCCGGTGCAGTCACGGATCGTGCGCCAGGTGTTCAGCTTCGCGCACTTTCTGTATGTCATCGCGATCATCTGCGTGGCTGTCGGGCTGAAGAAACTGCTCGCGCACCCGTGGGAGCAGCCACACGGTCTGCCTGCGTTCTTACTGGCACCGGGAGTGGCGCTGTATCTGTTCGGCTTCTGCTACGCGCGATGGCGGATGTTCGGCGCCGCTGCCGTGCCGAGGTTCGCAGGTGCATTCGCATGCCTCGCCGTAGCTGCTGCTGCGCCGGTGTTGCCCGGTCTTGCCGTCGCAGCGCTCGTCCTGGTGGCACTCGTCGCTGTCAATGCGCTCGAAGCGTGGTGGGTCGGCAGCGGCCGGCCGCTCATGGTGCTGCGTCTGCCGCGGCGGGTGCGCCGAGCAACGTAGCTAGTCGCGGCCCTCGACCGTGCGCAGCCGTGCCCGCAGGTTGGCGTTCTCGTCCTCGAGGTCGATCACCCGGCCCGCGCCACCCGCGGACATCCCCTCGCCAACGAGGTCGATCAGCCGGCGGGCGCGCTCGAGTTGGGTACGCGTGTAGCGGCGGTGTCGGCCCGATGATCGCGCCGGGGCAACAGCCGCGGTTGCCTCAAGGCGTCGCAGCACGCCGGGCTCGACGCCGAGCAACTGTGCCGCCTGGCCGATCGTGTAGAGCGGCAGGTCCCGGTCGTCGAGGGAGTCGGCAAGCTGCTGTGCCCGGCGGGCCTTGTCGCCCGCCGGGCCTTCTGTCGGCTGGAGCAGTGAGCTCTGGCGGCCGCGCACGTTGTCCTGTCCGGAACTTTTCGGAACGCGCCGGCCGCCGGACATCAGGTGGACGCGCCGACGGCGTTCTGCTCGGCGTCGCCCTCGATCACCTTGGGCGAGCCTGCCCGCGCAATGTCGATCTTGCGTGGCTTGGCCTTCTCGTGGACCGGGATGGTCACGGTCAGCACGCCCTCGTCGTACGTCGCCGAGATGCTGTCGGTGTCAAGGCCGTCACCCAGCACGAGTTGACGGCGGAACGTGCCGGTCGGGCGCTCCATGATCAGCGCCTCTCCGTCCTGGTCGACGCGGGTCGACCTGGACGCCTCGACGGTGAGCGTGTTGTCCTCGGCGTGCAGGTCGATGCTGCCCGGATCCACACCCGGCAGGTCGAAGTGCACGACGTAGTGGTCGCCACTGCGTAGGACATCCATCGGGAAGGACCGCGGGCCTTCCCAGGAGGACATCATCTGCTCGGCCAGGCGGTCGACATCACGGAAGGGGTCGAACCTGAGCAACATTGCGTACCTCCTCTGTGCTGCTGTTGGAAGGGCGGGTTTTCGCACCGCCGACACCATAATAACCGACATTGTCAAGTAGTAAACCTCTCGTCGCACGATAAGTTTGTGGGAGTGACGATCGGCCCGTATGCCTGGGTGACGATCGGCTCTGACAGCCCCATCCCGCTCTCCGGTACTACGCGGGGAGTGGCACCGGGCGCTGGGTCGGCCGGCCGATCTCGAGCTTGCCGAGCAGCAAGCCGGCGCAAGATTTCGCAACAGGCTCCCGGCGCCGCCGATGCCCCGTCGGGAGCCTCCGAGCAGCGGCTAGAGTGTCGTCGTGACTATCGCGCCGGCCCCGATCGTCTCGCGTCCTTCGCCTGTGCACGAGCCGATCCGCGGCTCGATGCTGGCGCGGGTCCTGCGGACCACCGATCACAAGACGATCGGGATGATGTATCTCGTCACTTCATTCATGTACTTCGCCATCGGCGGGGTCATGGCGCTGCTGATGCGCGCCGAGCTGGCCCGGCCGGGGATGCAGTTCCTTTCCAATGAGCAGTACAACCAGCTGTTCACCATGCACGGCACGATCATGCTGTTGCTTTTTGCGACGCCGCTGGTCTTCGCATTCGCCAATCTCGTCGTGCCCCTGCAGATCGGCTCGCCCGACGTCAGCTTCCCCCGGCTGAACGCGCTGTCCTACTGGCTCTACGCCTTCGGCGCGTTCATGGTCATGCTCGGCTTCGCCACCCCGGGTGGTGCTGCCGACTTCGGGTGGTACGCCTACGCACCGCTCAACGACGCGGTCAACTCACCTGGCGTGGGCGCAAACCTGTGGATCGTCGGGCTCACGTTGTCCGGACTCGGGACCATCCTCGGCGCGGTCAACATGATCACCACCATCCTCACCCTGCGCGCGCCCGGCATGACGATGTTCCGGATGCCGATCATGACCTGGAACATCCTGTTCACCAGCCTGCTCGTGCTGTTCGCCTTCCCGATCCTCGCCGCCGCCCTGCTGGCGCTGCTGGCCGACCGCACGCTCGGCGCACACGTGTTCGACCCGAGCGGCGGGGGACCCCTGCTCTGGCAACACCTGTTCTGGTTCTTCGGCCATCCCGAGGTCTACATCGTCGCCCTGCCCTTCTTCGGGATCATCACCGAAGTCATCCCGGTGTTCAGCCGCAAGCCGGTGTTCGGCTACCGCGGTCTCGTCTTCGCCACCGTTGCGATCACCGCTCTGTCGGTGACCGTGTGGGCGCACCACATGTTCACCACCGGTGCGGTGTTGCTGCCGTTCTTCGCGTTCACGACGTATCTCATCGCCGTGCCCACCGGCATCAAGTTCTTCGTCTGGATCGGCACGATGTGGCGCGGCCGGTTGACCTTCGAGACACCGATGCTGTTCGCGATCGGCTTCCTCGTCACGTTCCTCTTCGGCGGCCTCTCGGGCATGCTGCTCGCCGCGCCCCCGATCGACTTCCACGTCTCCGACACCTATTTCGTGGTGGCGCACTTCCACTACGTGCTGTTCGGCACGATCGTGTTCGCCGCCTACGCGGGCGTCTACTTCTGGTTCCCGAAGTTCACCGGACGGATGTACGACGAGCGGCTCGGCAAGATCAACTTCTGGCTGACCTTCATCGGCTTCCACACCACGTTCCTGGTGCAGCACTGGCTGGGCAACGAAGGCATGGTCCGGCGCTACGCCGACTATCTGCCGACCGACGGCTTCACCACCTTGAACACCGTGTCCACCGTGGGCTCGTTCATCCTCGGAGCCTCGACGCTGCCGTTCTTCTACAACATGATCAAGTCCTACAAGATCGGTCGCCTTGTCACCGTCGACGACCCGTGGGGTGCAGGCAACTCATTGGAGTGGGCCACCTCGTGCCCGCCTCCACGACACAACTTCTTGTCGTTGCCGAGGATCCGTTCGGAGCGTCCGGCTTTCGACCTGCATCACCCCGAGCTCGCAGCCAAGCCGGAGCAGCACGCGGCGCCACAGATCGCCAACTAGCACTCCGCCAGCGCCAGGCGCGGGTGCGCTCAGGTGTCCGAAACAGCCTCGTCGGCCGTCTGCGTGAGGTTGGCACGCTGCTCGACCACCTGATCGGTGAGGCCGCCCGCGAGCATCGCGATGAGGCGCCCGGTGTCGGCCACCGGGAGTCGGAAGGATGCGGCGCACTTGTCGCCGTGCCAGATCGACAGGATCACGACACCCTCGTCGGCATGGGTGGTGACCCGCAGCCCCCGGTCGTCGCCGCGATCGTCCAGGAAGATGTCCCTGCGAACCGGCAACCGGTGGACGGTGCTCACCTCTCTGAGTGTGCGCTCAGGGGGGCCGCCGCGCCAGCGATCCCGCGATGATCAGGCTGGCAGGAGCGGTCTCCCGGTCAACGCCACCCCAGCCGCCGCGAGGTCGGCGACCGCCCGCTCTGCGCCCGCGGCCGAGACGGCGGCGGTGTGGGAGAGCAGCACTCTGGTGACGAAGCCCTCGCGTACTGCGTCGAGCGCGGTCGCCCTGACGCAGAAGTCGGTGGCGATCCCCACGACATCGACGGTGTCGACATCCGCTCCGCGCAGCCAGTCCGCCAACCGGACGCCGTCGGCTGCGACACCCTCGAAGCCGGAGTACGCAGCGGAATACTCGCCCTTGTCGAACACCGCCTGGATCGGGTCGCGGTCGAGATCAGCGTGCAGGTCGACGCCGGGCGTGCCCACCAGGCAGTGCGGCGGCCAGGTCGTGAGGTAGTCCGGGACGCTGGCGAAGTGCGCCCCCGGGTCGACGTGATGATCGCGGGTCGCCACGACCTTGTCGTAGTCCTTGGCCAGCGCGCCGAGCCGCGCCGCCACCGCCGCCCCACCCGCCACGGCGAGGCTGCCACCCTCACAGAAGTCGTTCTGCACGTCGACGATGACCAGCGCGCGGCTCATGCTTGCTGCCCGATATGCACGGTCGGGATGGCGGGATCGCCGCGGGAGAGCTTGAGCCCGTCCCAGGGAACCGTCTTCATCACCTCACGCAGGTGGGCACGCGACTGCTCAAGGCTCGGCAGGTCATCGACCACCGCACCGGCGCGCATCAGCGGTCGCTGCAGGTGCCGGTCGCCGGCCTGCTGCGCCGGTGCGCCTCCGACGCAGACCACCTCTTCGGTCGCCGTACCGGTGGACCGGTGCCGGCGAACGGCCGTCTTGCGGCCGCCCGGGCTCATCTTGTTGTCCGACCGCTTCGACACCGGCCGCCCGTCCACCTCGACCAGCTTGTAGATGTAGCCCGCGGTCGGCGCTCCCGAGCCGGTCACCACGGAGGTGCCGACGCCGTAGGCATCGACCGGGGCCGCCACCAGCGACGCCAACGCGTACTCGTCGAGGTCGCCGGAGAGCACGATGCGGGTCCTGGTCGCACCCAGGGAGTCGAGTTGCTCGCGCGACTGCTCGGCCAACACGGCAAGATCGCCGGAGTCGATCCGGATGGCACCCAGGTCAGGCCCGGCCACCTCGATGGCCGTACGGATCCCGGCGGCGATGTCGTAGGTGTCGACCAGCAGCGTGGTGTCGAGGCCGAGTGCATCGATCTGGGCCCGGAAAGCATCCGCCTCCGTGTCGTGCAGCAGCGTGAACGAGTGCGCGCTGGTGCCGGCGGTCGGTACGCCGTAGCGGAAACCGGCTGCCAGGTTGGAGGTGGCGGCGAAGCCCGCGAGATAGGCCGCCCGCGCCGCGGCCGGGGCGGCCTGCTCGTGGGTGCGGCGCGAACCCATTTCGATCAGCGGCCGGTCTCCCGCCGCGCGCACCATCCTGGCGGCGGCCGACGCAACCGCCGAGTCGAAGTTCAGGACGGACAGGATGAGCGTCTCCAGGACCACCGCCTCGGCGAAGGTTCCCGTCACGGTGAGGATCGGCGAGCCGGGGAAATAGAGCTCGCCCTCGGCGTACCCGTCGATGTCGCCGGTGAAGTGGTAGTCCTTCAACCAGGACCCGGTGGCCGAGTCGATCCAGCCGCTGTCGTAGAGGTGGGCCATCTCCTCCTCGGTGGGGAGGTAGGCCTCGATCGCCTCCAGCAGCCGGCCCAGGCCGCCCACGACGCCGAAGCGCCGCCCTTCGGGCAGCCGTCGGGCGAAGACCTCGAAGACGCAGCGCCGATCGGCCGTACCGTCGCGCAGGGCGGCGCGGAGCATGGTGAGCTCGTATCGGTCGGTGAGCAGTGCACTGGACACGGCCCCTACCCTATTTGCCACCATGGACCCGTGAGTGCGCCCGTCCGCGATCCGGTCAAGACACCCGAGACCGTCGAGCAACGAGACCTTCCGTGGGTCACGATCGTCTGGAACGACCCGGTCAACCTGATGTCATACGTGACGCTGGTCTTCCAGAAGCTGTTCGGCTACAGCCGGGAGAAGGCGACAAGCCTCATGCTCGACGTGCACCACAAGGGTCGGGCCGTGGTGTCGTCCGGGGCCCGCGAGCAGATGGAGCACGACGTGGCCAGGCTGCACGCGGCCGGGCTGTGGGCGACCCTGCAGCAGGACGCGTGACCGCCCGCTTCCGCCGCCGGGCGGGCAAGGCGACGGCCCGGTTCAGCGCCGCCGAGGCCAGGGTCCTGCGCCAGGTCGTCGCCGAGGTGGTCGAAGTGCTCGGGGGTGCCGAGGCGGGCAAGGACGGGCCGTTCAGCGGTCTGGGGACCGAGCCGACGCTGCCGGAGGACCCGGTGCTCGCCCGCCTGCTGCCCGACGGTTACCGCGAGGATCCCGACGCGGCGCGCGAGCTTCGACGGCTGACCGAGACCTCGCTGCGCGGGGAGAAGGTACGCAACGCGCGGGTGGTGCTCGCCATGGTGCCTGAGTCCGGCGGCGCGGTGACGCTCGAGGACGAGGAGGTCCTCGACGTGTGGCTGCGGGCGCTCAACGACGTACGGCTGGCGCTCGGCACCCGGCTGGGCGTGTCGGAGGAGATGGTGCTCGACGACGAGATCGAGGCCGAGCCGGACAGCCCGCGGGCCTACAGCCTGGCCGTCTATGACTGGCTGGGCTGGTTGCAGGACACGCTCGTCCACTGCGCCACCGTCGCCGGGTAGCCTCGGTGCGTGCTGACCTTGGACGCCGCGACGGTCCGCGCGATCGTCGAACACGCCCGCCGGGACCATCCCGACGAGGCCTGCGGCATCGTCGCCGGCCCAGCGGGCAGCGATCGGGCCGAGCGGCTGATCCCCATGGCCAATGCCGAGCGGTCGCCTACCTTCTACCGCTTCGACGCCATGGAGCAGTTGCGCGTCTGGCGTGAGATGGACGACCGCGACGAGGCACCGGTCGTCATCTACCACTCACATACCGCTACCGAGGCCTACCCCTCGCGCACCGACATCTCCCTGGCCAGCGAGCCCGATGCACACTACGTCCTCGTGTCCACCCGGGAGCCCGACACCGAGGAGCTTCGGTCGTACCGAATCGTCGATGGCGCCGTCACTGAGGAAGAGCTGAGGGTGCTCGAGGCGTTGCCATCTGAAGAAGCCCGAGACTGAGGAGCAGCAATGCCGATAGAGGTCCGCATCCCCACGATCCTGCGCAGCCAGACCGGGGGGTCGAAGTCCGTGTCCGGTACGGGTGACACGCTCGCCGCGCTGTTCGCCGACCTGGACTCCCAGCACCCCGGTCTGCGGGGGCGGCTGATCACCGACGAAGGGTCGCTGCACCGGTTCGTCAACGTCTATGTCAACGACGAGGACGTCCGCTTCACCGGAGCGCTCGAGACGCCGGTCAAGGACGGCGACTCGGTGACGATCCTGCCCGCGGTCGCCGGCGGCTAGATGGCCCGCTACGACTCGCTCGTCGACGCTGTCGGTGACACGCCGCTGGTGGGATTGCCGCGGCTGTCGCCGAGCCCCGACGTGCGGTTGTGGGCCAAGCTCGAGGACCGGAATCCGACCGGCTCGGTCAAGGACCGGGCAGCGCTCTACATGATCGACGCTGCGGAGAAGGACGGCCTGCTGCAGCCCGGCGCGACGATCCTCGAGCCCACCAGCGGCAACACCGGCATCTCCCTGGCCATGGTGTCCCGGCTGCGCGGCTACCGGCTGATCTGCGTGATGCCCGAGAACACCTCGATCGAGCGCCGCCAGCTGCTGGAGATGTACGGCGCCGAGGTGCGCTTCTCGCCAGCCGCCGGTGGCTCCAACGAGGCCGTACGGGTGGCCAAGGGCCTGGCCGCAGAACACCCGGACTGGGTTCTGCTCTATCAGTACGGCAATCCGGCCAACGCGCTGGCGCACTACGACGGCACCGGTCCGGAGTTGCTGCGCGACTTACCGACCATCACGCATTTCGTCGCGGGACTCGGCACGACCGGCACCCTGATGGGAGCCGGTCGCTACCTGCGCGAGAACGTTCCGGGCATTGCGGTAATCGCCGCCGAGCCGCGCTACGGCGAGCTCGTCTACGGCCTGCGCAACATCGACGAGGGCTTCGTGCCCGAGCTCTACGACGACACCGTGTTGACCCGGCGGTTCTCCGTCGGCCCGCTCGACGCGCTGCGCCGGACCCGGGAGCTGGTCGATGCCGAGGGGATCTTCGCCGGAATCTCCACCGGCGCGATCCTGCACGCGGCGCTGGCTGTGGCCGGTGAGGTGGCCGAGCGGGGTGAGAGCGCCGACGTCGCATTCATCGTGTGCGACGGCGGGTGGAAGTACCTCTCGACCGGCGCCTACGGCGGCACGCTTGCCGAGGGCGAGGCGGCACTCGAGGGCCAGCTCTGGGCCTGACCGGCCCGTACGGAATGGCGCGCACCCGATTCGCTGAGCGCACCCGTAGGCTCGCGCCGTGAACGACGCGCCGGTGGGCATCTTCGATTCCGGCGTCGGCGGGCTGACCGTGGCCCGGGCCATCCTCGACCAGTTGCCGCACGAGTCGTTGCTCTACGTCGGCGACACCGCCCGCGGACCGTACGGGCCGTTGCCGCTGGCCGAGGTCCGCCGCAACGCCCTCGAGGTGATGGATCACCTCGTCGCCCAGGGCGTGAAGCTCCTGGTCATCGCGTGCAACTCCGCCAGCGCAGCCTGCTTGCGTGATGCGCGGGAGCGCTACGACGTGCCGGTGGTCGAGGTGGTGTTGCCGGCCGTACGCCGGGCCGTGGCCGCCACCCGCAGCGGCAAGGTGGGTGTCATCGGCACCCGGGCGACGATCGAGAGCCGGGCCTACGACGATGCTTTCGCCGCCGCGACTCACCTCGAGCTGACCAGCGTCGCCTGCCCGCGGTTCGTGGACTTCGTCGAACGTGGCGTGACCAGCGGACGGCAGATCCTCGGGCTGGCGGAGGGCTATCTCGGGCCGTTGCAGGAGTCCGGCGTCGACACGCTCGTGCTCGGCTGCACGCACTATCCGCTGCTGACCGGGGTGATCAGCCTGGTCATGGGTGACGACGTCACGCTGATCAACAGCGCCGACGAGACGGCCAAGGACGTCTATCGCGTGCTGGTGCGAGACGAGCTGACCCGCGACGACGATGCACCGCCGCCGGCCCACCGCTTCCTCGCCACCGGAGATCCTGAGCCCTTCGCCCGGCTGGGCCGGCGATTCCTCGGCCCGGAGATCACCCGGGTCGAGCCGGGAGTGCTGGCGTGAGACTCACAATCGTCGGCTGCGCCGGGAGCTTCCCCAATGCCAGCTCGCCGTGCTCGTCCTACCTCGTCGAGTCCGATGGCTACCGACTGTTGCTGGACATGGGCAACGGTTCGCTCGGCGCCTTGCAGCGCCACATCGGGCTGCAGGACATCGACGCGTTCTTCATCAGTCACCTGCACGGCGACCACTGTCTGGACGCGTGCGTCTATGCGGTGGCGAGGCGCTACGCCCCCGACGGTCGTTTCGAGCCGCTGCCGATGTTCGGTCCGCCGGGCACCGTCTCGCGGCTCGCGGCAGCCGCCGACGTCAACGGGCTCGAAGGCCCGCTCGACGATGTCTACGCCGAGCAGGTGCTGCGCCCTGGCACCTTCGAGGCGGGCCCGTTCCGGCTGGCTGTCGATCGTGTCAACCACCCGGTCGAGACCTATGCCGTACGCGTCAGCCACGGCGGCCGATCACTGACCTACTCCGCAGACACCGGAGTCTCCGACGCGCTGGTCGACCTGGCCCGCGGCACCGACGTGCTGCTGTGCGAGGCGACGTTCGACTCGGACCAGCCGAACCCGCCCAACCTGCACCTGACCGGTGCGGACGCCGGCCGGCACGCCGCCCGTGCCGGCGCCGGCCGGTTGCTGCTGACCCACCTGACGGCGTGGAGCGATGCGCAGCGCACGTTGGCCGAGGCGCGAAGCAGCTACGACGGCGACGCAGTGGTGGTCGCCAGCGGGGAGCAGTACGACATCTAGGCTCGCAGTCATGACCAGACCAGACGGCCGTTCGGCCGACGAACTCCGACCGGTGACCATCACTCGCGGATGGCTAGATCACGCCGAGGGGTCGGTGCTCGTCGAGTTCGGTGCGACCCGCGTCCTGTGTGCGGCCAGCGTCACCCAAGGCGTGCCCCGGTGGCGCAAGGGCAGTGGGCTGGGCTGGGTGACGGCGGAGTACGCCATGCTGCCGCGGGCCACGCACACCCGCAGCGACCGCGAGTCGGTCAAGGGTCGCATCGGCGGGCGCACCCACGAGATCAGCCGGCTGATCGGGCGCAGTCTGCGCGCGGTGATCGACCTCAAGGCGCTCGGCGAGAACACGATCGCGCTCGACTGCGATGTGCTGCAGGCCGACGGCGGCACCCGTACCGCCGCCATCACCGGTTCCTATGTCGCGCTGGCCGACGCGATCGACTGGTTGCGTGAGCGTGGGTCGCTGGCCGACACCGATCCGCTGCACACGTCCGTGGCAGCTGTCTCGGTCGGCGTCGTCGACGGCACTCCACGGCTGGACCTCTGCTACGAAGAGGACGCCGCGGCGGGGACCGACATGAACGTCGTCTGCACCGGAGCCGGTGACTTCATCGAGGTGCAGGGCACCGCAGAGGGCGCGGCATTCGACCGGGGCACTCTCGACCAGTTGCTGGACCTTGCCGTGGGCGGTTGCGCGGAGCTGTCAGACCGGCAGAAGCACGCGCTTCAGTCGTGAGCGCGGTTCTGCTCGCCACCCGCAACGCGGGCAAGCTGGCCGAGTTGCGCCGGATACTCGGCGATGTGGCCGGCATCGAGTTGGTCGGGCTCTCAGACGTCCCCGCGTACGACGAAGCGCCGGAGACCGGCGCGACGTTCGCCGAGAACGCATTGATGAAAGCGCGCGAAGGCGCTCGGCATACTCGTCTCGTCACCGTGGCCGATGACAGCGGTCTGGCAGTCGACGCTCTCGCCGGCATGCCGGGAGTTCTGTCCGCCAGGTGGGCGGGCCGGGCACGAGACGACAGCGCCAATCTCCAGCTCGTGCTCGACCAACTCCACGACGTGCCGGACGACCGGCGCGGCGCCGCTTTCGTCTGCGCCGCCGCCCTCGTCACCCCGGGCGGTGAGGAGCATCTCGCCGAAGGCCTCATGCATGGCCGGATCCTGCGCGAACCACGCGGGACCGGCGGGTTCGGCTACGACCCCATCTTCGTCGCCAGGGGACAGGACCGAACAAACGCGGAGTTAACGCGCGAGGAGAAGGACGCCATCAGCCATCGGGGCGAAGCTTTCCGCGCAATCGCGGTCGAAATCGTTCGCAAGGTGCAGCCGAATACATACACTCGGTGAACTTGCCCTTCAAACCGCGAGGGGCGTCTGAGGGGTTGCCGCGTGGATGCCGACCGGCTCGCCGAGACCCTCGTGGAGTTTGCGCACACGCTGCTCGCTGACTCCTCGATCCAGGGCGTTCTCGATCAGTTGACCAGTCGAATCGTCGACGTCGTCCCTGTCGACGGTGCGGGCGTGCGCCTGCTGGGGTCAGACTTCGAGCCGCAGCAGTCGTCGGCCTCGGATGAGACCTGCCTGCGCCTCGAGGTGCTGCAGACCGAGGTCGCGGAAGGGCCGTGTATCACGGCCCATGTCACCGGTGAGATCGTGCTGCTTCCCGACCTCGCCACCGACGTGCAGTTCCCGAGGTTTTCCCCGTCGGCCTTCGCCCACGGTGTGAGCGCTGTCTTCGCGTTCCCGTTGGTGGTCGAGGGCGAGGCACTAGGTGCGCTCGGCGTCTACCGGAACGAGCCTGGCGACATGGCCGCCGCTGACCTCGCGGCGGTGAAAGTGCTGGCTGACGTAGCCGCGTCCTATGTCCGCAACTCCCGGCTGCATCTGCTCGAGAGAGAAGCAGCGGACGAGGCGCGATACCGGTCCTTGCACGACGGCTTGACCGGACTGCCGAACCGCGAACTCCTGCACGATCGGTTGCTCCAGGTCGCCGCCAAGGCCCAGCGGACCGGTTCGGTGGCGGCCGTGTTCTTCGTCGACCTGGACAAGTTCAAGACCATCAACGACAAGCACGGGCATGCAGGTGGCGATCAGGTGCTGCTCGCCGTGGCCGAGCGGCTGCGTCACGCGATCCGACCGGGGGACACCCTGGCCAGGTTGGCCGGTGACGAGTTCGTCATCGTCTGCGATGGGCTCGAACGCCCGGAACAGGCTGAGGTTGTCGCCCTGCGCATCGCGGAGGCACTGGCAGTGCCGATTCCGCTGGGCGAAGTGCCGCTTGATGTCAGGGCCAGTGTGGGCATCGCCTTCGCTGGGAAAGGGGCCGACCTGCCCGAGGTCCTGTTGAGCAATGCCGACGCTGCGATGTTCGAGGCAAAACAGCGCGGTGGCGCGCATTACGTCGTGCACGACCACGACGTGGGGTCGATGCTCTAACGAACTGACCGGCGGGCACCAATTCAGTGGGGCCGATGAGAGTCGAACTCACACTTGCACGGACCTAAACCGTGTGCCTCTGCCATTGGGCTACGGCCCCGGACAAGTCTCTCAGACCGGTTGGTTCGCCCCGCCCGGACTCGGCAGGTCAGACGCCGAGTTCGCGCCTGAGCTTGGCCACATGTCCGGTCGCCTTCACGTTGTATTGCGCGATCTCCACCGTGCCGTCCGGGCCGATCACGAAGGTCGACCGGATCACGCCGGTGACGGTGCGGCCGTACAGCTTCTTCTCGCCGTAGGCGCCATAGGCCCCGATCGCGTCCTTGCCCGGATCGGAGAGCAGCGGAAAGGTGAGGCCTTCCGCGGCTCGGAACTTTGCCAGCTTCTCCGGCTTGTCCGGGGACAGCCCCACGACGGTGAGACCGGCCGCCTTGAGGGCGTCAAGAGAGTCGCGGAAATCGCACGCCTGCGTCGTGCAACCACCGGTCAGAGCCGCTGGATATACGTAGAGGACGACGCGCGAGCCGCGCAGGTCGGACAGGGACATCCGGCCGCCCGCGTCGTCGGCAAGGTCGAACTCTGGGGCGGGATCTCCGGCCTGCAGCCGTACCTGTTCGGTCATGGCTGCGAAGGCTACCTGCTGCCCCGCGGGGGTGAGCCGGACGCTTACGTGGCGCCGGGACGGGGCAGGCAACGAGAGTCATGGCAGCATGAGCGGCGGACAGCCAGGGGCAGACATGGGCGGCGGGAGCCGCAGTGAAGGAGGGCTCGTGAGCGAAGCACGTGACCCGGAGACGATTCAGCGCGAGATCGAGCAGACCCGGGCCCAGCTGGCAGTCACCCTTGACGCCCTTGCGGAGCGAGCCAGCCCCAAGCGCGCAGTGTCCCGCGGCAAAGCAGCCATGCTCGAGTCGCCTCGTGGGCGAGCCGTCCTCGGCGGCGCCGCGGGGCTGCTGGTGGCCATGATGGCGCTCAAGATCGTTCGCCGGATCCGTGACTGACTCGCAGCGCGAGTCCCTGATCAGTGGGATATGTCGCCGTGGGGGGTGACGTGGACCCGGCCGTTCTTGGCCGCTGACTCCCACGCCGCCAGCCCCTCGTCGGACAGGTCGACCCGCCACTCGTGCGCGTATCCCTGCTCGGCCGCCCGGCCCTTGGCCGCAGTTTCGGTCCAGACGTTGCCGAGTGCGTCCTGATAGCCGCC
>JBAVXU010000057.1:0-13241 GCA_049698415.1 Mycobacteriales bacterium
CAGGCGGCCCGCGAGGTCTACGCCTTCGCCGAGCAGCGGCAGATGCTCGAGCGCGCCCTGGAGATGTGGGACCAGGTGCCGGCAGACCAGCTGCCGGCAGACTTCGACCACGTCGACCTGCTGGCCATCGCCAGCCACGCTGCGTTCAAGGCCGGCGACCTCGACCGCGCGCTCGCATTGATCGACGCCGCAATCACCGAGGTCGACACGGGCGCCCAGGCCGACCGCACGGCCCAGTTGCATGATCAACGGGCCCTCGTCCTGACAAATCTCGGCCGGCCCGGCGCCCTCGAGGCGCTTCGGGCCGCACAAGCGCTGCTCACCGACGACACGCCCGTCAAGATCCGCGCCCGCGTCCTGGCCTCGCTGGCTCGCGCCCTGATGAACTCCGCGCTGTTCGAAGAGTCGACCGAGGTCGCCTCGGAGTCGGCGCGGTTGGGCGAGTCCATCGGCGAGCCGGGGATCGTCGCCGACGCCAACGTCACCCTCGCCACGGCACTGGTCTACCTCGACGACGCCGAGACGGGCGTGGCCCGGCTCTACGACGCGCTAACCGGCGCCGACACGCTCACCAACCGTTCGGTCGGCCTGCGCGCGCGGGTGAACCTCTCCGACGGGCTGCAACGACTGGGTCACTACGACGACGCGATCGCCGTTGCCAGCGAGGGGGTCAAGGGAGCCCGGCTCATCGGCCGGGCCCGGACCACCGGCGCCTTTCTGGCCGGCAACGTCATCGACCCGCTGATGTCGCTCGGCCGGTGGGATGAGGCGGACGCGATGTTGACCGAAGCCCTCGACCTGCGGCCCCCCGGCGTTCAGGCGCTGACACTCCACCTGCAACGGGCCATTCTCGCGGCCGCCCGCGGTGACGTCGAGACGGCCGAGCACAACCTGCCCCATGCCCGCACGCTGCTCAGTCGCCAGCCCGGCGACGCGCAGTACGCCATGCCGCTGGCAATCGCCGAGGCCCATCTCGCGCTCATCCAGGGCGACCCGGCGCGCGCGCTCGACCACCTCGCGGTGCCACTGGGCGCGGGAGAGACCGGCTCACGCCGGCACCGCTGGCCGGTGGCAGCGACTGCCGCGCGCGCAGCCGCTGATCTCGCCGCTCGCGGCCGCGACCTTCGCGATTCCGCCGATGTGCAACGTGCGGCCGAGGTCGCCGATCGGGTGCGCGATCTCGTCGACACCCTCGGCACGGCAGCGCCGCCGGACGTGGCCTGGCAGGCCATCGCCCGCGCCGAGCTCGGCCGCGCGGCCGGGACCGAAGACACCCGCCAAGCATGGAACGACGCAGTGGCCGCGTGGGACCAGCTTGGTTCGCCCTATCCGGTCGCCTACTCGTTGTTCCGCGCTGCCGAAGCCGGGGCTATCGCGGGTGATCGCGCGGCAGCCGCGCAGGCAGCGCGTCGTGCGGCGGCGATCGCCACAGAGCTCAGGGCCGCACCGCTGGCGGCCGAGATCGACCAACTAGCACTGCGATCACGCTTGAAGCTGACCGACGCGGCATCGGGGACCCCGGCCAAGCCGGTCGACGAGACGCAGAGGTTAGGGCTGACAGCACGCGAGGTCGACGTACTCCGTGCCATCGCTGCCGGGCACAGCAATCGCCAGATCGCCGAGGAGTTGTTCATCAGCGTCAAGACCGTCAGCGTGCACGTGTCCAACATCCTGGCCAAGCTCGGTGTGTCCGGCCGGGGCGAGGCTGCCGCTGTCGCGCACCGGCTGCGGCTGTTCGACGACCGGCTCGGTGCCTGACCTGCCCGACCCCGGACAGTCGACGACCCCGCACCGATCGCGGCGCGGGGTCGTGACGTCTAGAGGGGTACGGTCAGCCTTCGCGCTGGGCGGGGATGCCGCCGAGCAGAGCGCGAACCTCTGACTCCTTGTACCGACGGTGTCCGCCGAGTGTGCGAATCGAACTGAGCTTGCCCGCTTTTGCCCACCGGGTGACTGTCTTGGGGTCGACACGGAACATGGTGGCGACCTCTGCCGGTGTCAAAAGGGGCTCGGCCTCTGGTGAACGAAGTGCCATGCGAGTCTCCCTAGTCCTGTAGACCACCCATCGCGGTCGCGCAGTACACCAATAGTGAGCTCTCTCGGGCAATTCCGACATGGCCCAAACGTGTCATCTTCGGACAGGCAAATCGGCTAGTTACACCCCTCCATCAACTGGCTTGGCCGCCATCTCTCCGTAACCCTCTCGTATGCGGTGGAAGCGGAAATACCGTCCTGAATCGCCAGTGATCGCAGGGCGACCGCCACGTCGGCTGCCGACTCGTCTAGTACTAATTGACTAGGCTCCGCGAGCCATACGAGGCCTCCATAGTCCAGTTCGACGAGCGATCGCGGATGGAAATCCTCCAGCCAGCGGGCCAACTCCTCGACCGCCTCGGTCACCAAAGTCTCGCCCAGACCCTGCCGCAGGCTGGCCAGAGCGCGGGCCGCGCGCCGGCGCGCCTTGGACATGTCCGTCACGTAGACCAGTTCCCGCTCGTCGTCATCGATACGGAGCAACTTGTCCTCGGCGCCGAACAGGACGAACCAGCGAACAGGGACCGCCCAGGTCGACGTGACGATGTGCGAGCGACCTTTGGGCCGCGACGTCCCCCAGCCTGCCGGGCGCAGCACCCTGCCCTGCGTATCCGCGGCGGGCAGCAAACCGGCCTCGACCGCGCCCGAGCCTCCGAGGTCGGCGTCCTCGACCGCCTCCCAGGCACGCAGTGCCGTGCGCCAAGGGCAGATCATCGGCATCTCGCCCCGGGCCGTGACAAAGGCGTGCTCACCGGGGTCAGGCAGCCGGCCGGTCAGCATGCGCCGCAGGACGTGCTCGTACTCCATCCGGACGGCCTGCGCCCGCGGCAACGCCAGCTCCTTGGCGAGATACTGCCGCCAGTAGCCCTGCTCCTCCTTGGGGAAAGCGGTCAGCGGCTCGTAGACCCGCAGGTATGCGGCGTAGGGAGGTGGCACGTAGCAAGGGTCGCACGCAGGGTGGGCTCCTCGCTGCGCTCCTCGCTGCGCTCGATGCTCGCTCGACTAGCCCCCATCTCGCTGCGCTCCTCGCTGCGCTCGATGCTCGCTCGACTAAGCTAAGGGGCCGCCGGGATCCCGGCGCCTCCAGTGGTACGGACTTCACGAGAGCACCGGCCGCACGTACGCAATGTGGGGAGTTTCCGTGGGGGTCTTCGCAGCCCGCACCGGTCACGAGCAAGTCGTTTTTTGCCAGGACTCGGCGACAGATCTGCGTGCCATCATCGCTATCTACTCGACCGCGCTGGGCCCCAGCCTCGGCGGCACCAGGTTCTATCCGTACGCCAGCGAGAACGACGCGCTGGCCGACGTCCTCAACCTGTCGAAGGCGATGGCTTACAAGGCCGCCTGTGCCGGACTCGACCTCGGTGGCGGCAAGGCCGTCATCATCGGCGATCCGGCGACGGACAAGACCGAGCCGCTGCTGCGCGCCTACGGCCGCTTCGTGCAGTCGCTGCATGGGCGCTACTACACCGCCTGCGATGTCGGGACCTACGTCGCCGACATGGACATCGTGGCCCGCGAGAGCCGCTACGTCGCCGGACGCTCGTCGGAGAACGGCGGCGCCGGTGATTCTTCGGTGCTCACCGCGCTCGGAGTGTTCCGCGGCATGCAAGCGGCAGCCATGCACAAGTGGGGCTCACCCAGCCTGAACGGGCGACGAGTCGGGGTTGCCGGCGTGGGCAAGGTCGGATTCCATCTGGTCGCCAACCTCGTCGAGGTCGGTGCCTCCGTCGTCGTGTCGGACGTCAATGCCGAAGCTCTCGCCCGCGTCAAGGCGCAGTTTCCCGTGGATGTCCTCGACGTCGACGCACTGCCTGCCGCGCCCATCGACGTCTACGCACCCTGCGCCCTGGGCGGCGCACTGGACGACGAGACGGTGCCGGCCCTGCAGGCGGAGGTCATCTGCGGCGGCGCCAACAACCAACTCGCGCACGCCGGCATCGACAAGCAGCTGACCGACCGGGGCATCCTGTACGCCCCCGATTACGTCGTCAACGCCGGCGGCCTGGTCGCCGTCGCCGATGAGATCCACGGCTATTCCGAGCCGCGGGCCAGGCACCGGACCATGCAGATCTTCGACACCACGACGAGAGTCTTCGGGCTGTCCGCCGAGGAAGGGATGCCTCCGGGTGTCGCCGCCGACCGGATGGCCGAGCGCCGGATGGCCGAGGTCGGCCGCCTGCGCTCCATCACCCTGCCCGACTGAGCCTGCCTGCGAGAGGGCCTCAAAGCCCACAAAACGCGCAGGTCCGGAAGCGACGGCCGGGCGCGCGGCGTGTACCGTATGGGCACGGAGAAAATGCCAGCTTCCGGGGCCGCCTCGCAGGCCGCCCCGTTGTTATGTCGAGGGGGTCGAGCCATGGGGCGCGGCCGAGCGAAGGCCAAGCAGACCAAGGTTGCTCGTGAGCTGAAGTACAGCACTCACGAGACTGACCTCGAACGCCTGCAGCGTGAGCTGGCTGGTGCGCCTGACAATGCGAGCTCCCGGCCCCCCGCTGACGATCCCGATGGCTACGAGGACGACCGCGGAGCCTCCTCAGCGGGCTGACCACCCGAGTTGGCCGCATTTCTGCGCCGCGGCCGACCGGATCGGCGCGGGTCGAGATTCTTTCGGCGTAGGGACATCCCCGATTCCTTCTCGCCCGCTCGCCCCTAGGTTCAAGACCTCACCACTGACCAGCCGAGGGGCCACACATGAAAATGGCTGACCACACACGCAGATGGGGGCTGCCGATCGGGGTGGCTGCCCTGGCCTTCGCACTGACAGCTTGTGGCCCTGGGTCCACCACGGCACAGAGCAAGGACTCCGCCAAGCAGTCCGATCCGGCTGCCGGCGACGTGGCCCCGTCGAAGGGCGCGGCCGCCATCTGCAAGCTGCTCAGCCAGGCCGAGGCACAAGGCGCCATCAGCGAGCCGGTGGCGACCGGCGTGTCCACCTCCGGGCAGACGGCTGCGGGCCTGTCGGGAGGTTGCAAGTACCTCGGCACCACCGTCAATGCCAAGACGCACACCAAGGGCATCGTGCAGGTCCTCATCCTGGGCACCAAGCTGACGCGCGTCCAGTACGACGAGCTGGCAACCTCCGAGGGCAAGGTCGGCGCCGACGCCGCTGCCAAGGCGGTGCCCGGGCTGGGAGAGACGGCCTTCTACGTCCCCGGACTGGTCACGCTGTTCGACCACGGCCTCGCCCTGGCAGTGCAGGTCGTCAGGTCAGACCGGGTGCCCCTGGATGCCGTCGTGATCACGAAGCTTGCGCACACGGCGCTGGACCGGGCCGCTGATCTCAGATGATCCGGCCGGCCGGCGTCCGTCCGGCCGTGCCACCTCTGTTCGAGCCCGTCGGTTCGCTATCCGGGGTGGATGCCGGCCAGCCGCGCCGAGCCATTGCCTGGCACGATCTGCCCCATCACCCATGCGGGAACACGGTGGCGCATGAGCACGGCCAGGGCGCGGTCGGCATCGGCTGCCGCGACCACGGCCACCATGCCGACTCCCATGTTGAACGTACGTTCCATCTCCGCCGGCTCGACCCGGCCTCGGCCCGCGACCACGTCGAACACAGGAGCCGGGCGCCAGGTCGTCCGGTCGACCACGCCGTCGAGGTGCGCGGGCAGCACGCGAGCCAGATTGCCGGCCAGACCACCGCCGGTGACGTGGGCGAAGGCGTGTACGTCGGTCTCGGCGATGAGCTTGAGGCAGTCCTTGGCGTAGATCCGGGTGGGCGTGAGCAACTCCTCACCGAGGGTGCGGTTCGCGCCGAACTCGTCGACCACCGAGTCCAGCCGCATCCTGGCCGCGCCGAGCACATGGCGTACGAGGGAGTAGCCGTTGGAGTGCAGGCCGGATGAGCCCATGGCGATCAACACATCGCCGTCGACCACCCGGTGGCTCCCCAGGACCTGCTCCGACTCCACGACGCCGATCCCGGTGCCGGCGATGTCGTACTCGTCGTGGCCGAGCAGTTCCGGGTGCTCGGCGGTCTCGCCGCCGATCAAGGCGCAGCCAGCCTGTCGGCAACCCTCGGCGATCCCGCCGACGATGGTGGAGATCCGCTCGGGGACGACCTTGCCGCAGGCGATGTAGTCCTGCATGAACAGCGGCTCGGCACCGCACACGACCAGGTCGTCGACAACCATGGCGACCAGGTCGATGCCCACGGTGTCGTGGCGGTCCAGCCGCTGGGCGATGACCAGCTTTGTCCCGACGCCGTCGGTCGACGACGCGAGGAGCGGCTTGTCGTAACGGCCCACGTCGAGGGCGAACAGTCCTGCGAAGCCGCCGATCTCACCGACGACCTCAGGCCGCGTGGCCCGCGACAGTTTGGCCTTCATCAACTCGACCGCCCGGTTGCCCGCGTCTATGTCCACGCCGGCAGCGGCATAGGTGGGGCGGTCAGTCATGGGCGCGACAACGCGTCCTCGGCTCCAGCACTCATCGGCAGCATCGGATCTGCATCGCCGGTCAGTCCTCGGGAGAATCCTTCGAGCAGGTGCTTGCCGATCAGGTCGTCGGCGGGCAACTCGATGGGATAGACACCGTCGAAGCAGGCACGGCACAGCGCGTCGGCCGGCTGTTGCGTCGCAGCGATGAGCCCCTCAAGCGAGACGTAGGCCAACGTGTCGGCGCCGATCGAGGCGCGGATCTCGTCGACGGCCAGCCCGGACGCGATCAGCTCGGCGCGGGAGGCGAAGTCGATGCCGTAGAAGCAGGGCCACTTCACCGGCGGGCTGGAGATGCGCACGTGAACCTCGGTGGCGCCGGCCTCGCGCAGCATGCGTACGAGCGCCCGCTGGGTGTTGCCCCGGACGATCGAGTCGTCGACGACGACCAACCGCTTGCCGCGGATCACGTCACGCAGCGGGTTGAGCTTGAGCCTGATCCCGAGTTGCCGGATGGTCTGCGAGGGCTGGATGAACGTGCGCCCGACGTAGCTGTTCTTGACCAGCCCGAGGCCGTACGGGATGCCGCTCGCCTCGGCGTAGCCGACCGCCGCCGGGGTGCCCGACTCGGGCACCGGGATCACCAGGTCGGCGTCGGCCGGCGCCTCACGGGCCAGTGTCCTGCCGACGTCGACGCGAGAGGCGTGCACCGAGCGGCCGGCGATGGTGGTGTCGGGACGCGCGAGGTAGACGTACTCGAAGAGGCAGCCTTTGGGCGCGGCCGGGGCGAACCGCGACGTGCGCAGGCCGTGCTCGTTGACGGCGATCAACTCGCCGGGCTCGATCTCACGCACCACAGAGGCGCCGACGATGTCCAGCGCCGCGGTCTCGCTGGCGACGACCCAGCCCCGCTCGAGACGGCCCAGCACGAGAGGGCGTACGCCTTGCGGGTCACGCGCGGCGTACAACGTGTCCTCGTCCATGAAGACGAGTGAGAACGCGCCGCGCAGCATCGGGAGCACCTCGAGTGCCGCGGTCTCGAGCGACACGTCGGGCCGGGCAGCGAGGAGGCGGGAGACCACGTCGGTGTCGGTGGTGGTCAGGTTGTCCGCGCGCCTGCCGTCGGGATCGAGCAGCTTGGCCAACTCGGCCGTGTTGACGAGGTTTCCGTTGTGGCCGAGCGCGATGGTCGCTCCGGCCGAGGTCGAGGCGAGGGTGGGCTGTGCGTTCTCCCAGGTCGACGAACCGGTCGTGGAATAGCGCGCGTGCCCGATCGCGAGATGGCCGCGCAGGGAGTTCAGGGTCGTCTCGTCGAACACCTGCGCGACGAGTCCCAACTCCTTGTAGACCATGATCCCCGAGCCGTCGCTGACGGCGATGCCAGCAGCCTCCTGGCCGCGGTGCTGCAAGGCGTACAGGCCGAAGTAGGTCAGCTTGGCGACGTCCTCGCCGGGGGCCCAGACACCGAAAACGCCGCAGGCGTCCTGCGGCGCTGGAGAGTGTGGATCTATCTGATGGGTCAGCCTGCCGTCGCCTCTGGGCACAGGGCCAGAAACTCCTCGAAGTGAGGGGTGAGAACCGTCGCGGCAAGTGTAACCGGGCCTGCTTCGGGAGTCCGGCAACCTCGTCAACCCGTGCCGGAGCCGCCGACGAGGGGGAGGTACGCCGACAGATCGCTGCGCTCACCGTTGGCCGAGACCCGCCCGTCGGCCACGGCCGCGGCCCAGTCCAGCCGGCCGGTGGCCAGGTCGAACCACGTCGCGGGATCGGTCTCCACAACGCTCGGCGGCTTACCGCGTGTATGCCGGGGGCCGGCGACACACTGGACGGCCGCGAACGGTGGCACCCGCAACTCGACACTGCGCCCGGGTGCAGCCGCCGCAAGGCGGTCGGCCAGCGCCCGGGTGGCGATCGCCAGGGCCGTGCGGTCGTACGGCGGCGAATCGCTGCCGGCGCCCTCGAGGTCCAGGTCGCGGATGAACAGCAGCAGCCCGATCAGCGCGTCGACATCGGCGCTGGCCGGGCTGAACTGGCTGACCGGAATGCCCTGGCGCTGCTCTGTGGTGAGCGCGGCCGACCATTCGACCAGCGCGCTCTGCTGCGCGGCGAAGGCGGCGGTGACCTTGGCCGGGTCCGGTCGGCGGGTTCGCGGCGGCATGGCGGCCATTGTCCGTCACGCTGCGCCCCGATGAGGCGCGGCATGGAGCGCGTACGGGGCTGCTCAGGTTCCGAACAACGCCGGCAGGGTCGATTCGTGCGCGGTCCTGAGCTCTGCCAGCGGTAGGTCGAAGGCGCCGCTCACGGCCAGCGAGTCGCCGCCGACCGAGCCGATCCGCTCCCAGGGCAGATAGAGCGAGTCGCAGATGTCGGTGAACCGGGACCTCTGGTTGTCGGTGACGACGACCACGGCTCGGCCGGCGGATTCGGAGAACAGCCAGCCGAACGTGTCGGTGTTCGGGGGCACGGTGATCCGGGCACCGACGTCGCCGCGCAGGCATGACTCGACCAAGGCTTGGACGAGTCCGCCATCGGAGACGTCGTGCGCGGCGGCCAGGGCTCGCACCCGCGCCCCGACGATCAGCGCCTCCGCCAGCGCCTTCTCGCGTGAGAGATCGATCGCGGGGGGTCGGCCGCCGAGATGCCGGTGCTCGACCCAGGCCCACTCACTGCCGCCGAACTCCTCGGTGGTGTCGCCGAGCAACAAGATGCTGCCCTCGGCGGGGAATCCCATCGGCATACGACGGGCGACGTCGTCGATGATCCCCAGCACGCCGACGACCGGCGTCGGGTTGATCGGGGCTGCTCCGGTCGAGTTGTAGAAACTGACGTTGCCACCGGTGACGGGGATACCCAGGGCCTGGCAGCCGTCGGCCAGACCGCGGACGGCCTCACCGAACTGCCACATCACCTCGGGGTCCTCGGGGCTGCCGAAGTTCAGGCAGTTGGTCACCGCGATCGGGCGGGCGCCGCTGGCGGCCACATTGCGGTAGGCCTCGGCCAACGCGAGTTGCGCGCCGGCGTACGGATCCAGACGGGTGTACCTCCCGTTGCCGTCGGTGCTCAGTGCGATGCCCAGCCGGGACTTCTCGTTGAGCCGGATCATCCCGGCGTCCTCTGGCATGGCGAGCACGGTGTTGCCCTGTACGTAGCGGTCGTACTGCTCGGTGACCCAGGTCTTGTCGCACAGGTTGGGGCTGGCCACCATCCGCAGCAGCGTCGCCGCCAACTCATCCGGCGTCGACGGGCGCGAGAGGGTGCGTGGATCGGTCGCGTTGAGCAGATCGAGGTCAGCCGGCCGTCGCATCGGCCGGTCATAGATCGGCCCGTCGTCGGCCAGACTCCCCGGGGGTACGTCCACCACCGGCTCGCCGTGCCAGTCGATCACCAGCCGGCCGGTGTCGTTGACCTCGCCGATCGCCGTCGCGTCGACGCCCCACTTGCGGGCCAGCGCCAGGACGTTGTCGACGTTGTCCGGCGTGACGATCGCGAGCATCCGCTCCTGCGACTCCGAGGCCAAGATCTCCGGCGGCTCCATCGACGCCTCACGCAGCGGCACCAGATCCAGGCTGATGTGCATGCCCGAGCCGCCTGCGGCAGCGGTCTCGCTGGTCGCGCAGGTGAGGCCCGCCCCGCCGAGATCCTGAATGCCGGTCACGAGTTCGGCGTCGAAGAGCTCGATGCAGCACTCGATGAGCAACTTCTCGGTGAACGGGTCGCCCACCTGGACGCTGGGCCGGTGCTCCGGGCCGCCGGTGGCGTCGAACGTGGCCGACGCGAGCACCGAGACTCCCCCGATCCCGTCGCGCCCGGTCTTGGCGCCGAGCAGCACGACGATGTTGCCATCGCCCTTGGCCGCGGACCGCTGGATCCGGCCGACCGGCATCACGCCCACACATAGTGCGTTGACGAGCGGGTTCCCGCCGTACGTCGGATCGAAGACCAACTCGCCGCCGATGTTGGGCAGGCCGAGGCAGTTGCCGTAACCACCGATGCCGGCCACGATGCCGGGCAGCACGCGCTGGGTGTCAGCCGCATCGGCGTCGCCGAACCGCAGCGGGTCCATGACGGCGATCGGGCGGGCACCCATGGTCAGGATGTCGCGGACGATCCCGCCCACGCCGGTCGCGGCACCCTGATACGGCTCCACGAAGCTCGGATGGTTGTGCGACTCGATCTTGAACGTCACCGCGAGCCCGCCGCCGACGTCGACCACTCCGGCGTTCTCCCCCATCCCGACCAGCAGGCGTTGCGTCGGCGGTGCCTTGTCGGCGAACTGGCGCAGATGCACCCGGGAACTCTTGTACGAGCAGTGTTCCGACCACATCACGGAATACATTGCGAGCTCGGTCGCGGTCGGCCGGCGTTGCAGGATGCCGACGACCTTGGCGTACTCATCGCTGGTCAGGCCGAGTTCTGCGTACGGCTGCTCCAAGGCGTCGTCGGCGACGGCCGACGTCACGGTGTCGACGGTCATGGCAGGGCCATGACGATGTCGATGGTCATGGCAGGGCCATGACGGTGTCGATGGTCATGGCGATACCGCCACCGTCGCGCCCACCAGGTGGTGGATCACCGAGGTGAAGAAACCGATGCCGTCGAGCCCCGGCCCGGTCAGCGGGTCGACGGCGTGTTCGGGATGCGGCATCAGTCCGACGACGTTTCCGGTCGCATTGCTGATCCCGGCGATGTCGCGCTGCGAGCCGTTGGGATTGCCGTCCAGGTAGCGGGCGACGACGCGCCCCTCCGCCTCGAGGCGGTCGAGGGTGGGCTCGTCGGCGACGTAACAACCCTCGCCGTTCTTCACCGGCACGGTGATGCGGGCCTCGGCGGAGAAGTCGCCCGTCCAGGCCGTGGCCGACGACTCGATCAGCAGGCGCTGATCACGGTTGCGGAAGTGCATGTGCTGGTTGCGCGTGAGCGCGCCAGGCAAGAGGTGTGACTCGCACAGGATCTGGAAACCGTTGCAGATCCCCAGCACCGGCAAGCCTTTCTCGGCGCCCGCGATCACAGCTCGCATGACCGGGGAGAAGCGGGCGATGGCACCGCACCTGAGGTAGTCGCCGTAGGAGAAGCCGCCGGGAAGTACGACAGCGTCGACCCCGGCAAGGTCATCATCGCCGTGCCACAGCGACACCGGCTCGGCGCCAGCCCGGCTGACGGCACGGGATGCGTCGCGGTCGTCGAGTGAGCCGGGGAAGGTGACGACGCCGATTCGTACGGTCATCTGCGCACCGTCATTCGACCCGCACCGTGAAGTCCTCGATCACCGGGTTGGCAAGCAGTTGATCAGCGATCTCCCGGGCGCGGTCGACGTCGGGCTCACCGTCGAACTCGATCTCCACCCGCTTGCCGATTCGTACGCTCGTCACGCCTTCGACACCGATGCGCGGCAACGCCCTGGCCACCGCCTGACCGGCCGGGTCAAGAATCTCGGGCTTGAGCATGACGTCGACAACGACACGAGCCATCGGGCGGGCGCTCCCAGTGATTGGTGGCGTGAGTGCAGTCAGCCTAGCGGCGAGGCTACGTTGCTCTGGGCTGGCGCGCCCGCCGCCGGCGGGCACTAATTGAGGTTGGCGGCAGCGACAGTCACCGGTGGTCGCCGGCTTCGATCCGACCGGTGGCGCCAACGGCGGAATCCCATGGCAGGCTAATGGTATGGACCGGGTGAAAGCGGGTGAAAAGCCTGCGGCGTTCCGCGATGCGTTCGCGGTCGCTGAGTTCCGCTCGCTCTTCGCCGCCCAGGTCCTCTCGGTGGTCGGGGATCAGTTCGCCCGCGTCGCCCTGACGGTTCTGGTCTTCCAGCGCACCCGCTCGGCCGGCCTGGCTGCCCTGACCTACGCCATGACGTTCTTGCCCGATCTTGTCGCCGGCCCGCTGCTGTCCGGACTGGCCGACCGGTTGCCGCGCCGGCGGCTCATGGTGATGTGCGATCTGGCCAGGGCGGTTCTGGTCGCTCTGATGGCGGTGGGTGGCACCCCGCTGTGGGTGCTGTTCGTCTTGCTGGTGACGGCGCAGCTGCTCAATGCACCGTTCTCGGCCGCGCGCGCCGCGATGCTCGCCGTGATCCTGCCCGACGACAGGTACGTCGTCGGCTCGGCGATCTCCAACATCACCAGTCAGATGGCCCAGTTGGCCGGATTCGCGGCCGGCGGGCTCGTGGTCGCTGCTCTTGGACCGAGCCGCGCACTGCTCGTCGACTCCGCCACGTTCGTCGCCTCCGCGATCCTGGTGAGATACGGGCTGCGACAACGGGCCGTGCCCGGCCAGGCAGGACATGGCCTCGAGGCCGGTTGGTGGCACTCGATCGTGGCGGGGGCGAGGTTGGTCTGGACTGACCGTCGGCTGCGCGCGCTGGTCTCGCTGGCCTGTGTCTCTGGCTTCTACATCACCGCCGAGGGGCTGGCGGTGCCCTATGCCGACGGCTTGGGCGGCGGTGCCGCGGCGGCCGGACTGCTGCTGGCTGCCAACCCGGCCGGCACCGTGATCGGCATGCTGGTCCTCACGCGATGGGTCGCCCCCCAGACCCGGCTGCGCTGGCTCGGCCCGCTCGCGACGGCCGCCTGTGTTCCGCTCATCGTGTGCGCCGCCCAGCCCGGCCTGCTCACGACGGCGGGGCTGTGGGCGTTGTCAGGGGTGTTCTCAGCCTTCCAGGTGCCCGCCAACGCGGCCTTCGTCCAGTCCGTGCCCGATGCCAGGCGGGGCCAGGCGTTCGGGCTGGCACACACCGCCCTGCAGAGCGCCCAGGGCCTGGGGATCCTGCTCGGTGGGGTCGCGGCCGATCAATGGCGACCGTCAACCGTGGTTGCCGGCGCGGGAGCACTAGGC
>JBAVXU010000058.1:0-2076 GCA_049698415.1 Mycobacteriales bacterium
GTCATCTTGCCCCTACTCCAGAAAATGGCGTGAGTCTGCCCGCTGGCAGTGTTCGCGCTCCCTGCCACCTGGCCGGAGTTGTTGACCGCATATGCACCGCTCGTGGTGCCACCAGGCAGCGTTCCGATATCGATCATCGCGGGCGGCATGGGCGGCGCGGCCGACGCCGGCGGTGCCAGCACCGCTCCGGCCAAAACCATCATGGCGACCGCAGGCGCGATGCGATTCTTGCGAAGAATCGCGTTCCTGATCCGTACGCCTACCCGCGCGAAATACCGTGGCGATGTCATTGGTCCCCCTCGTAACTGTTCAGGCCCTCGGCGGGCTCAGGGGCCGGCGGCGACGGGTGGCGGCATCCACGGGTTGCCGTTGAACAGCCGACTGAGAACGTCGAGTTGGCCGACGCCGTGCTTGGCTGCGGTCTGGAGGTAGGAACGCACGGCACAGAAGGCGCGGGCGCCGGCGAGAGTCCGGAAGCAGCCCGAGATCTTCTGCTGCAGTTTGACCATCCGGACATCGCGCTCGGCCTGGTTATTGTCGAAGGCGACGGCGGGGTTGGTCCAGTGCCGCTGCACGTCGCCACGCTGGGTGTCGAGGCGGCGGAGCAGGTTCCATGACTCCCGTTGGAGAGCGTTGCGCTTGGCGCCGTTCGCCGGTTCGGGGTTGGCGGCATAGGCGATGTTGAGGGTTCGCGTGTAGCGGTAGCGAAGGGACCGCAGCTGGGCATCGCTGAGACCTGTGGCGCCGGCGGCGTCGACGGCCCGCTTGGCCTCGACCAGCAGGTCGGCCATGGCGTCGGCCCAGGGTTGCTGGGTGGCGACGCCGGAGACCGAGGCGAGATCGCGCAGCAGGTGAGCACAGCACAAGGCATGGTCTGCGGCACCGAGCGACCAGTAGGGCTTCCAGCCGTCGGAGACGAGCACACCCGAGAAGAACGGCAGCACGGCCATGTCCTCGAAGGCCGCTACACCCCGGCGACCGTGGCAGTCGAGCAGGGTCAACCACTCGGTGCAGGCCACGTGGAACCACCAGCGGGCGCCGGAGATGCGGGCCCCGGTCTCATCCGCGTGCAGCACGTCGGCGGCGATGAGCTGGCGGCGCAGCTCGGCCAGGAACCCACAGAGGCCGTCGGCCGCCTCCGCGGTGATGCCCGCCAGCCATCCCGTTGACACCGGCGCGCCCAGGGCGTCGGCCAGCAGCTCGGCGGCCCGGGCCACGGGCAGATGCTGGCGGGCGACCAAGTAGCAGCCCAGGGCCCGCACCGTTGGGCCGTAGCAAGTGGTGGCCCGGGCGGCCGGGGGGAAGACCGCCTTGGTCGTCGTCCCGCACTCGCAGCGACACGTGGTGGCCTGGTGCTCGGTCACTTCCAGGCGACGTCGGGGCAGGTCGAACACCTGGCGGCGCTCGACGCCGGTCACCTCCGCGTCGGCCAAGCCACGCTCGCAGCCCGAGCATCGCTGCGGCCGGTGCTCGACGACGGCATCGGGGTCCTCGGCGAACTCGAGTCGAGAGCCGGGATCACCCGGCTGCTTGCCAGGCCGGCGCTTGGCTTGGTCGGTTCCCTTCAACAGCTCCTTGGCCTTGGCTCGTGCCTGGCGGCGGCGCTCCGCCCTGCTCAGGCGTTCTTCGGCCTGCTGTTGGCGCTGGGTGATCGTGTCCGATGACGGGGGCTTGCCGGAGTTCCCCGAATGGCGCCCCAGTTCCCGTTCCAGCTCGGCCACCCTCGCCAGCAGTCGCTCGTTCTGCTCGACGAGCGTCGCCACCATCGCCTCCAGCTCGGCGATCCGTTCGTCGTGCCCGCAACTCGGCGGGGTCGCGTCTGCCATGTACAGACTTTCGCGACCACCCCGCGCGACTCCTGCCTCGGCGACGAGATTTCTTGGAAAACCTCGTCAAACGTCGTCAGGGGCCTGAACAGTTACTCCCCCTCTTCGACTATCGGGTCGACCGACTGACGCGCCCCTACCTATTCCCTGAACTCGTGGCACGAGATGATTCACGCCGTTCCCCCGGCGGCCCAGGGCGGACCGCAACCGCAGCCTCCCACACGGCCATGTCCAGAACAAGGGGCTGGAA
>JBAVXU010000059.1:0-10305 GCA_049698415.1 Mycobacteriales bacterium
GGATGGGACCAATCCCCATTTGAGTACGCGCAACTGCCGCTCGCCGTGGCGCACCAGGACCGCGTGCACCTCTTTGGTGGGCGCCACGTTGTAGTCGGCGGGCAGCAGGCGGTCGCGGGTCGCGTCCTGGGCCTCGAACTCGACCACGAGATCCTCTGGCCGCCGGGAAGCGGCGTACCTACCGCACATGGGACGACACTATCCGCGAGACTGGTCCCATGACGCAGCTGTGGGCGGCGCCCTCGGCACGAGGCCCGGTCGACGCGGTCGTCCCGCTGCCCGGCTCGAAGTCGATCACCAACCGCGCTGCCGTGCTGGCCGCGCTGGCGGACGGACCCAGCCTGATCCGCCGGCCTCTGGTGGCCCGCGACACCACGCTGATGGTCGCGGGGCTGCGCGTCCTGGGTGTCGGGATAGCCGAGACGGACGACGGGTGGGCCGTCACGCCGGCGGTCCTGAGCGGGCAGAGCGCCGTCGATGTCGGCAACTCCGGGACGGTCATGCGCTTCCTGCCGCCGGTGGCCTGCCTGGCAAAGGGCTCCGTTCGCTTCGACGGCGACCCGCGCGCCCGGCAGCGCCCGCTCGTGCCGCTCCTCGATGCGCTGCGCGGGCTCGGAGCAGACATCGACGGCGGCGGCAGCCTGCCGCTGACCGTGCAGGGGACCGGCCGGATGGCGGGTGGCGCCGTCACGCTGGACGCGTCGGAGTCCTCGCAGTTCGTCAGCGCCCTGCTGCTGTCCGCCCCACGGTTCGACGACGGCGCCGTCGTACGACACATCGGGCCGGCCCTGCCCTCGATGCCGCACATCGACATGACCGTGGCCATGCTGCGTGCCGCCGGAGCGGAGGTCGACGACAGCGAGCCGGAGACGTGGCGGGTGGCACCGGGCCAGTTGCGCGGACGCGACCTCGACGTCGAACCCGACCTCTCCAACGCCGCACCGTTCCTGGCCGCCGCCGTCGTCACCGGGGGGCGCGTCACCGTGCCCGGCTGGCCCGCGACGACGACGCAGCCCGGAGCCGCGCTGCCCGGACTGCTGGTGCGGATGGGCGCGGAGGCCGACCTCGCTGACGACGGCCTCACGGTTACCGGCTCCGGCGCCGTACACGGCATCGACGCCGACCTGCACGACTGCAGCGAGCTCGCCCCGGTCCTGGCCGCCGTCGCGGCGGTGGCCGACTCCCCCACGGTGCTCAGCGGCATCGGCCACATGCGCGGCCACGAGACCGACCGGCTGGCCGCGCTGACCCGGGAGCTGACCGCCCTCGGTGCCGACGTCCGCGAGACCGAGGACGGGCTGCGGATCGCTCCGGCCACGCTGCACGCGGCGGTCTTCGACACCTACGCCGACCATCGCCTCGCCACGGCGGCAGCGCTGCTCGGCCTGGTCGTGCCCGGCATCCAGGTCGTCAACGTGGCCACGACGGACAAGACGCTGCCCGGCTTCGTGGCGATGTGGACCGCCATGCTCGGGGAGGACTCCTGAGCCGGCGCCGCGACCTCGACGAGGATGACGTACGGGTGCGTCCCGGACGGGCGTCCCGGCCGCGCACCCGCACCCGGCCGCTGCACAGCGGGGCCGACGACGGCATCGTGGTGGCGGTGGACCGCGGGAGGTTCACCTGCGTCGTGGCCGACCGTACGGTGACGGCGATGCGCGCCCGCGAGCTGGGCCGCCGGGCTGTCGTCGTCGGCGACCGGGTGGCCATCGTCGGCGACACTTCGGGTGGCACCGACGCGCTGGCCCGGATCGTCCGCATCCAGCCGCGGCGTACCGCCCTGCGGCGCAGCGCCGACGACACCGATCCGGTCGAGCGGGTGGTGGTGGCCAACGCTGAGCAACTGGTCATCGTGACCGCCCTGGCAGACCCTCCCCCGCGCGTCGGGTTCATCGACCGGTGCCTGGTGGCGGCCTACGACGCGGGCCTGGATCCCTTGCTCTGCCTCACGAAGGCCGACCTGGCCACACCCGAGGACCTGCTGGCGCTCTACCGCGACCTGGACGTGGCCGCCGTCAGCACCAGCCGCGATGCCGATCCCGCCGAGCTGCGCGAGCGGCTGGCCGACCGGGTGAGAGTCCTCATCGGACACTCCGGTGTGGGCAAGTCGACGCTGGTCAACCGGCTGGTCCCGGACGCGGAGCGGGCGACCGGCGGGGTCAACGTGGTGACCGGCCGCGGACGGCACACGTCGTCCTCGGCCATCGCCCTGCGGCTGCCGGAGGGCGGCTGGGTGATCGACACCCCCGGCGTGCGGTCGTTCGGGCTGGGCCACGTACGACCCGCGAACCTCTTCGCCGCCTTCCCCGACCTCGCCGGCGGTGTCAGCGGATGCCCGTCGGGGTGCGAGCACCTCAGCGAGGCCGACGGGTGCACGCTGGACGCGTGGGTGCGCGAGGGGCACGCTTCGGCCGCGCGGCTGGAGTCCTACCGACGGTTGTTGCGCTCCCGGCAGGCCGGGCCGGACGGCTGAGCCGGCCGATCGGTCAGAGCAACGGCCGCAGCGAGTTCCAACTGGTCCCGACCAGGCTCCGGGTGCCGAACGACGTGCCGCGGCCCGGATAGAGGTAGAGGTTGCCGGTGGTCGTCTGCAGCGTCACCAGGTCGGGATAGCCGTCGCGGTCGAAGTCCCCGATGCCGGTGAGGTCGCGCATCGCGCCCCACCCGGCGCCGACGAGCGAGCGGTTGCCCAGCGCGCCGGTGCTGCCGCGATAGAGGTACAGGTCGCCCGTCGCCGTCTGCCGGGCGATCAGGTCGACCGGACCGTCGCGGGTGAAGTCCCCGACACCGGTCAACTCGTCGAAGCCGGCCCAGCCCGATCCGATCTGCACCCCGGCGCTCAGTGAGGTGCCGTGGCCGGCGTACAGGAACAGATTGCCGGTTGAGGTCTGGATCGCCACGATGTCGGGAAAGCCGTCGCCGGTGAGGTCGCCGATCGCGGTGATCTCGCGCAGGCCGGCCCAGCCGATGCCGATCCTGGTCCGGCCGGACAGCGTCGAACCGGTGCCGTAGTAGAGCCACAGGCTTCCGGTGGCCTTCTCCCGGGCGATGACGTCCTCGTGGCCGTCGCGGTTGAAGTCACCGTGGCGGACGATCACGTCCATGCCGTTCCAGCTCACCCCGATGCGCCTGGGCGCGGTGAACCGCGTCCCGTTGCCGACGTACAGCGTCAGGTCGCCATTGACCTGGCGCGCGATGATGTCGGACCAGCCGTTGCCGTTGAAGTCGCCGAACGGGGTGGGCGGCAGCGGCGCGACGTCGACGAAGTCGTTGTCGACGTTGATCGTCACCGATCCCCACGTCTCGCTGTGGCTGCCCGCGTACTGCTTGATCCGGCGGTGCGGGGACCAGTAGCTGTCCGGGATCGACGGGTCGGTGGTGGACGCGACGTTGTCGTACCTCGCGAACCACAGGTAGTCCGGTCGGACGTAGCTGGTCGAGGAGTACACCGCGACCTGGTCCGCGACGCCGGAGGACAGGCTGCTGTAGAAGCCGGAGAAGTAGCTCAGGTCGTGCAGCCGTTGGGTCCAGGCGCTCTCGAACTGCAGGACGGCGGTACGGCATGCGCTGTCGCCGGTGCGGTAGGCCTCCATGTCGTTGAAGATGGTGGTTCCGGTCGGCAGCCCGAGCGCACCCGCCTGGGCGACCGCGTCATTGGCGGCCGCGGTGCCCTGCGACGATGCGGCGGCGGGATTGATCAGGTTGGGCTTGCTCGACGTCGTGCACGGAGCCTGCAGCCCCAGATAGACCGGCAGCAGGTGCCAGCCGGCGGCCAGCTGCGTGCTGACCCAGCTCGCAGTGAGTTGCGGCTGGGTGCAGGCGCGGTTGTTGCCGCCGATGTAGATCCCGATCGCGCGGTACGGCGATGCCGACCACGCCTGCATGCTCGCCGGAGTCGGGGCCGTGCAGGCGTCGAAGCCCGATCCGGTGTAACTGCCGGGGGCGGCCGAGGCGAGCGCCGCAGCGCCCGTCGTCGCGGCGGGGGCGTTGGTGACAAGGGCGAGCACCGCGACGACAGCGACGGGAAGGGCTCGCCTCTTCACAGTGCGCTCCTCAGACCCCTAGCGAAGCACAGATCGCGCCGACGTTCGGCCGCTTTGACCGATCCACGGAGGAACGAATTGGGCCCGCGGTCAGACGACGACGGGGCCGCCCACCCGCCAGTAGACGCCGCCGCCGCGCTCGAGCAGCTCCTCGTCGACGAGGTAGCGCCGCAGGGCGGCGTAGTCGCTGTGCCAGGCCCGCAGCATCGCGTTGACCTCGCGTTCGGGATAGCGCACGCCTGGCTCGAAGGTCATCGCGATGTGTTCGAGCACCTTGCGCCGCTTGCCCCGGGCCGTCGGGAAGCTCACCAGGCGGCCATCGATGATGAAGCGTCGTAACACCACGTCGGCGGCCGGGTCGTCCGAGACCGGTTCGTCTGGCGGCCGTCGACTGGCAGCGTCGCGGGCGGCATCCTTGAACGCCCGGCTGTTCAGCACGAAGGCGCCGTCCACAATGGACACGAGACCGCCGGCCTGTAGCCGGTTGAGCGCCTTCGTCACCGCACGGTGGTCGAGGTCGGTGCTGGCGGCCACTTCCGCCAGCGATTTCGCACCCAGCGCCAGGGCGGCGACCACGCGAAGGCGGCCCGGCTCGGAGAGCAGACCGGCCAGCTCGGCCGCACTCGCCGGGGGGCCCGATGCGCTGGTCGACACAGGCCGCAGGCTACTGCTTGCCGACGGGCCGGGCGCCCGGAGGACTACTGTCCCGCCCATGTATGACGACGATCTCGGCGTGGCCCACGTGCTCGCTGATGCGGCCGATTCGGTGACGATGGCCAGGTTCCGCGCGCTGGACCTGCATGTCCAGACCAAGCCCGACCTCACGCCGGTCACCGATGCGGATCGGCTTGCCGAGGAGACGATCCGGTCCACCCTCAAGCGGGCCCGGCCACGCGACGGAGTCGTCGGCGAGGAGTTGGGCACGGTCGGCGGCGGATACCGCCGCTGGGTGATCGACCCGATCGACGGCACCAAGAGCTTCATCCGCGGCGTTCCGGTCTGGGCGACGTTGATCGGTCTCATGGACGGCGACGAGTCCGTGGTGGGCATGGTGTCGGCCCCGGCGCTGGGCCGGCGCTGGTGGGCCGGCAAGGGCAACGGCTCGTGGACCGGCCGCAGCCGGTCGCAGGCCACCCGGTGCCAGGTCTCCGGCGTGAGCAAGCTCGCCGATGCCTCGCTGTCGTACGCCAGCATCGGGGCGTGGGAGACGGTCGGGCGGCTCGAGCCGTTCCTCAACCTCACCCGGGCGGTCGCACGGACCCGCGCGTTCGGCGACTTCTGGTCGCACATGCTGGTCGCCGAGGGCGCCGTCGACATCTCCTGCGAACCCCTGGGCCTGGCGCTGCACGATCTCGTTGCGCTGCAGCCGATCGTGGAGGAGGCGGGTGGGAAGTTCACCGACCTCAGCGGCGAGCCGAGACCGGACCGGGGCAGCGTGGTGTGCACCAACGGCAAACTGCACGACGAGGTGCTCGACGTCCTGTCAGAGCCCGGGTTTCGGCTTGTCGACTGACGGCACGCACAGCACGAGGGCGCCCGGCTCGATCTCGCAGAGGATCCGGTCGGTCTCACCCCGCAGATCACCGTCGAGTTCGTACGGCTCGACCGTCTGACTCTCGATCAGGATTCGCCGGCCGCGCATGAAGACCATGTGGTCGGGATGGGTCCGGCGGGCGAAGACCCGCACGGCCAGGCCGATCCACTCCAGTTTGGTGCGCGCGGAGATCACCAGGACGTCGAGCAGGCCGTCGTCAGGGACGGCGTCGCGGAGCACCGGCAGGCCGCCCTGCAGCTTGCCCACGTTGCCGATCAGCACCGTACGAGCCCTGATGTGCAGCGGCGGGTGGTCGTCGACGGTGACGGTGGCGTTGAACCGGTGCTGGGTGAGGTTGCGCAGGCCGGAGACGACGTAGGCCGCGGAGCCGACCCGGGCCTTGGCCTGCTCCGAGGCGTCGCGCAGCAGCGCCGCGTCGAAACCCATCCCGGCCATGACCGCGAACTTGTCCTTGCCCACCGCTCCGACGTCGATCCGCCGCCGCGCACCGTGCACGGCGACGTGGACGCTGTCGGCGAAGTCCAGCGGGATCTCGAGATTGCGGGCCAGCAGGTTGCCGGTGCCACCGGCGAGGATCGCCAGCGGGGTGTCGCTGCCGGCCATCCCCGTGACACAGGCCATCACGGTCCCGTCGCCGCCCCAGGCGATGACCACATCGGCACCGTCCTTGACCGCCTGGGCCGACTGCCCGATCCCGGGATCCTCCGGCGTGGTCTCGGAGATGCTGACCTGCTCGACTCCTTCGTGCGCCAGGATGCCGGCGAGTTCGTCGTACTGGTCCTTGTCGACCTTGGTGGGATTGACCACCACGACCGCTTTCATGCCCGCGTCGTTGCCGCGCGGGCCACGCCTTTTCCCAGTGGATAGATCCGCGTCATCCATGCCAGCCACAATCCCCCCAGTAGTGCGCTCGCGAGTACATCGGTCGGGAAGTGCATGCCGCGGTAGAGCCGGCCGGCGGCCACCAGGACAGGTATCGCTATGGCGATTACCCAGGCCGCACGGCGATACACCCGGCGCTTGATCAACACACCGGCGAGAACGGCGAGCGCGCCGTACAGGCAGATCGCGGCGGCCGTGTGACCGGAGGGGAAGTCGGAGGTGGGCGGGGCGGCGTCGAGATGCACCACCGGCGGGCGTTCGCGCTCCACGACCGCCGTTGTCGCGGTGAAGATGAGCACCTCGCCGATGACGACCGTGGCGAGGAACAGCGGCTCCTCCCAGCGCCGCAGGATCACGAGCAGTCCGACGACGGACACGGCGGCGACCACCGCGACGGTGAGTGTGTCGGCAAGCAGTACGGCGCCCAGTGAGATCGTGTTGCCGGCCGGGATCCGATGATCCGCGAGGAACTCGACCACCACGCTGTCGGCACGCCCGAACCGGCTGGGCACCCAATAGGCGACCAGCAGCCGGCCGAGACCGGACAGCGCGGCCCAGATGACGACCGCTCCAACGGCGATCTGGCCCAGCAAGGCCCAGCCGCGCCGCGTCTTCGAACCGTTGCCGGCCGGCGCCGGCTCAGCCCCCTCGGGGTGGATTTCGGTGCTCATCACGGGTCAGCATGCCTCATGACCGTCGGGGTTCGGTCCGGAGCGGGCGGTCCTGGGCCACCCGAGGTGGCGTTTGCCTGCAGTGGCACTACGTTGCTAGGGCCGTGAGTCAGCCCAGCTGAGGAGAGTCGATGCGAGTCGAGCACACCTACGATGCGACGCCGAAGGAGCTGCTCGAGGTGCTCACGGACCAGGCGTTCCTGGCCGCACGCAGCCGGCGCTTCGGCGGGGACGGCACCCCGAAGGTGCGGCGATCCGGCGGCACGATCCTCGTCACCGTGCCTCGCAAGCTGCCGCTCGACGCGGTCCCCGGTCCGTTCAGGGGCATGGTCGGCTCCGGCCAGATCGTGCAGACCGACACCTGGTCAGAGGTCGACGAGGAGCGGGTGTCCGGCACCTGGACGACGGACACCGGCGACACGCCGCTCGACCTGGACGGCACCCACGAGATCCTCGCGACCGACGAGGGGTGCAGCTACGTCGTGACCGCCACGGTCAAGGTGCGGGTGCGCTTCATCGGGGGCCAGGCGGAGGGATTGGTGCGCCAGCAACTGGCCGAGCTCGTCGGCCGGGAGCAGGACTTCGCCGCCTCCTGGCTGGCCGGCGAGCGGGAGTGACGCAGCGGCCGCACGCTCCGGGACGCCCGTCCGCAATGTCGCGATGCCCGTAGAGTCGCCAAGGCGACCCGGGAGGCATCGTGGACCACCTGCCACCGCTCATCCTCCGCCGTCTGGTGGTGGCGCCGGTCGTCCTCGTCCTCTGCCTGCTGCTGCTCGTGGCAGCTCCGCTGATCCTGGCTGTCGCGGCCGTGCTCGACCTGGCCCTGCCGGGACACTGGCGGACGCTGCGGCTCACCGCGTACCTCGAGTGGTCCGTCCTGTTCGAGGTGATCGGCCTGGTGGGGATGTTCGTGCTGTGGGTCGCCAGCGGCTTCGGCGTCTGGATGCGGTCCGGCCGGATCCAGCGAGCGCACTACGCGGCGTGGCGGGGGTGGGTACGCGGCCTCGGTGCCGGTACCCGCGTGCTGTTCGGGCTGCGGGTGGTCATCGAGGATCGGCCCGACCCGAGATCCGGCCCGGTCCTGGTGTTCAGCCGTCATGCCGGCCCGGGCAACTCCATGCTGCTGGTCGGCACGCTGCTGGTGGAATATCGGCGCAACCCGCGCATCGTGATGCTGGCGAAGCTGCAGTGGGATCCGCTCTTCGATTCGATGCTCAACCGACTCCCCAACGAGTTCATCCAGCACGACAAGTCCAAACGGGACAGTCAGCTGAAGGCCATCGGGGAGCTGGCGAGCGGTCTGGGCGATCGCGACGCCTTGGTGCTTTTTCCCGAGGGGAAGGATTTCACCTTCCGCCAGCGGGTCAAAGCCATCGATCTGTTGCGCAGGAAAGGCCACGTTCGCGAGGCGCGAAAGGCCGAGCAGATGCCGCACATGCTGCCTCCGCGTCATGGCGGCGTGATGGCGGCCATTACCAACGCGCCGGAGGCCGACGTCGTATTCGTTGCGCACGCATTGTTGGAGGAAGTCGGATCTTTCGGCGACGTATGGCGAAGCATCCCGCTGCGCCGCCCGGTCGTCTCGCGCTATTGGCGGATTCCGGCCGCGAACATTCCGACCGACACCGATGAACTCATCGAGTGGTTGTACGAATGGTGGGCCACGATCGACCAGTGGATCGCCGACCGGGCCGCCCTCACGAGCGGCCCAGTCGACGCAACGACCCCTGGTTAGGGGCTGAAGTACGTGCGGTGCTTGGCGATGTCGCCGTAGGCCTTGTAGTCACCTGAACTGTTCAGGGCCCACTTGCAGTCGGCGTTCGCCTTGACCGTCGGGCCGCGCTGGAAGTAGAACGCGGCGTAGACGATGTCGCGGTGGTCGATCATGTACTGATGTGCTCCGACCAGCCAACTCGGTCGGCTCGAGCCGGCGGTCATCGCGAACTCGGGGAACGATGCCGTCTTGTGGTGCGCCCGCGCGAATGCGAGGACCGGGTCGGCGAGGGTCGCGAAGCTGGTGTTCTTGCCCTTGCCGTGGCCACAGGTGTACCAGTTGTAGGCGTCTGCGCCGACGCTGTCGACGTAGGCGTCGCCGGGGTACCACTTGGCTGCGTACCTCGCGTCGCTCGGGTTGGTACGGAACGCCCAGGCGGTCATCTGCCAGGTGAAGACCACGTTCTTCGCGCCCTGCTCGCGGAAGATCGTGACGACGCGGCGGTAGGCGTTGATGAAGTCTGCGGGTCCGCCGTGGCTGGCGCTGCCGGAAGCCTCCGGCTCGTGGTGGAAGGCCAGCATGACGGTGCCGCCGCGGGCCTTGATGGTCTGCGCCCAGCGGACGATGTCGTTGTACTCCGTGCCGCCGCGCGCCGACGCGGTCGTGCGCCAGGACTCGGTGGCTTCGACGGTGATCATCCGGCCTTCGGGCACCTTGCCGGGGAAGTGGGCATAGGCGTGGTCGGACAGCGGGGCGCCGATCTTCTGCGCGAGGCCCTGCGAGTCACCGGCCGCACCGAGGAAGATCGGGGTGCTGGCCTGGGCACCAGGTGCGGCGAGGGCGGCGATCAGGCCGAACCCGAGCACCAGGCTGACGACGGCCGGCTTCCTGAACATCCGGCGGAGGGTCTTCGGTACGCGGTGCGCGCCGGTCTGGGGTAACGCATGTCGGGCATGCGGAACGGGGCGAGCAGGGGGCATGGGGGCAGTGCTCCTCTTCCTATGGCCGCCTACCGAGTTAGCTGACGGGTTCGGGCGGGAAGAGCTGCCCTACGGCACCTGATGGCACCGATTCACCCCAGGGGAAAGTGGGTCCCCGGCTCCCAATTGCACGGTCGGTGTTTTTGGGATTAGGCGGTCCGCCCGGTGCCCAGGGGAGCTGGACAAGTCGGCCGAGCGGTGCCCGCACACTAACCCGCCTTTTCATGACACGCCAAACTGGCCGTCCATAATGCGTCAAGACCTTGTTGGTGCCGAATTTGCCGTATTAATCCATTTCGGTTGATTGTGCGGCAAGCGTCCGCTCCGGCAGGCGGACGCCGAAGCGCCGCAGGGCGACGGTCAGCCGTACCGCACCGTGCTGGCGGAGCTCTTGTGCGCGCGCAGCCGTGAGGCTCTCCAGCTCGGCCAGCCGGGCCAAAGTGGCCGCCTCGCCGTCGCG
>JBAVXU010000060.1:0-15841 GCA_049698415.1 Mycobacteriales bacterium
GCACCGTGCCCAACGTCGTGTTCCCCACCGCGATCGAAGAGATCGACGGGCAACTGTTCGTGTTCTACGGGATGGCCGACTCCTGCATCGGCGTCGCCCGACTGGACCGCACCCGCTGACCCATCTGGCCAACCGCACCGGAGGATTCATGCAACGCAACCGTTCGCTTGCCCGGGTCGCCGCCCTCGCCCTCGCCGCCTCGCTGAGTGTCACCACAGCCACCGCCGGCACGGCGGCCGCGGCACCCGCTTCCGGGCAGGCCTCACCAGCGCGCCGACTGACCAATCTCGCGCACCTGAACTTCCTGACCGACTCGGTCACGCCGCCGGCTCAGGCCGGCCACGACACGTACCACCTCGACACGCGGCCGGCGATCGGTGTGCTCTGGGTCTACGCCAACCACGAGACCGACGGCAGCTACCGGCGGGTCGGCGGTGGCACCTACGACGCCGGTAGCAATACCTACGGACAGGGTGCGTACGACGCCGATGACCTCGCCCGCGCCGCGATTGTCTACTTGCGACACTGGAAGCTGTTCGGCGACGCCGCCAGCAAGGACCGGGCCGTTGCCCTACTGCGAGGCCTGACATACATGCAGACCAACTCCGGCCCGAACGCCGGCAACGTCGTGCTCTGGATGCAGCCCGACGGGACGCTGAACCCCAGCGCAACGCCCAAGGACAACCCCGATCCGTCCGACTCCAACGCATCCTTCTGGCTGGCCCGCACCATCTGGGCACTCGGTGAGGGCTACGCCGACCTGCGCACCGCCGACCCCGACTTCGCCAGGTTCGTCAAGGCCCGCCTCGATCTGGCGGTTGGCGCGCTGAAGCGTGAGGTTCTCACCCGCTACGGCCGGTACCACCACATCGACGGCATGCGGATGCCGTCCTGGCTGATCGCCGACGGCGCCGACGCAAGTTCCGAGGCAGTCCTCGGCCTCAGCGCGTACCTCGGCGCGGGCGGCGGCCCAGCAGCGCGTACGGCACTGGCCGAACTCGCCGACGGCATCGCCGCCATGGCGCAAGGAAGCACGCGGACCTGGCCCTACGGCGCAGTCTTTCCGGCGGCGACGTCGCGGTCCATGTGGCATGCCTGGGGTGCGCAGATGCCATCCGCACTCGCCGCCGCCGCCGTCACTCTGCACCGGCCACGCTTGCTGTCGCCGGCCATCGGCGACGCGGCGAGCTTCACCCCGCACCTGCTCACGGCCACCGGACCGGACAACGGCTGGCTGCCCGCACCCGTCGACAGCAGCCAGATCGCGTACGGCGCCGATGCTCGTGTGCAGGGCCTGCTCGCGGTCGGCGCGGCGGCCCGCTCGGCGGGGCTGGTGCAACTCGCCGGTTTCGCGGCCGGGTGGTTCTTCGGCCAGAACCCGGCCGGGGCGGCGATGTACGACCCCGGGACGGGTGTCACGCACGACGGTGTGAACTCCGACCGCACCGTGAATCTCAACTCGGGGGCCGAGTCCACGATCCACGGCCTGCTGACGATGGAGTCACTCGACGCGCACCCGGCGCTGATCCGGCTCGCCCGGGCCGGCGCGCACATCGTCGAGCGCGATGGACAGCGCACGGTCGAGGCCGAGGCTGCCTCGCTCACCGGACCCGCCACGGTTGTCCATCCGACCTCGGCCTGGACCGGCGAATCGCAGTGGAGCGGCGGGGCGTACGTCCAGGTCGGTGGCGGCTCGCAGCTGCGGTGGACGGTGCCCGGCGCGACTCAGCCCCGGATGGTGCAGGCGGTGATCAACCGGGTGCCCGGCCGGGCAGGTACGACTCGTTTCGACTCGGTCACCAGCCTCGGCGAGGTCCGGTACGGCGGCGGCGCGCCACAGGGTGCTTCGCCGGCGCCCGGGGCACTGCTGCCGATCACCCTGGCCGGGAACCTCCCGGCCCGCGCCACGAGCCTGACCGCGACGACGGCGCACGGATCCGGGCAACTCGACGCCGTCCTGATCACCCCGCTCGTATCCACACTTGTCACCAGCGGCGGCGGGCACGGGCTCGCCGTGCTCGCCAGCGTGGCCGGCGAGCCCCGCCGGGTCATCGTCGATGTGCCCGGCACCGGCACGGCCCACGCGGCCAGTTACGACAGCCACGGCCGGCTGTGGCGCACCGCGACCGGCGCCGGTCCGGTGACGGTGGACATCCCACCGGGAGGCTTCGCCGTCGCCTGGCGCTGATGAGGGACGTGGGCCGAAGTCCAATAACTCGGGAAATGCCTACTCGGACGAGGTTTCAAGTAACTGACAGTTCTTTCATCACTCGTCGCCCCGATCGGTGGCGGCAATAGCGTCTGGGCTCGCGGGGTGTTCGGAAGGAGAAGGCCGATGACCACATCCGCGCAGAGAACCGGGACCGGGCTCACGCTCACCGACAGCCGAGCCATCCGTCGTGCAGTCGCTGTGGTCGGGTTGGTCGGCATCGCCCTGATCCACGCTCTCGATCTGGACGGGAAGCTCACGGAGCTCCCCTACATCGGCGTTCTCTTCATCGTCCTGATCGTCGCGTCGCTGGCGATCGCCGAGGGACTCATGCGCTCCGACGGCCGCGGGCTCTGGATCTCGGCGGCCGTACTGGCAGGGCTCACCCTGATGGGGTACGCGATGAGCCGCACGGTCGGTATCCCCGGGGACGGCGGCGCGGACGTCGGCAACTGGCTCGAACCGCTGGGACTGGCATCGCTGGTCGTGGAGGCATTCGTCGTACTGGTCGCCATTGCGCGGCTGACCGACAACCGCTCGCCGTCGGGGTACGACAGCTGATCTGGCAGTCGAGTCGGCGTCAGGACGCGGCGCCGACCGGACCCGGAGACAGCTGGTAGCGCAACAGCACCACCCCGTTGCCGAAGGCGCGAGTCCCCGCAAGCTGCAGCCGCGCCACGGCGCCAGCCGGATCGAACAACGGCTTGCCCCGCCCGATGACGACCGGGTGGACGTAGATCTGAAACTCGTCGATCAGGTCCAGCCGCATGAACGCCGCCGCGAGGTCCGCTCCACCAAGCACGAGATCCCCACCTGGCGATGACTTCAGCGCCATGACCTCGTCGACAACGACATCTCGGACCACGGTGGTGTTCCAGTCCGCTCGGTCCAGAGTCGTGGAGTAGACGAACTTCGGCATGTCCCGCCAGATCCGGGCGAACTCGACCATCGTCGGAGGGCTCGAGGGGTCCTGATCCGCGGTCGGCCAGAAGCCAGCCATCAACTCGTGCGTCACCCGGCCGCTGAGGAATGCCCCCATCGAACTCAGCTGCTCGTTGAGGTGAGCGTGCAGCTCGTCGTCGACCATGTGCCAGCTGATGTCGCGGTCCGGACCCTCGATGAACCCGTCGAGCGACATCGACATGAAGAGGATGACCTTGCGCATGGTCGCCGAAGGTACCGGATCTGGAATGGCGCCGCCCTGCGTGCCTCGGCCGCTAGCCGGCGGGTACGGGCTCGAAGCTGCGCAGCATCTCTTCGAGCGCCTTCTGGTCAGGCCCGATGAACGGGTCCGTACCGGGCACCACGGTGAGCATGTCGAACATCTCGGGCAGATGGTCCGTGATGGGGGGCAGGTGTGTGCTGTAGATCGCCGCAGGGTCCAGCTTGCGCATGGGTTCGATCGTCGCGCGGAATTTTCCGGGGTCCACGGCGTGCACCCAGGGGCTGTCGAGCGTCGCCCACAGCAGTTGCCCACCACGCACGGCGTCGGCCGGCACGTCCCCGACGTTGCTGCCGCTGGCGAGCTCGGCACTTGGCAGCGCCGCGCCGAAACAGTCCGAACTGAACATCGAGCGAGAGCGATCGTCGTAGAAGCCGACGGTGGCCGGGCTGTCGTACAACGGCGGACGGAAGGCGGTCAGGTTGCGGTCACCGACGCTCATCGTCTGGCCGGGGTTGAGGAAATAGACCCGGTTCATCGGCAACGGCCGCTCCGTGGTCATGATCCCGGCGCCGGCGAACGTCGTGATCACCCGGGCCTCGGGCGCCGCCTCGAGCAGTTCGAAGATGCCACCGGTGTGATCCCGGTCAGGGTGGGTAAGCCAGATCCACCGCACGTCCTTAGGATCGATGACGGTGCCGAGCGCATCCATGAACCCAGCGTCGGGAGTGCTGAGTCCGGTGTCTATCACGACTGGCTCGCTGGCATGCAACACGAACTGATTGACCGGCAGGAAGCCGACCCCCGGGATTGCGGCGTTGTCGCTGAGCACGGTGACGTCGCCGGCGCGATGGATCTGCATGGATTTCCTCATTTCGCCGTACACTGATGTTTAGGGAATACTGCACACACCGACGGAAGGTGTCAAGGCTTGAGTGAACAACCGCGGTCATCGAATGTTCGGCCCTACCGGATGGGCAAACGGGCCGAACAGGTCGACGAGACCCGGCAGCGGATCGTCGAGGCCACCGTTGAGTTGCACGGAACGGTGGGTCCGGCGGCGACGACCATCGCCGCCATCGCCGAGCTTGCCAACGTCACCCGGCTCACCGTCTATCGACACTTTCCCGACGACACCGCGCTGTTCGGCGCCTGCACGAGCCAGTGGACTTCGCAGCACCCGCCCCCGGCTACCGCACTTTGGACCGAGATCGCTGATCCCCGGGAGCGTCTTCGTACCGGCCTCAGCGAGATCTATGCCTACTACCGCCGCGGCGAGGCGATGCTGGCCAACGTCCACCGCGATCTGGAGTCGATCCCCGGGGAGTACCGCCGCAACCTCGATCTCCAGGACCGGGGATTCCGCGAGGTCCTGCTCAGGGCGTTCCAGCCGCGCGCCAACGAAGGGCGGACGTTGCGCGCGGTGATCGGCCATGCGGTGTCGTTCGCGACCTGGCGCTCGCTGTGCCGCGAACAGGGACTCTCGGATGCCGAGGCGGTGGACGCGATGGGGGAACTTGTCGCTGCGGCGGCCAGGCCCGACTGGCGCAAGGCCGCGCATGAATGGCGGCACGCCAGCGCTGGATGAGTGGTGTTCACGCCCGGTCCGGACGATTCGTGTCTGAGTCGACGCATCGGCTGAGGCGGCTAGGGCCCGTGGCCGGACGTGAACACGTCTCACGCTACGCCCCGCCGTCGCTCACGCGTCAACCCGAAGCGGGCAGCGGAGTACGACCCTCGCCTGGCAATGTCCGTCGGCCAGGCCGTACGGTCACGTGGGCAGCGGTCGAGGACAGGCTCGGCATCGTTGCTGCCAAACGCGCGCAGCAATCCGGTGGGGGAAATGAAGCGAGTCACCCGGTGGATGGCCATCTTCGTCCTCATCCCGGCTGCCGCCAGCGGGTGCGGTCACCACACGCGCGAACAGGCTCAGCCGTCTCGATCGCCATCGGCGTCGCCGTCGGCGTCGGCAACGCTGAGCGCGGGCTCGCCGACGCCTTCGCCAACGCCCGCTGCCAGACCGACGCCCACCAAGGTCCGCCCCGTGCCGGCAACCGTGGCGAGGCGCTACGTCTTCCCGATCCAGCACTGCTCGGTTTCGTACGGCCGGACGCACCACGACTACCCAGCCACGGACATCTTTGCGGCCCGGGGCTGTGTCGTGGTCGCACCCACCGGCGGACGGGTCGACGAGGTGTCCACCGTGGACCGGTGGAACCCGAGCACCAACCAGGGCGCGGACCGAGGCGGCTTGTCGGTGAGCATCGTCGGTGACGACGGCGTCAGGTATTACGAGTCGCACCTGTCGGCGATCACCAGCGGCGTGCGACCGGGCAGACGCGTCAGTGCCGGTGAATCGCTCGGGCGGGTGGGCAACTCCGGTTCGGCGCGGGGCATCGCGACACATGTGCACTTCGGAATCTCCTGGCCCACGCCACCGGGCCTGTGGTGGGTCCGGCGAGGTGAGGTCTACCCATGGCCCTACCTCGATGCATGGCGGGCCGGCCGCTCATCGTCGCCGGCGGCCGCCGTGCGCGCCGAACGAGCCAGGCAGGGTACGACCCCCTCCTGCCACGTCTACTGCTGAGTGGCCCAGAAAAGCCGGCAACCAGAGCCGATCGGGCTGATCCGGCTCTGGTCACTCGGGCTCGGAAAACCTTGCGCTACTTGAGAACGCCGTACCTCTTCACCAGTGGGAGTCCCTCCCACATCCGGGACAGGCCGAGCGTGCGCCCGGCGTGGGCCAGCACCAGAACTACGAGGATCAGCGCATAGATGATGTGGTCGTCCATGAACGGGTTGTTGGCCGGAGGGAGTACTGCCGTCCACATGAGCACCAACATCAGCGCTCCCGCCCCGGTGGCCAGGCGCATGGCGATGCCGAGGATGAGTGCGACACCGATGCAGAGCAGGCCGATCATGAACAGGGTGTCGGCCCACCCCGCGCCGGCGAAGCTCTGGTAGAAGGACGCGAACGGCCCCTGCGTCCCCTTGCCGAGGAACCCGGCAGTCGGACTTCCGCCATCGATCCAGGCGCCCTTCGCCGGCGTCTCGTGCCCGAGCCCGAACATCTTGTCCAGGAACGCCCAGAGGAAGACCCAGCCGATGCACAGCCGGATCGCCGCAAGGGTGTAGCGGTAGGAACGATGACGGAGCGTCTCGTCGGTGGTGGCTTCGGCGACGTAGTCGGGCCGGCGCACAGACACGTCCCCCTCAGCCCCGAAAGTCTTGTGGATGGCGCTCATGTCGTGACCTCCAGATTGCTGCCGCTGTTGGTGCGGACACAACCGATGATGGGTCTCCCGGGCGTGCGCGGCCCAGGGACCAAAGACCCGGAGGGGCCGACGAACGGCCCCACCTCGGCGGGATCAGGTCGCAACTCGATGGCACCGGGCAAGGCTGGGTTCCGGCTACTGGTTCCGGCTACTGGGTCCGGCCGCTGGGTCCGGGCTGCCGGTCAATCCCGGCACTAGGCTTCGTTGGTGCCTGTCACCGTCGTGGTCGCCGACGACTCGCTGCTCGTGCGAGAGGGCGTGCTCCGAGTGATCGGCAACGAACCCGATCTCGAGGTCGTCGGCCAGTGCGGTGACTACGACACCCTGTTGTCCTTGGTCGACGACCACCGGCCCGACGTCGTGGTGACCGACATACGGATGCCGCCGACGGGCAGCGACGAGGGAGTGCGCGCGGCGGTGGCACTGCGCGAGAGCCACCCGATGATCGGTGTCGTGGTGCTTTCGCAGTACAGCCAGCCGGAGTACGCCGTCAGCCTGCTGGCGGGCGGCTCCCGCGGCCGGGCCTACCTCCTCAAGGAACGCGTCAGCGAGAGCAACCAATTGGTCCATGCGATCCGCGAGGTGGCCCGCGGCGGCTCGGTGATCGACCCGATGGTCGTGGAGTCACTCGTCACTGGCCGGCGCCAGGCCGAGGGCGATCCGCTCAACCGGCTCACCCCCCGCGAGCGCGAGGTGCTGTCACAGATCGCCCAGGGCCAGAGCAACGAGGCGGTGGCGTCGTCGCTGTATCTCTCCGAGCGGGCGGTCGAGAAGCACACCAACGCGCTGTTCGCCAAACTCGGCCTCACCGAGTCCCGTGCCGTGAACAAGCGGGTGACAGCCGTACTCCTGTACCTGTCGTCGCCGAGCGTCGCGGGCGGGGTGGCTAGCACCCCTCCGGACTGAGAGGCGAGCAGGATGGGAGCCGACGACCGCAACGCGCACGCTGACGATGTGAGCCCTGCTCAAACCAATCAGGTCCGGGTGCTGATCGTCGACGATCAGGAAGCGTTCCGCACCGCAGCCCGAACGGTCGTCGCCGTCGCCCGTGGCTTCGTCGTGTCGGCAGAGGCCGAGACGGGGGAAGAGGGTGTCGCCCGAGCCCTGGCGGACCGGCCCGATGTCGTCCTCATGGACATCAACCTGCCCGGCATCGACGGATTGCAGGCCACCAGGCGCATCGTCGACGCCTGGCCGCAGGCCCGGGTCCTGTTGATGTCGACCTATCAAGTCGAGGACCTGCCGGACGACACACGCAACTGCGGGGCGCGGGCGTACGTACACAAGGAAGATCTGAGCCCCAGGTTGCTGCAGCAGTTTGCGGACGGAAGCTACGTCGGAGGGTTCTGAGCCTCGGCCGGCACCGGCACCCGCCCGATGACCCGCGCTCCCTTGCCGGGAGCGGACTCGACGCTGATCTCACCACCGTAGGCACCGACCCGGTCGCGCATGTTGAGAAAACCCTGCCCCTCACTGACCTTTTCGACGTCGTAGCCGACGCCGTCGTCGGCCACGTCGAACACCACCGAACCGCCCCGGCAAGCGACGTTCACGGTGATCTTCGCGTCCTCACCCGCGTGCTTGCCCGCATTGTTCATGGCCTCGAGACAGCAGAAGTAGACCGCCGCCTCGATGTCAGGCGGCAGCCGACCGGGCACGTCCACGTCCACCTCGACCGGCAGACTCGACCGGCCACCTGCGTTCCGCAGCGCCTCGCCGAGGCCCCGGTCACGCAGCAGCGGCGGGTAGATGCCGTGCGCGAGCCCACGCAACTCGGTCAGCGTCGCCTGGATGTCGCGGCGAAAGTCCTCGAGCACCGTGTCGATCTGTCCGGGGTCGTCCTCGACGATCGAGCGGGCCAATCCGATCCGCACAGCCATCGCCACGAGGTGCTGCTGCGCGCCGTCATGCAGGTCGCGCTCGATCCGGCGGCGCGATGCATCCGCGGCAGCCACGATCCGCGCCCGGGAGGCCTGGAGGTCGGCATTGCGGCGCCGCAACTCCTCGAGCGAGGCCTGCAGCGCACCGTCGAGGCGCACATTGTGCAGCGCCAGCCCGGTGTGCCGCGCCAACTCCGACAGGCTGGACTCGTCGTCCTCGCCGAATCCACGCGACCCGGCCGGTCGGGCCACCACGAGCAGCCCGAGCAACTCGCCGAGGTGGCTGATCGGCGCGACTCGTACGACCTGGTCGTCGCGGCCGCTGAGCACGTCGGGCAGCCAGACCGACGCCCATGCGTTGCCACTGACGTGCGCGCGCGCGACCACATTCAGCTCGTCGGCGCCGAGCACCAGCCGGGCCGGTGGCCGGTCGGGGACGGACGCCGTACGAACCAGCGCCTCGTCCGAACTCACCCACACCTCGGCGCCCGCAGGTGCCATCGAGCGGTGCAACGTCTCGGCCATCTGCAGCAGCAGTTCGTCCATGGGCACGGCTCGCGTCATCCGGGCGCTGAGGTTGTCGAGGGCCTGTTGTGGGCGGATGGCCGGCCCGGGTACGAGCCGCTCCGCCACTTCGCGCAGCCGGCTACGGACCGGAAGGCCGAACACGGCCACCACGATGGCGGCAAGGATGAAGAGTCCGACCAGGACCCGCTCGCCGGGCTGCACCTGCCGGTCGAACCCGACCACGACGACCGTGTAGACGACGCACACGAACACCGCCAGGCCACTCGCGACGACGCTCTCGCGCAGAGCGCGCGCACCCCCGGACGCCAGCCGCGGCACCCGCCCGAGGGCTGCCCCCAACACCAGGGGCACGGCTCCGGCCAGGAGCAGGGCGCCGGGCTGCCAGTTCAGGCCCAGCAGCAACCGCACGGTGAAACCGACCAACACCACGCCGACCCCAGCAGTGAGGCCGGCGAGGGCCCAGTGCCGCCAGTCGCTGCGCGGCGCCATGGTCACTCAGCCCTCAGGACGGTGCCGATACGCAGCCGAACGGCACGGTGGCCGGGATAGGCGGCCAGCAGGTTGACGACGAGGACCGAGAGCGGACCCACCAGCAGCAGGACCAGGATCGCGATCGGCGGGACGTACTGCACCGGCGTCCGCTCTGCCACCACCCGCCACATCGTCCGCGCCAGAGCGACGCCGAGCGGGATCCCGAAGAGCAGTCCGACGATGGCCAGCGTGGTGGCCTGCCACGCCACGGTCCCTCGTACCTGCGGCCGGGTGAGCCCGAGAGCGCGCAGGACGGCGACATCGTGCTGGCGCCGTCGCACAGCAGTGGCCAGCGCATGGCCGACCGCCCCAACTGCCAGCAGGGCAAGGAAGGCCCCGAGCAGGGTGGGCAGGGTGCGTACGGTTCGCAGGTTGAGCACGTCGGCCGGCGGCGAACCGGTCGACAGCTCGAACGGGAACGTGCGATTGAGGGCAGCACTGGCCTTGTCGGCGTCGACCCCGGCATGGAACCGGGCCAGGATCAGGTGGAACTTGAAGAAGCCGCTGGGGTACAACGTCGTCATCGTGCCCCCGCGAACCCACACCCCGTCGTCGTACGTGCTGTGCGGGCCTTGCGGAACGAACGTGATCCCACTGATGCGCAGGCTCAGCGTCTTCTCACCCTTGACCTGGATGCGCTGGCCGACCTTGAGCTTCAGGTCGTGCGCGGTTTTCGGGGCGACGGCGATCTCGTCGTCGGCACGCGGCTCCCGTCCCTCGATCGAGACCGGCGAGACTCCGCCGCCGATCGGGGTCAGCTCCCACGCGTCGGCGGAGGCGCCGTGGATCGTCACCGGCGCCAAGCGGGAGTCGTTGACCCCGGCGACCTGTGGCTGCGCGGCCAACCCGGCCAGGCCCGATCGAAGCTCCTCCGCGGTGGCGAAGTTCTGCCCGTTGAAGCCCGCGTATCCGATGGCTTGGTACGTCTGGCCGTACCGCTCCGGGTTCTGCACCGCCTCGATGAGGCCGGTATGGAAGGTGGTGGCCGCGACGACTCCCAGCACGCCGGCGATCGCGCCGACCATCGCCGGACGCACCGGGACTGACGTGCGGCCACGACCGGCCTCGAGGGCGAGTCTGGTGCCGAGCGTGATGGGGACCGGCAGGCCGAGCCGGCTGGCCAGAGCCGCAGCCGCCGAGCGTCGCGCCGGGCGATCAGCGGCGCGGCGACCCAGGGCGGCGACAGCCGCGAAGTAGGAAATCAGCGTCACCAAGACGACGAGGAGCGCGGCGCCAGCAAGAAGAACGAGCCAGTCGGCGTTGAGTCCCGGCGCCGGCTCGACCGTGGCACCCACCCCGATCGGAAATCGCGAGGAGCCTGCGTAGGCCAGGACGACCGCGACGACCGCGGCGCCGGCCGCAGCCAGGGCCGGGCCGGCCATCGCGGCGGCCACCGACTCCCGGCGGGTCAGCCCGAGGGCGCGGAGTACTTCGAGATCCACGATCGCCGAACCGACATAGCGGACGATCGCCTGGCCCACGATGAGCAAGGCCGCCAGGGCAGCAACGAGTGCGAACAGCAGCAGGGAGTTCTTTTCGAACGACGTCGCGTTCGTGACCCGCCGGCCGCCGTCCGCGAGATCGATCGCGTCGACGTTGGAGCCGGTGAGCCGGGCCAGGTCGGCCCGGAACCGCGGTAGGTCGGCGCTGCCGCCCCGCAGCCGGACGAGTGAGTTGATGACCTCGGTCTTCTCCGGATGCGTACCGGTCAACTCGGCTTGGTACCGCTGATAGAAGCCGTACGGCGGGATGATGCCGGCGTCCTCCCCGCCGCCGAACTCATAGAGCCACGGGACGCGGCCGACACCGACGATGCGCATGGTCTGGCGGGGTCCCTTGGCCGTACTCACCGGCGGAGCGTTGGGCGAGCCGGTCGCGAGCGCTGCGTCCATCTGTTGCGGGGTGAACAGGCGAGCAACCAGCGAGTCGCCGACCTTCTTGTGGTACTTGCTCAGGAACGGCCGGGAGACCATGACTTCGTCGGCGCGCGTGTTGTCGAACATCCGCCCGGACAGGATGGCGGGGCGCTCGAGCTTGGTGTAGAAGTCAGCACTGGCGCTGGGGAAGGACACGTCGTCGGTGTTGACACCGTCGATTCCGTAGACCGCGTTGAGCGAGAACTGTCCGAGCGCCTCCACCTCCGGCCAGGTGCGGACCTTCGCCCAGTCGAAGCCGGGCTGGTTCGGCAACACGATGGCTGTGGCCGGCAAGGAGTCCTCGCGCAGGCGGTCCAGCGCGCTGCCGTTGCGCCGGGCACCCGCGGTGACCGCGAGCACGAGCCCACCGGATAGGGCGAGAAGAAGCCCGAGAGCCACCAGTGATCTCGCCCGCCGGCGCAGGTCGAGCCGCAGCCAAGCGAGTACGGCCCTCATGTCGCGGCCGCCGCCGCCGTATCACTGGCCAGCCGCCCGTCGTGGAGTTGGATCACCCTCGACGCTCCCGCTGCGACGCCTTCGGAGTGCGTGACCATCAGGATCGTCTGACCATCGGCGTGCAGCCGGCGGAACAACTCGAGCACCTCGTTGCCACCCTCGGAGTCGAGGGCGCCGGTGGGCTCGTCGGCCAGCAGCAGCGACGGCTCGTTCACCAGTGCCCGGGCGATAGCCAGCCGCTGCCGCTGCCCTCCCGAGAGCACAGCCGGAACCGCCTCCGCCTTGTCGGTCAGGCCGAGCAGGTCGAGCAGGTCCTTGGCTCGCGTCTCGGCCGCGCGGCGGCGCATGCCGCCGATGACCGCCGGCAGCACGATGTTGTCGAGCGCGGTCGTGCCTTCGATCAGGTTGAAGAACTGGAACACGATGCCGATGTGGCGGCGACGGAAGCGGGCCAGCCAGTTCTCGTCGCGACCGGTGACGGTCTCGCCGTCCACGACGATCGTGCCTTCGTCCACGACGTCGAGACCCGCGATCACGTTGAGCAGGGTGGACTTGCCGCATCCCGACGGACCCATCACGGCCGCGAACTCCCCGCGGTTGAGGCTCAGGTCCAGCCCGCGCAGCGCGCGTACGGGCGCCAGCTCCGCCTGGAAGGTCTTGCGTACGCCCGTCACGTCGAGCAGCGGCTCGCTCATGTGTGGTGCTCCTGTCCCGTCAACCGGAAGGCTTGCACGGCCGCGTCGCGGCCCTTGACGTGCTGTTCGCCGAGCGCGGTGAAGGACCAGTCGGCGGCAGCCTCGACGGTGGCGGCGCTGGCGACGGTGGTGCCGGCCGGACGGGCCAGATCCTGCAGCCGCTGGGCCAGGTTGACCGTGTCGCCGACCAGCGTGTACTCCAGCCGCTCCTCGCTGCCCAGCAGCGCCGCGGCCACCTCACCGGTCGACAGGCCGATGCCCAGGCCGAAGGCCTCGAGTCCCTCGCCGGCCCACTGCTTGTCTAGCTGTCCCTGCCGCTCGTGCATCGCGGTGGCGGCGGCAACGCTGCGCGCCGCATGATCGTCCTGCGGGAACGGCGCGCCGAACACCGCCATCACGGCATCGCCGACGTACTGCATGACGGTCCCTCCCTGGTCGAGGATCGCCATGTTCATCTCGCGCCGGTGGGCGTTGAGCTGTCTGGCGAGGACCGACACGTCGGTACGTTCGGCGATCCCGGAGTAGCCGCGTACGTCAGACATCAGGACAGTGACCACCATCCGCTCGGTACGCGCAGCCGCACCCTTGTCCTGACGTAGCTTTTCGGCCAGCCCGCCCGGGAGCATCCGGCTCAGCGTCTCTCCCTGCTCCTCGCGCTCGACGATGGCCGTGTGCAGCCGCTTCAGGCTGCGAAGCGCACCGGACCGGCCTGCGCTGGCGCCGGTAGCCAGATGCATGAACAGCGCGTCGACCTGTTCGTCGATCGCCTCGATGGACGTGCCCGTCGCGGCCGCGATCGCCTTGGCCGGCCGGCCCTCCGCGATCAGTTGCAGCAACGCCTCCTCGTCCGCGGTGAGCCCGTCGGCGGGCCGGGCCGGGTCGATCAACGCCTGGACGATCTCGGGATCGAGCATCGATCCGCCCGCGGCCACCTCGCGTACGGCGCGTACCAACCGGTTCCCGTCCGACACCCGCTCCTTGAGCAGGTACGCGAAGCCCGCCGGCCCTTCGGCCAGCAGGGCAACGGCGTACTCCGGGTCGTCGTACTGCGAGAGGACCACGATGCCGGTTCCGGGATAGCGCGAGCGGACCACTTTGGACGCAGCGATCCCTTCGTCGGTGAACGACGGCGGCATCCGGATGTCGGTGACGAGAACATCGGGCTGGTGCTCGGCGGCGCCCGCCAGGACTCCGTCGTAGTCTTCTGCCACCCCCACGACGACCAGGTCCTTCTGGGCACCCAACAGCGCGCGGACACCCTCGCGGACGAGCAGGTTGTCGTCGGCCAGCAGCACGCGCAGCGCAGCGGGATGCTGGCCGTCCGAAGGCGCGCCTTCGGTCGAGGCGAGGGTCATGAGGGATATAGAACTCCCGGGCCGGCCGCCTGGCCAGGGGGTTGGCACGGCGGCGGAGGGGGTGCTGGCACGCCTGCATGGTTTAGTCCGGGAATGCACTCCCAGCTGTCCGGCGCTCAGGTGACGCTTCGGCCGGCCACCTCAGCCGACATTCCTCAGCTGCTCCGGATCCGGTCCACACCGGAGGTCTATGCCCGCTGGCGGGGTGGGGACGATCTCGCCGGAACCATCGCGGAGGAGCTGTCCGACGACGAGGAGCAGACCTTCGCCATCGAATACGCCGGCGCCGTCATCGGGGCGATCCAGTGCGGCGAGGAGTCCGAACCGGACTACCGCCACGCCGGCATCGACATCTACCTCGACCCGGCCGTTCATGGCCGGGGGTTGGGCACTGACGCCGTGCGGACCCTCGCCCGGCACCTGATCGTCGACCGCGGACACCACCGGCTGACCATCGATCCGGCGGCCGACAACGCGGCAGCCATCAGGAGCTACGCCAAGGTCGGCTTCCGCCCGGTCGGCGTGATGCGCAACTACGAGCGCGGCCCGGACGGGACCTGGCACGACGCCCTGCTGATGGACCTGCTCGCCGAGGAGTTCATCGGCTGAGCGGGCGCCCCGGTTAGCCGTTGCCGAGCACGATAAGTAGTCTCCGGCGGGACGAATCACCACAACCCGACCCGAGGAGACGGATTGATGCGCGGCACGCGCCTGGCGTACGTGGCAGCGGCCCTGGCAGTCCTGGCCGGCTGCTCACACAGCGGAAGCGATCGCGCCGGGAAGCCAAATCCCTCCGGATCGGCAACAACGACCCCGTTCGACGGGGGAACGGCCGGACCCTCGGGTGGCCCGGCCCTGCTGCCCACCCCGGCGCCGAAGTACGTCGTCACCACCTGCCGTACCGAAGGGCTCAGCATGCGGCTGGGCACGTTCACCGACAAGGGCAACGAGATCTACGTCAACCTCTACGTCAAGAACTCTCGCGGACCGGCCTGCACGCTTTCCGGCTACGGCAGCCTGGCGCTGTTCTCCGAGGACGGATCCGAGGTGCCGACGCTGACCGTCGAGGAGGCCGCACCGGCGCCCGCGACCGTCTCGCTGCGGCCGGGGCAGGAGGCCGTGCAGCGGATCCGATGGACGAACAAGCCGGTCGCCGACGAGCCCAAGAACGGCGCCTGCGGAGTTGCCTCGATCGTGCTCAGCGTGCGGCTGACCGCGCCGAGCGTGGCCGTCGACCTCTACACCAAATCCGCGAAACGTCCACAGGGCATCGGTCCGGTGTGCAACCACGGCCGCCTGCTGCACACCGCCTGGGCGCCGGCCTAAGGATCGGCTGTGCTCACCCGGCGCCAGTTCATGCTCGCCAGTGCCGGCCTGGCAGCCGTACGAAAGGAAGGTCGCGTCGTGTCGGGTCCGACCGGCACCACCAAGACCATCACCCTCTCGGGCGTGGCCGTCGCACCTGGTCAGTACCTCGAGCTGCCGTTCCGGGTGCCGGCCGGCGTCAACCGGATCGACGTGTCCGTCACCAAGCCAGGTGGCGACGCGGTGACCGGAGCCGGCCTGTTCGACGAGCGGGGGTCCGGCTATCAGAGCGCTGGATTCCGCGGCATCTACGGCGAGGAACGCAGCGAGTTCTTCGTCGCCGCGCACGCCGCCTCCCAGTCGTTCGTGCCCGGTGTCATCCGCCGCGGCACCTGGACCGTGATAGTGCCGGTGTTCCGGGTCACCGTCCCGACCAACGTGACGGCAACCGTCGTGCTCACCTTCGGCCGGCAGCAACCCGCTGCCGGATTCGGGCCGGAGCCGGGAGTCGTGGTCGACCGAGCGGGGT
>JBAVXU010000061.1:0-14859 GCA_049698415.1 Mycobacteriales bacterium
GACGACGACCGCAGCGTCGTCGCCCGGGCCGACCACGTGGTCGCTGGTGCCCAGCCGCCCGACGATGCGAGCGATTAGTCCGAATTCGCCCATCTCGCTGACAGTCATGCGCACCTCCTGCGGTAGGTTTCTGCTCACTCACACGTCATCATCGACGAAAGGACCTCACCGTGGTCCAGGCCTACATCCTCATCCAGACCGAGGTCGGCAAGGCCGCCGACGTCGCGATCACAATCAAGAGCATCAAGGGTGTAGCCCAAGTGGATGCGGTGACCGGACCCTACGACGTCATCGTGCTGACCGAGGCCAAGAGCGTCGACGAGTTGGGCAAGCTGGTCGTCAGCAAGGTGCAGGCGGTGCCGGGAATCACCCGCACGCTCACCTGCTCGGTCGTCCACCTCTGACCCGCTCGGTACGCCGCCGGGCCGCACTCGTCGCCACGGCCGCCGCGCTACCCGTCGCGATCGTCGTCGGCGTCGTGACGGCGCGGCTGACCGCCGCCCGTCCGGTGTCCGTGCCTGAGCCGCCCGGCTCGGTCACCACCCGGCAGTTGTGCCCGAAGCTGATCGACTCGCTCCCGCACCGGCTGGGCAGCCTCGAGGGCCGCAAGGTCGAGGGGGCACCGCGGCTGACAGCGGCGTGGGGCGATCCCGCCGTCACCCTGCAGTGCGGAATGTTCGCCACGCCGTCCCCTCTCGGAGCGGTGGTCACCCTCGACGGCGTGGACTGGTCGCCGGTCACCGACTCGCGCGGGGTCACGTGGACGACGGTCGGCCGCAAGGCGGCTGTACGCGTGCTCGTACCCAAGAAGTACGACGACCAGGCTCCGCTGCTTGCGCAGTTGTCGCCACGGATCGTCGCAGTGCTGCCGGTCGGGCGCTGACCGCGAGCGGGGGTCAGCGCAAGCCGGTGCCGGCCGCGATCGCCGTCTCGATCAGCCGGTGGACGAGCGCGGCGAAGTCCAGACCGCTCTCGGCCCACATCCGCGGGAACATCGAGATCGGGGTGAACCCCGGCATGGTGTTGACCTCGTTGATGATCAGTTCGTCAGCGCCCATCAGGAAGAAGTCCACCCGGGCCAGCCCGGCGCAGTCGAGCGCCTCGAAGGCCCGCACGGCGTAGTCCCGAACCTGGCGGGTCACCTCCGGCGGCAGGTCGGCCGGGACGTCGAGCTCGCAGGAGTCGTCGAGGTACTTCGCCTCGAAGTCGTACCAATCCCGATCGGCGACGAAGCGGATCTCCGCCGGCACGCTGGCCTCGGCCCGGCCGCCGTCACGGCCCTCGAGGACTCCGCACTCGATCTCTCTGCCGATGTTGCCCTGCTCGACGAGCACCTTGGGATCGTGCTCCCGAGCCAGCGCGATCGCGTCGTCGAGGTCGGCCCAATCGCGCACTTTGGTGATCCCGACACTCGACCCCGCGCGGGCCGGCTTGACGAAGACCGGCAGCTCCAGCCGTTCGCGCGCCTCGACGCTCAGGCCTGGCTGACCGGGCCGGACCACCTCGAAGCGGCCGACCGGCAGGCCCTCGGCCGCCAGCAACTTCTTGGCGAACTCCTTGTCCATGGCGACTGCACTGCCGAGGACACCGGAGCCGACGTAGGGGGTGCCCGCCATCTCCAACAGGCCCTGAATGGTCCCGTCCTCACCGAAAGCGCCGTGCAGCACGGGAAAGACGACGTCGACGTCGCCGAGTGCGCGCACCGCCTCGCCCGCCTCGGCGACGAGCAGGCCACGCCCAGGATCGCCGGGAAGGACCACCGCGGCACCCTTGGCAACTTCGGGCAACTCATCGCCGTGCTTGTCCAGCGCCCGCGGATCGTCGCTGGTCAGCACCCAACTGCCCTCGCGGGTGATGCCGATCGGCAGCACGTCGTAACGCTCCCGGTCGAGGGCGCGCAGGACGCTGGCGGCCGTGATGCACGAGATGGCGTGCTCGCTGCTGCGGCCGCCGAAGACCACGGCAACCCGGAGTTTTGGGTGCAGATCTGTCACGGCGGGGAGCCTACGCGGTGCACGCGGGGCGGCTACTCCAGCGCCTGGGTGATGTCGGCGAGCAGGTCGTCGGCGTCCTCGAGGCCGATGGAGATGCGTACATCGCCCGGAGCGAGCCCGGCGGCGGCAAGAGCCGCATCGTCGAGTTGCCGGTGGGTGGTCGAGGCGACGTGACTGACCACCGAGTGCGGGCCGGCCAGCGACGGTGCCACCTCGGCAAGCCGGAGCCGGTCGCAGAACGCCATCGCCGCCGCGCGGCCGCCGCGGACATCCAACGTGACCACACCGCCGTAGCGGCCGGGGTCGAACAACCGGGTGGCCACATCGTGGCTGGGGCTCGATGCCAGGCCGGGATAGTGCACGCGCTGCACATGCTCGTGGCCCTCGAGCTTGGTGGCGACGGTGAGCGCGGTCTCGCCGGCGCGCATCACGCGCAAGGGAAGGGTGGCCAGGCCCCGGTGCATCAGGAAGGCTTCGTCCGGGGACATCGACCCACCGAGGTCGACCCGCAACTTGCGAACCCGGCTCAGCAGAGCCGGATCGCCCACCGCAACACCGCCCGTCGCATCGGTGTGCCCACCGAAGAACTTGGTCGCCGAATGCACCACGATGTCGACTCCGTGCTCCAGCGGCCGGCACACCACCGGCGAGGCGAATGTCGAGTCGACGACCAGCAAGGCGGCTGCCTCATGCGCGATCGCGGCCAGGGCCGGCAGATCCGCCACGGTCAGGGTGGGATTGGCGATGGTCTCGGCCCAGACCAGCGCGGTCTCGGGACGCATCGCGGCTCGTACGTCGTCGTGGCGGGACGCGTCGACCCAGCTCACCTGCACGCCGTACTTCGGGAGTACGTGCTCGAGCAAGGAGTACGTACCGCCGTAGAGCTCCCGAGAGGCGACGATGTGCGCGCCGGCCCCAAGGAATGTCAGCAGCACGGTCGAGATGGCGGCCATTCCCGAGGCGAACGCCTGCCCGACCACCTCGCCGTCCACACGATGCCCTTCCAGCGCCGCCACACCGGCGGCGAACGCATCGACGGTGGGGTTGTCGATGCGGGAGTAGGAGTAGCCGGGACGCCGGTCGCCGAGCACGTCGGAATACTCCTGCGCGGTGTCGAACGCGAAGGCCGACGTCCGATAGACGGGGAGCCCGAGCGGCCGCTGCCGAGGGGCAACGAACTCCGGCGTGTGTACCGCCCGGGTGTGCTCGCCGTGATCATTCATTCGGACTTGGTCTCCCGTCCCATCAGGATCTTCAGCGCCACCGGAGGTGCCAAGCCCTCGTGACACACCAGCACGACCTGCTCGGCGATCGGCATGTCGACGCCATGTGTGTGGGCGAGGTCGACGATGGAGCGACAGGACTTCACGCCCTCGGCGGTTTGCCTGGTCGCCGCCTGCGCCTGCTCGACACTCTCTCCCCGGCCCAACCGCTCGCCGAAGCTGCGGTTGCGCGACAGCGGCGAGGTACACGTGGCGACCAGGTCGCCCAGCCCCGCCAGACCGGAGAACGTCAACGGGTCGGCTCCCAGCTCGGCGCCCAACCGTGCGGTCTCGGCCAGCCCGCGAGTGATCAGCGATGCCTTGGTGTTGTCACCGAAGCCCATCCCCTCGGCCATGCCGCACGCCAGCGCGATGACGTTCTTGACCGCGCCGCCGAGTTCGCATCCCACGACATCGGTGTTGGTGTACGGGCGGAAGTACCACGTGATGCAGGCCCGCTGGAGACGTTCGGCGCGTTCCTCGTCGAGGCAGGCAACCACCGACGCGGCTGGCTGCTCGAGTGCGATCTCGCGCGCGAGGTTGGGACCGGTGACAACGGCCACCCGCTCCTCTGGCACATCGGCCACCTCGCAGATCAGCTCGCTCATCCGCTTCGAGGTGCCGAGCTCCACGCCTTTCATCAGGCTCACCAAGGTGACATCAGGCCCCAGCGCGGGACGCCAGCCGGTGAGGTTCTCACGCAGGGTCTGCGAAGGCACGGCGAGAACGACGAACTCAGCTCCGTCGATCGCGTCATCGGAGTCGGTGGTTGCCCGCAGCCGGTCGGGCAGTTCGACGTCGTCGAGGTAGTCAGGGTTGCGACGGGTGGCCTGAATCGCCTCGGCAACCTCTGCGCGCCGCGCCCACAGCACCACATCGCTACCGGCGTCTGCGAGCACCTTGCCGAACGCGGTTCCCCAGGAGCCCGCGCCCAGCACGGCGACCCGGCTCACGACGCAGCCTCCTCGGGCGCTGACTTCGTACGCAGCCGCTTCTTGCGTTCGCGCCGGTCGGGTCGACGCGGCGGCTGGACGAAGAACGTCTCGGGCGGGGTCTCACCACGTAGTCCGGCGACCAGGTCGCGCAACCTGCCCATGATCTCGTCGGTCGCCTCGCGCAGCACCGGAGCGCTCAGCGGCCGGCCGATCCAACGGCTCAGGTCAACAGGCGGCCCGGCCTCGAGCTGAACCGGGGTGCGCGGGCGCAGTCGCAGCTTGCGGGTCCGGCGGTCGTAGAGCCGCTGGGCTCCCCACTGCGCTACCGGAACGACCGGTGCGCCGGTCTCCAGTGCCAGCCGTGCTGCGCCGGTCTTGCCGACCATCGGCCACAGGTCGGGATCCTTGGTGACGGTGCCCTCGGGATAGATGACGACAGCCTCACCACGGTTGATGGCGGCAACCGCCCCGCGCAGTGAGGTCGACGCGCTGACGGTGCCCCGGTAGACCGGGATCTGGCCCGCTCCCCCCACCACCCAGCCGACGACGGGCATCCGGAACAACGACTCCTTGGCCAGGAACCGGGGCAGTCGGGGCAGGTCGTAGACGAAGTGGGCGGTGATCGGCGGGTCGGCGTAGGAGATGTGGTTGACGGCGATGATCACCCCGCCGGACTTGGGGATGTTGTCGCGTCCCCGCCATTCGTGCTTGGTGAACACGAAGAGCAGCGGTTTGAGGACGCAGACGGCGACGCGCATCCAGAAGCCGACCTTGCCTCTGCGCACGTCCACCTCCTGCCTTGGCGTCCGATCATCCTCTCCGAGCCACTGACGAGTGTCCACGGCGGCCCTGTGAGGATGGCGGCGTGCCTGACTGGTCGGTGGTCGTGCCGGTGAAACGCCTCGAGGTGGCGAAGTCTCGGCTGCGTTCGACCCAGCCCGGCGCCGACCACGACGGCCTCGTGCTGGCGATCTGCACGGACACCGTCCTCGCCGCGCTGGCCTGCGCCGAGGTGGCCCTGGTGGTCGTGGTCACCGACGATGCTCGAGCGGCGACCGCACTGCGCCAGGCCGGCGCCGTCATCGTCGCCGACGAACCGGACGCGGGGCTCAACCCGGCCGTCGAGCACGGCGCCGCGCAGGCCGCGACACTCGGCCAGGACCACGCAGTTGCGGTCCTGTCAGCCGACCTGCCGGCGCTGCGACCGGCCGAACTCGCAGCGGCGCTGAACGCCGCCTCCGCGCATCCCCGGGCGTTCGTCTCCGACGCCGCCCGGACCGGCACCACCTTGCTCACCGTCGCCCCGGGCGGGTCCCTCGGCGCGGCGTACGGTGCAGACTCCAGCGCCGCCCACGCGGCATCGGGCGCGGTCGAACTGACCGGCGACTGGCCGTCACTGCGCCGCGACGTCGACACCGCCGACGACCTGCGGGCCGCCGCGGCGCTCGGCCTGGGCAGGCACACGGCAGCACTGCTCCGAGCGGGGCCGCCTCGGGGCGGTGGGCGGTAGCCTCGCACCCGTGCAGGCCACGGTGCGTGACTTCGACCCGGACACCAGGTCGGGCAGCGTGCTGCTCGACAGCGGAGCGCTCATGCACTTCGCAGCCGCGGCTTTCGATGCCGGTGGCCTGCGCCTGCTCCGCCTGGGTCAGCGGGTCCGGCTCGACACCGATGCCGACGACACGATCACCCGGGTGACGCTGGCCACGCTGCCCTGAGCCCGTTCGCTTCCCGGTTGTCCTCCTGACAGGTCATCATGGTGGGGTGAGCGCCAGAGCCGAAGCAGTCGAGACCGGGCCGAGCCTGCCCGAGGACCGCTTCCTCAACCGGGAGCTGTCCTGGCTCGACTTCAACGCTCGCGTGCTGGCCCTGGCCGAGGACGACACCACCCCGCTCCTCGAGCGGGCCAAGTTCCTGGCCATCTTCGCGAGCAACCTCGACGAGTTCTTCATGGTGCGGGTCGCAGGCCTCAAGCGCCGGCAGAAGACCGGCCTGTCGATTCCGTCCGCCGACGGGCTGTCCCCCCGCGAGCAGCTCCGCCTGATAGCGGCCCGCTCGGCCGAGCTGGCCGAGCGGCACGCGGCGTGTTTCTACGACAGCGTCGAACCCGCCCTGCAGAAGGAGAACATCAGGATCGTCCACTGGGACGAGGTCACCGACGAGCATCGGCAGCGGCTGCACGCCTACTTCCGCCAACAGGTCTTCCCGGTGCTCACCCCGCTGGCCGTCGACCCTGCGCACCCCTTCCCGTACATCAGTGGGCTCTCGCTCAACCTTGCGGTCAGTGTCCGCAACCCCTCGACGGACCAGGTGCGCTTCGCGCGGGTCAAGGTGCCCAACAACGTGCCCCGTTTCATCGAGGTCGGCGAGGCCAGTGACGCCACGTTCATGCCGCTCGAGGATCTGATCGCCGCTCACCTGTCACAGCTCTTCGGCGGCATGGAGGTGGTCGAGCACCACCTGTTCCGGGTCACCCGCAACGCCGACCTCGATGTCGAGGAGGACCGCGACGAGGATCTGCTGCAGGCCCTCGAACGCGAGCTGGCCAGGCGCCGGTTCGGTCCGGCCGTACGCCTGGAGATCGCCGACACGATGAGCGCCGAGATGCTCGAGTTGCTCCTGCGCGAACTCGGGGTCAGCGAGCGCGACGTCCAGCGGGTGCCCGGCCTGCTCGACCTCTCCGCGCTGTGGAGCCTCTACGACCTGGAGCGGCCGGAGCTGAAGTTCACCCCGTTCGTTCCCGCGACGCATCCACGGTTCGCCGACGGTGAGACGCCCAAGAGTGTGTTCGCCACCCTGCGCGAGGGTGATGTGCTCGTCCACCATCCGTACGACTCGTTCGCGACCAGCGTCCAACGGTTCGTCGAGCAGGCGGCAGCCGATCCGAACGTGCTGGCCATCAAGCAGACGCTCTATCGCACCTCCGGCGACTCGCCCATCGTCGACGCGCTCGTCGATGCTGCCGAGGCGGGCAAACAGGTCGTTGTGCTGGTCGAGATCAAGGCCCGCTTCGACGAGCAGGCCAACATCGGCTGGGCCAGGGCGCTCGAGCGCGCCGGCTGCCACGTCATCTACGGCCTGGTCGGGCTCAAGACGCACTGCAAGGTCTGCCTCGTCGTACGCCAGGAGACCGGTCAGATCCGCCGCTATGCCCACATCGGCACCGGCAACTACAACTCGAAAACCGCCCGCCAGTACGAAGATCTCGGGCTGTTCACCGCTGATGCCGACGTCGGGGCGGACCTGACCGACCTGTTCAACAGCCTCACCGGCTATTCCCGGCAGACGCACTACCGCACGCTGATGGTCGCGCCGCTCGGCGTGCGCACCGGCATCATCGAGCGCATCGAGCGCGAGGCCGCCCGGGCGCGGGAGGGTCGCCCGGCACAGGTGCAGATGAAGCTCAACCACCTCGTCGACGAGACGATCATCGACGCGCTCTACCACGCTTCTCAGGCCGGCGTGCAGATCGACCTGGTGGTGCGCACGAACTGCACCCTGCGTCCCGGGGTTCCCGGGTTGTCGGAGAACATCCGGGTGCGTTCGATCGTGGGTCGCATCCTCGAGCATTCCCGGGTCATGTACTTCGCCGGTGATGAGGACGAGGACGAGGAGTACTGGCTCGGCAGCGCAGACCTCATGCACCGCAACCTCGACCGCAGGGTCGAAGTGCTGGTGTCGGTCACCGACGGCGATGCGAGACGTCAACTGCGGCACATTCTCGATCGGGCGATGGCCGACGACACAAAGTGTTGGGAACTGGGTACGGACGGCACGTGGACCTACCGCGAGTCGATCGGTGGCCGCGAGCTCACCGACTACCAAGTCGCGCTGATGCACGCCCACACCGGCCGGGTGCAATGATCCGAGCGGCCGGCGGAGTTCCGTGGCGGTGGGTGTCCCGGCCTGGCGGTGACATCGAGATCGCCGTCGTGCACCGGCCCCGCTACGACGACTGGTCGCTGCCCAAAGGCAAGCTCGACGACGGCGAGCATCCGCTCCTGGCGGCCGTTCGGGAAGTACGCGAAGAGACCGGCTTCAGCGTACGAACCGGGCGGCGGCTCACGACAAGCTCCTACCTGGTCGACGGTGAGCCCAAGCAGGTGGATCACTGGGCGATGTCGGTGGTCGGTGGCGAGTTCGTGCCCGGCGACGAGGTCGACGAACTTCGGTGGCTCGCACCGCCGGCGGCCCAGGCACTGCTGAGCAGTCCGCAGGATGCCGATGTCGTCGACGCCTTGCTGTCTGCACCATGTGACACGACGCCGCTGCTGCTGGTGCGCCACGGCCGGGCCGGCGATTCGCAGGCCTGGACCGGTAATGACGCGCTGCGGCCGCTGGATCCGGTGGGCCTCGAGCAGGCCGGCGCCCTCGCCGAGCTGCTCCCGCCCTATCGGCCGACCCGGGTCCTCAGCGCAGACCGGGTGCGCTGCATCGACACCGTGCGGCCACTGGCCGACCGGCTCGCGATCCCGCTGGACGTCGACCGGGACTTCAGTGAGGACTCCCACGCCGAGGACCCCGGTCGGATGGCGGCCCGGCTGCGCGCCCTGGCCACCACCGGAGAACCTGTCGTGGTGTGTAGCCAGGGCGGCGTCATACCGGACACCGTGTCGCTGCTCGCCCAGCAGGACGCGGTCACCCTGACATCGCGGAGCGCGCGCAAGGGAAGTGTCTGGGCCCTGCATTTCGCCCGGACCGGCCGGCTGGTATCTGCTGACTACTACCCGCATCCGGGCCAACCCGAGTCGCCGGCAGCGATGCCCGCAGCCTCCCCCGCCGAGGCCGCGCGCAGTTAGCGACTCTTCTTAGCCACCGTCTTCTTCGCGGCCTTCTTTGTGGCCTTCTTGGCGGTGGTCTTTTTGGCCACCGCCTTTCGGGCTGTCGCGGACTTTGTCGCATTTGCCTTGGTTGCCGCCTTTTTGGCTGGCGACTTCTTGGCCAAGGTCTTGGCCGCCCGCGCCTTTGTCGCGCTCTTGTTGGGGGGCGACTTCTTGGCCAACGTCTTGGCGGCGGCAGACTTCGACGCCGCCGGTCGCCGAGAAACCGTCTTCTTCCCCGAAATGCCGGCCGCACCGGCGGCCGAACGAGCTGTCGACTTCACGACCTTGTCCAGCTTCTTGGCGCCGCTCACGACCTCTTTGAACGGAGTGCCCGCGCGGAAGGACGGCACTGCACGAGCCTTGACCTTGACCGCTGCGCCAGTCTTGGGGTTGCGCGCGGTGCGTGCGCCGCGGCGCTTCTTCTCGAACACTCCGAAGCCGCTGATCGCCACCTTCTCGCCCTTGGCGACCTCGCGGATGATGATGTCGACAACCTGGTCGACGGCGTCTTTCGCCGACTTCGCACCTGTTTCGAGGCGATCCTCGACTGCCTTGATGAGTTGGGCTTTGTTCACTTGATGTCCTCCCCGATAACTTGCACTGGCCGCTGCGTCCGGGTGATTTAGACAGCCACTTGTAACCACGCTATTCCTCGCGCCACACTCGCACAATTACCTGGTCCGGCGAGTCTCCTTGCCGCGCAAGCAGTTCACCGGCCGAATCACACCGGTGCGGCCGTCGGCAACCACGGCAGGCGGCGCTGCTCGTAGCCCGCGATGTCTGAATCGTGTTGCAGGGTCAACGAGATGTCGTCGAGGCCGGCGAGCATCCGGTCGCGGGTGTAGTCGTCGAGGTCGAACCCCACCACGCGGTTGAGGTAGCGGATCTCGCGCGCGACCAGGTCGACCGTCACATCGACCGATGGTTCCTGCTCGGTTGCCGCCATCAGGGCCTCGACCTCAGTTGCATCGAGTTGCACCGCCAGCAGGCCACCCTTGTGGGCGTTGTTGCGGAAGATGTCGCCGAAGCGCTCCGAGACGATCACCCGGAACCCGTGGTCCTGCAGCGCCCAGACGGCATGCTCGCGCGACGAGCCGGTGCCGAAGTTGACCCCGGCGAGCAGTATCGAGGCGCCGGCGTACTCCGGACGATCGAGTACGAAACCCTTCTGCTGCCGCCACTCCGCGAACAGGCCGGCACCGAACCCGGTGCGCTGCACCCGCTTGAGCCAATCGCTGGGAATGATCTGGTCGGTGTCGACGTCGCTGCGCCGCAGCGGCACGGCGTGTCCAGTGTGGACGGTGAAGGCATCCATCAGGTCTCCAGGTCGGCCGGCGTGGCGAAATGCCCGGCGACGGCGGTGGCTGCCGCAACGCCCGGGGACACGAGATGCGTGCGCCCACCCCGTCCCTGCCGGCCCTCGAAGTTGCGATTGGAGGTGGATGCGCATCGCTCGCCGGGTGACAGCGTGTCCGGATTCATACCCAGACACATCGAGCACCCCGCGCTGCGCCACTCGGCTCCGGCCGCCGTGAAGACGTCATGCAGTCCTTCGTCCTGCGCCTGTTGGCGCACCGCCATCGAGCCCGGCACCACGAGGGTGCGGACCCCACTCGCCACATGCCTCCCCCGGAGCACATGTGCCGCTGCGCGCAGGTCCTCGATCCGGCCGTTGGTGCACGAACCGATGAACACCGTGTCCACGGCGACGTCGCGCAGGTTGGTTCCGGGGGCGAGATCCATGTACGCCAGGGCTCGCTGCGCCGCGTCGCGCTGGCCACCGATCGGCATGGACGCCGGATCGGGCACCGGCGTGTCCAGCGACGCGCCCTGCCCCGGATTGGTGCCCCACGTCACGAACGGCAACACCGAGACCGCGTCGATGTGCACCTCCTTGTCGAAGGTCGCATCCGGGTCGGTGACCAAGGTCCGCCAGTGAGCGACGGCGGCATCCCACTCGTCGCCGGAGGGGGCCGCAGGCCGGCCGCGGAGATAGTCGAATGTGGTCTCGTCGGGCGCCACCATGCCGGCCCGGGCGCCGGCCTCGATGGACATGTTGCAGACCGTCATGCGGCCCTCCATCGACAGGGCGCGGATCGCGTCACCGCGGTATTCGACTACGTGGCCCTGTCCCCCGGCGGTGCCGATCTGGGCGATCACCGCGAGTACCAGGTCCTTGGCGGTGCTGCCGGCCGGCAACTCGCCGTCGACCGTGACAGCCATCGTGCGTGGCCGGGTCTGCTGCAGGGTCTGAGTGGCGAGGACGTGCTCCACCTCGCTCGTGCCGATCCCGAACGCGAGCGCACCGAAGGCGCCGTGTGTCGACGTGTGGCTGTCGCCGCAGACGATGGTCATGCCGGGCTGTGTGAGCCCGAGTTGCGGGCCGATGACGTGCACGATGCCCTGGCCGGCGTCGCCCATCGGATAGAGCCGGACACCGAACTCCGAGCAGTTGCGCCGCAACGTCTCCACCTGGGTCCGCGAGACCGGGTCGTCGATCGCGGTGGTGTCGGTCGGCACGTTGTGGTCCTCGGTGGCGACGGTCAGGTCCGGCCGGCGCACGGTGCGCCCCGCAAGTCGCAGGCCGTCGAAAGCCTGTGGTGACGTCACCTCGTGGACGAGGTGCAGGTCGATGTAGAGCAGGTCGGGTTCGCCGGTCCCGCCGCGGACGACGTGCGCGTCCCACACCTTCTCGGCAAGCGTTCGACCCACTTCTACCGTCCTAGATTCTGGGATGCTAGTTTCGCTACATGGGACAGCGTAGCGGAGTTGGAGTGCTTGACAAGGCTGTGAGCATCCTCGAGTGCAGCGCCAACGGCGCCAGCCTGGCCGAGTTGGTGCAGCGCAGCGGGCTCCCTCGGGCCACCGCGCACCGGCTCGCCCAGGCACTCGAAGTGCACGGACTGCTCACGCGGGACGCCGACGGGCTCTGGCATCCCGGCCGACGCCTCGGCGAGTTCGCCGCCGAGGCTCCGGACCCGCTGCTTCGGATCGCCGGGTCGGTCCTGTCGGTGCTCCGCGACACCACCGGAGAGAGCGCTCAGCTCTACCGCCGGCGCGGAGACCACCGCATCTGCATCGCCGCCAGCGAGCGTTCGAGCGGGCTTCGGGACACGGTGCCGGTCGGCGCAGCACTCTCGATCGTCGCCGGCTCCGGGGCACAGGTGCTGCTGGCCTGGGAGTCACCGCCCGAGGTGCTGCCGCTGCTCCCGCGTGCCCGTTTCTCCGCCCGGACGCTGGCCGAGGTGCGCCGGCGGGGATGGGCGCAGAGCGCCGGCGAGCGTGAGCCGGGGGTGGCGTCGGTGTCCGCTCCGGTGCGCGACCGACTGGGCCGGGTCATCGCGGCGGTGTCGGTCTCGGGCCCGATCGACCGGCTCACCCGCTTCCCCGGCCGGTTGCATGCGGCAGCCGTGGTGGGAGCCGCCCGGCGGCTGTCCGACCTCGCCTGACGGGCCTCGCCGGCTAGCCGTCGTCGGCTGGTCGCAATGCCGCACCCAGTGCGATCACGGCGAAGAGCGCCAGGGTCACGACGTGCACGAACGTGCACCACAGGCAGATGGCGTCGATACGGAACAACTCCGCCCAGACGAGGTACACCACGAACAGCACTCCGATGCCGACGGCCGCGAGACGGCCCCGCGTCGCGACGGCACTGCCCGATCGCCAGGCCTGCGGCACGCACATCAGCGACATGGCCACGAAGAATGCGAGCCCGAGGACGGCCACCGGGATGCCGAACAAGGTGGAGTACGCACTCGTGGTCACCTTGGCGCAGTTGATGGTGGCCGTGGCCGGGCAGGCGAGCGTGTTGCCGGCCGAGTAGTGCTCGATCGTGAGATATGCGGAGACGGCAAGGCCCAGCAGCGACAGCACCAGCGAGGACACGCGCACCCAGCGCGCTGCAGGCGGCAGGGCACGGCGCGACGAGCCGGGGACCGGACGGGCGGCGCTGCCCACCCTCAGGCCTTGGTCAGTTTGGACGCGGCCGCCGTGACTCCGGCCGAGCTGCACACGCTGCCCGGCTGGTTGCCGGTGATCGCGCAGATGGCAGCCGTGATCATGTTCGCCGCCCCGCCGATGGCTTTGGTCATCGGATTGCTGGGATCCGACAGTGCGGCGGCGATCTGCGCACGGGACTTTCCGGCGAGCACTCCCGGGCTGTAGCTGGCGCCGGACAGGACGTACCGCCCGCCGATGTCGAGGAAGGGAATGCCGTTCGGCGTCCCCGTGGTGTACGGCGCCTTGTCGTAGGTCTCGAAGAGTTTCTGATCGTCCGCGCTCAGCGTGTCCAACGGTTCGTACTGCCCGCCGACGAGGGTGTTGCCGCGGGTCTCCACACCGGTGAACGACAACGACGTGCCGGCGAACCCTGCGCCGTGGAAGGACAGGGTCTGCGTGTCGGGATAGACATCACCGCTCGCCGACGACGTGGAACCGAGATTGGACCAGGTGCCGAATCGAGACATGGCCACGACCAGCGCCCAGCGCTGCGCCGCGCAGAACGGGCAGAACTCCGCCCCGACGTACAACACCCGGGGTTTGCCGTCGGCGGTCAGCGCCGGCGCGTTGATGCGCCTCGGGGCCGCGGTCGCCGTGCCGGCACCGATCTTGTCCAGGGTCGCCGCAGGCACCGACGTCACGTCGCGGATGACGGCCGCGCTGACCGCCGCCGGCGTCGACGTGGCGCTTGGCTTGCCGTTGCCGCTGCCGACCCCGGCGACCTTGGCCACGACGAGGCCGAGCACGACCACGACCACCGCCGCGATGGCACCGCCGGCGATCATCAGCCGGCGGCGGCGCTCCGCGCGTAGCCGTGCTGCCTGCAGAGCCGCCGCCCGCTGACGGACCGCTGCCTTTCGGGATGCGCTGTTGCTCATCGCTGAGTGATCTCCCCGTCGGGTCCCGGTGGTGCGGCGTCGCGGGCCGCGAGCTGCCCAAGATAGGCGTTGTACTGACCGAGGGCATCGTCAGCCGCCGGTGCGGCGTCCGTCGCCGGCCGGTGCGCCGCACGCTCCTCAGCCCGGTCCGCGGCACGGTCGAAACGGTTCGCCTCGCGGGCGTCGGACCGGACCCACGAGACGAAGACCGCGGCCAACGTCAGCACGATCGGCAACTCGCCGAGCGCCCAGCCGATGCCGCCACCGAGGTGCTGATCATCGAGCAGGCTGGTCCAGTACGGCCGCTGCAGCGAGGCGAAGTAGTCACCCCCCAGCGCCGTCTTGCCGCTCATGACCGCGATGGAGAAGAACGCGTGGAACGGCATCGCGGCCAGCAGCAGTCCCACTCGGGCGATGGCCGGCATCCGACGCGGCAACGGGTCGACGGCCAGCACGACCGAGAAGAACAGGAACCCGACGGCGAGGAAGTGCACCTGCATCGCGACATGGCCCAGGTGGCTGCGCATGAGCGCGGGAAAAAGGTTGGTGAAGTACAGCCCGAAGAAGCCGGCCACAAACCAGCCGAGCGCCACGACCGGGTGCGTCACGAACCGCACCGGACCCGAGTGCAAGGCGGCGGTCAGCAACTGGCGCGGCGAGGATTCTCCCGGCGTCCGCGGACCGGGCAGGGTACGCAGCGCCAACGTCACCGGCGCCCCGAGCACCAGGCCGATCGGCACCACCATGCTCAGCAACATGTGCGCGATCATGTGCGCGCTGAACAGCACGTGGGAGTACAGCCCCAGCCCGCCCACGGTGGCCCAGGCGAAGACCGCCAGCCCCGCGTACCAACTCACGACCCGGCCGACCGGCCAGGGCTGCCCGCGTCGGCGCATGGCGAGCACGCCTGCGGCGTAGCCGGCCGCGGCCAGTGCGATGAACGTGAGCGCGAAGCCGTCCGGCACCCA
>JBAVXU010000062.1:0-6258 GCA_049698415.1 Mycobacteriales bacterium
GTGCCACAGCATGGTGAGCAGGGTCGGCAGGCTGGCCGGCAGCGCCGCAGCGCCATCCCGGTCGCCGGCCTCCTTGAGGTCGGCCCCGCTGCAGAAGACCGGCCCGGTGTGGGTCAGCACTATCACGCGTACGGCGGGGTCATCGAGGCACTCCTGCAGGGCGTCGCCGAACTCGGTCATGAGCTGAACCGAGAGCGCGTTGCGGTTGCGGGGGGAGTCGAGGGTCAGCGTGGCGATCCCGGCCCGGGCGCCAGAACCGACGTGCGTACGAACCAGCGAGGTCACGAGGCCACACTAGAGGGATGCCGAGCCAGCCACCCGAAGGGGAACCGGCGCCCAGCGACGGAGCGCTGCCGGCGACGGCGACGGCCGCCCTGGGTTCGCGCGGCTTCGGCATCTATGTCCACGTCCCGTTCTGTGCCAGCCGCTGCGGCTACTGTGATTTCAACACCTACACCGCGACGGAGTTGGGCGGCGGGGCGTCGGCCACGGAGTACGCCGCGACGGCCGGGCGGGAGATCGAGCTCGCGGCGGCGGTGCTCGGCGCCAGCACACCGCCGGTCGAGTCGGTCTTCTTCGGCGGTGGGACGCCGACGCTGCTGCCGGCTGGTGACCTGGTGAACCTGCTCGGCCGGATCGAGCAGCGTTTCGGGCTGGCCGACGGCGTCGAGGTCACGACCGAAGCCAACCCGGAGTCGGTCGACGACGCCTACCTCGCGCAGTTGCGGGCCGGCGGCTTCACCCGGGTCTCGCTGGGAATGCAATCCGCGCGCCCCCATGTGCTCGCCGTACTGGACCGGCAACACACGCCTGGCCGGGCAGAGCAGTCGGTGGCAGCGGCACGCCGGGCCGGCTTCGACCACGTCAACCTCGACCTCATCTATGGCACGCCCGGTGAAACCGACGCCGACTGGCAGGCCTCGCTCGACGCGGCGGTCGCGGCCGGCGTCGACCATGTCTCGGCGTATGCGCTCATCGTCGAGGACGGGACGCGGCTGGCCCGGCAGGTGGCCAGCGGAGAGTTGTTGACCCCTGACGACGACGTCCTGGCCGACCGTTACGAGATGGCCGAGCAGACCCTGAGCACGGCCGGGATGAGCTGGTACGAAGTGTCGAACTGGGCGACGGGGGAGCCGGCCCGCTGCCGCCACAACGAGTTGTACTGGCGTAGCGGCGACTGGTGGGGCATCGGCCCGGGAGCGCACAGCCATGTCGGCGGCACCCGCTGGTGGAATGTGCGGCACCCGAGCGCGTACGCGCAGCGCCTGGCCCAGGGTGCCTCCCCGGCGCTGGCGCGAGAGATCGTCGACGCCTCCGCTCGACAGGCGGAGCGGATCCTGCTCGAGATCCGGCTGCGCTCCGGGCTCGACCTGGCAGCCTTGTCACCGGCCGGCCAGGCGGCAAGTCGGCGCGCGGCCGACGGCGGGCTCCTGGACGCGACTGAACATGCGGCCGGGCGGGGTGTGCTCACCTTGCGCGGGCGACTGCTCGCCGACGCAGTGGTCCGCGACCTCGTCGACTAGCCGGTCGGCTACTTGACCATCCGCCAGATCAACGGATAGCGGAAGTCCTCGCCCCGGTTGGCCGCCATCGCGCCGATCACGGCGTACACCATGGCCGCGATGGCTGCGACGAACAGGAACAGCAGAGGCACGATGAGGAAGAACGTGGCGAAGCAGACCAGCTCGACGATCAACAGGGTGAGGTGCATGTTGAGCGCCTCGACCGCGTGATGCCGGGTGAAGGCCGACTTCTTGCCTTCGGTGAGCATGACGATGATCGGGCCGATGAGGCTGAGCGCGAAGACCGACAGGTGCACCAAGGTGGCCCAGGTCGTCTCGGCCGACACGAGCGGACGGCCGACGAGGGGGGAGTACGGACCTGGGCGCACCGGTGACTGGGTCGGCGGTACGTATCCCTGCGGCATGGCGCCCTGCTGCTGGTAACCCTGCTGCTGGTAACCCAGTTGCTGGTAGCCGGGTTGTTGGTACGCCCCCGGCGGGTACTCGCCCGGCGGGTACGCAGCCGGCGTGCCGCTCGGCGGAGGGTACGGCGGCTGGCTGGTCGCCCAGGGATCGGGCGAAGACGTCTGGTCCGACATGGAGCGAACCCTAATGCAGCATCGGACGATGGTCGGCGAGGGTGCGGGCAGCGGGGGGCCGGACATGAGTCAGCCGCGAGACGCGATGCTCGCGGCTGACGTCAGACGCTCCTGCGGACTGCGACCTGCAGGTGCTACTTGACCATCCGGATGCTCAGCGGGTAGCGGTAGGCCTCGCCCTTATTGGCGGCCAGGCCTGCGATCACCGAGAAGATGATGCTGACGACCGGCAGGACGAAGAATCCGAGCAGCCCGATGATCACGACGGTCAGCACACTCGAGATGACGTAGCCGATCGCGATGAGGATCTGGAAGTTCAGCGCTTCGACCGCGTGATAGCGGATGTAGGGCGACTCGTTGCCCTTGGTCAGCATCACGATCAGGGGAGCGATGAAGCCCAGGATGATGCCGCCCAGGTGCGACAGCATCGACCACATGGTCTCGTCACTGGTCAGCTGCCTGCCCACGAGTGGCGAGAATGGTGCGGTGGCAGGCGGGCCGGCCGGCGGGGGGCCAGGCTGGCCGGGATACTGCGGCTGGCCGGCGGGCGGGCCGGCGTAGGGATCGTTGGGCATTTGCGGGTCGCTTGGAGCGTTGGGATCAGTCATGCCGAACAGACTAGGGCTGTCGGTCGCCGACGGATAGCACATCGAGAAGGTACGCAAAGTTTGTGTCGCGGCGGAACCGGGTCAAGTCGTGAGGTTCCAGTCACGGAAGGCGTTGGGCTGCGACCACGACAGCAGTCGGGCAAGTTCGAGACACTCTTCCCACGACAGGACGCCGCTGTTGCGATACATCAGCAGGGCGGAGTCGTACAACGGCCGAGCGAGCCCGAGGCCCGCCGTTTCCAGCCAGCTCATCGCGCTTTCGATCTCGTTGGTTCGTCGGATCCGGGCCAGCAGTGCCTCGAGTTCGTTGGGCGTGCGATGGCCCAGCGTTGCCAGCCACGCGCGCGCGGCCGCCTCATCTTCCTGGGGCAGCAGCAGCCGGCGCTCTGCAAGCAGGGCGGCGCGTACATCCCCCACGGCGCTTGGTCCTTTCGGCGGCGACCCACTTCTGGCAGCAAACGATAATCCCCAATTGCCCGATCTAGCGACTTCCAGCGTTTACCCAGGGTCAGTCAGCGGTTAACCAGCGGGTTCGGGGCGCCTTCTCGCGCTTGGCAGGAAGGCGGCCTGTTGTCGGCGAGATGTCGGCCACCGGGTAGGACGTCGTGGTCGGGTAAGTGCGCCGGGACGCCGTATTATTGGCACTCCGGTTGCCGGAGTGCCAAGGTTCGATGGTCTGGAGGTGGGTTCGTGACGCTTGACGATCGCAAGCTGGACGTGCTCCGGGCCATCGTCGAGGACTACGTCTCCACCCAGGAGCCGGTCGGCAGCAAGTCGCTCGCCGAGGGCCATGCTCTGGGCGTCTCCCCGGCCACCATCCGCAACGACATGGCGGCCCTCGAAGAGGAGGGCTACATCACCCAGCCGCACACCAGTGCGGGACGTATCCCGACCGACAAGGGTTACCGCCTCTTCGTCGACCGGCTCTCGACCGTCAAGCCGCTGTCCGGCCCCGAGCGACGGGCGATCCGCAGTTTCCTCGACGGGGCCGTCGACCTCGACGACGTCGTACGCCGCACCGTGCGGCTGCTGGCGCAGCTCACCCGCCAGGTCGCCGTGGTGCAGTACCCCACCCTGGCCCGCAGCGCCGTACGCCACCTCGAACTCGTGCACCTGAGCGCGGGCCGGCTGCTGCTAGTGCTGATCACCGACACCGGCCGCGTCGAGCAGCGCGTGGTGGAGCTGCCTGTCGAGCTCACCGAGGACCAGGTCGGACAGCTTCGCTCCATCGTCAACTCCCGGCTCAGCGGCCGGCACCTGGCCGACGCGCCGGCCCTGGTCGAGACCCTGCCCGACACGGTCCCGCCCGAACTTCGTCCGGTCATGCTCGCGCTCGCGACCGTCCTGCTGGAGACCTTGGTGGAGCGCCCGGAGGAGCGGGTGATGCTGGCCGGCACGGCCAACCTCACCCGCAGCGCACTGGATTTCCCCGGCACCGTCTATCCCGTGCTCGAAGCCCTCGAGGAGCAGGTCGTCCTGCTTCGGCTGCTCGGCGAGGTCGAGTCGCCGAGCCTGCTGCGGGTGCGCATCGGCGAGGAGAACCTCGTCGAGGGATTGCGTGCCACCTCGGTCGTCACGGTGGGCTACGGCGCGGGCGACCAGGTCCTGGCCGGTCTCGGTGTCCTCGGACCGACTCGGATGGACTATCCGGGAACGATGAGTGCCGTACGTGCTGTTGCGCGTTATGTCGGCGAGCTACTGGCTCGCCAGTGACCCGCAGACCGTCAATATCCGTTAAGAGGTTGTGTCGATGAGTGCGCCCGCCCGGGATTACTACGCGTTGCTCGGTGTCAGCCGCGACGCGAGCGCCGAGGAGCTCAAGCGGGCCTACCGCAAGCTGGCCCGCGAGCTCCATCCCGACGTCAACGCCGATCCGGCCGCTCAGCAGCGCTTCAAGGACGTGTCGGCGGCCTACGAGGTTCTCAGCGACCCCGCCAAGCGCGAGATCGTCGACCTCGGCGGTGACCCGCTCGCGCCCGGCGGGGGCAATGCCGGGGCGCAGTACAACATGGGCTTCCAGGACATCATGGACGCCTTCTTCGGCGGCGGTGCCGGCGCTGGTCGTGGCCGCGGGCCGCGTACCCGCGCGCGGCCCGGGTCCGACGCGCTGATCCGGCTCGACCTCGACCTGGCCGAGGCGGCGTTCGGGGTCAGCCGCGACATCACCGTCGACACCGCGGTCCTGTGCACCACGTGTGTGGGTTCGGGCACCGCCCAAGGGACGCAGCCGGTGACCTGTGAGTCCTGCGGCGGACGCGGCGAGGTGCAGAGTGTGCAGCGCTCGTTCCTCGGCCAGGTGATGACCTCCCGGCCGTGCTCCGCCTGCCAGGGGTTCGGCACCGTGATCCCGCATCCCTGCCCCGACTGCGGGGGCGACGGGCGGGTGCGATCCCGCCGCTCTCTCAGCGTCAAGGTGCCGGCCGGGGTCGAGGACGGCATGCGGATCCGGTTGAGCGGGCAGGGCGAAGTCGGTCCGTCGGGGGGTCCGCCCGGCGATCTCTACGTCGAGATTCGCGAACGGCCGCACGAGCTCTTCACCCGCGACGGCGAAGACCTGCACTGCGACATCACGGTGCCGATGACGGCGGCCGCGCTAGGCACCGGCACGTCGCTGCAGACGCTCGACGGCGAGGAGGAGATCGAGATCAGGCCGGGCACGCAGTCCGGCACCGTGATCACGCTGCGCGCCCGCGGCGTCCCGCGGCTGCGTGCCACCGGCCGCGGGGACCTGCACGTCCACATCAGTGTGATCACGCCGAGCCGCCTCGACGCCGAGCAGGAGGAGTTGCTCCGCAAGCTGGCGGCCCTGCGCGGCGAAGAGCAGGCGGTGGCGTCGGTGCGCGCCAATGGCGGGCTGTTCTCCCGGCTGTGGGGCGCCCGCTGAGCGAGGCGGTGTTCCTCGTCGACGACCTGCCGCCGGGCGATATCGCGGTCCTCGACGGTGACGAGGGCCGGCATGCGGCGCGGGTACGCCGGCTCCGGGTCGGTGACGCCATCGACATCAGCGACGGACGCGGCGGTCGGGCGCACTGCACCGTACGCGCCGTGCGCACCGACGTTGTCGAGCTCGACATCGGCGCGCGAACGTACGACCCGGCCCCGATGCCCCGGCTGGTCGTGGTCCAGGCGCTGGCCAAGGGCGACCGCGGCGAACGCGCCGTCGAGCTGATGACCGAACTCGGCGTCGACGAGATCGTGCCGTGGTCGGCGAGCAGGTCGATGGTCACCTGGCGCGGCGAGCGAGGCACCAAGTCCCTGCAACGCTGGCGGGCCACGGCGAGGGCGGCGACCAAGCAGTCCCGGCGTTCGTGGTTGCCCGAGGTGAGCGCGCTTAGTGACACCGCGTCGGTCGTCGAACGGGTGCGCGCAGCAACGGCAGCGATCGTTCTCCATGAGGGTGCGAGCGGATTGCTGTCAGCGGCCGCGCTGCCCGCCGACGGCGACGTGCTGCTCGTCGTCGGTCCCGAGGGAGGGATCAGCGACGAGGAGGCAGCGGCCTTCGAAACGGCCGGCGCCCCCTCCTGCCGCCTGGGCGCGCAGGTGCTGCGT
>JBAVXU010000063.1:0-2370 GCA_049698415.1 Mycobacteriales bacterium
CGCGACGCTCACCCGCGCGAATCGCCGACGAAGGTGGCTGGGCGATCGTGCTCGCGATCGTCCTGACAGCGATTACGATCGTCATGGGCTTGGCGCTGCTTGCGATCGTCGACACGCAGAGCAAGCAGGCGGGTATACAACGTCGCGCGACGTCAGCGTTCACGCTCGCCGAGGGCATCCTGAATGCACAGTCGTTCGCGCTCTCGCGCGCCTGGCCCGAGGCTACTGCGCACATCGCCTGCACGCAGACCACCGCCAATGCGCGTGACAACGGTTGCCCGGACCCGTCCTCTGTCCTGCAGCAGTTCGGGAGCACCGACTACTCCAACTCCACCTGGACCACTCGGATCTACGACAACGACGGGACCGAGGCTGCGTACTGGACAACTGGCACGCACAGCGCCTACGCGTTCGACAACAACGGCGACGGCAACGTGTGGGTGTGGGCCCAGGCGACGGTGCGGTCGCAACCGACGACAGCCGCCCAGACGCGCACTGTGGTGGGCATGGCTCACGTGGCGAAGGGCCCTGCATTCCCGGACGGTTACGGGGCCCTGATGGGTGGGTTTCAAACCTCGCTCTCGCAGCTCGGGAACAACGTGGGCTCGACGCTTTCGATCCCGCTGTTACAGGCGATTACGGGTGGCGACGGCCTCGTCACCGGCAAGGTGGGCATCCGCTGCGGCGTGCTCCAAGGGTGCGTGAGTGCCGTCGGAGCCACCTTGAACGAGACGCAACTCGGACAGGCCTTGGGCTCCAACGTCTTCCATTACGGCGTGACCACGGCCGCAAGCGACGACGAGATCAACCAACTCCGCACCCGCGCCCAGCGCGAGGGCCATTACACGCAAACCCTGGCTGCCGGCGCTTGCCCGGCCAACGGTGCTTCGGGACACGGCACGTGGTTCGTCGAGACGATCGGCACCGGGACGGGAACCTGCACGATCACCGCGAACTCCAGCGCCAACGTCATGGTGGTGGCCAACGGGCGCGTTGACGTGCGATCCCCCGCGACGTTCACCGGGGTGATCTACGCTCTCGATCGTCAGCACGACCCCCTGAGCACCGCAGTCGTGACCGTGCAGAGCGGGGCGTTTGTGAACGGAGGCGTTCTGGCGGACTCGTACATCGACGCGACGACCGGGGTTCTCAATGGCGGCGCCGTGGCGGTGTTCCCGCCGCCGCTTGACGTCCGGGCGGCATGCCGGGCGGCGCTCGGCGTGCTCTCGCTGACCTGCAACCTGCCGTTGATTTCAGACATCGTCAATACGCTGGTCAGCAACATCGCGTTCATCAACAACCTGACCGCACAGGTGCTTGCCCTGACGCCGGCCATCACCTACGACTGCCGCTACTTCACCAGCGATACGGCCAAGTGCCCAACGGCGAATGCCAACTACGTCATCAAGGCCAACGGCAACGCTGGCACGGTGCAGTCCACCTTCCGCCAGGTTCCTAACGCCTAGCGCGGGCGCCAGAGCGATGGTCGGGCGGAGCGCGATCGCATGCTCTCGCTAGGCTCGCGCCGATGACCGCTGCCTACGCCGTCCTGGCCGGGGCCATGGGCCTGGTCATCGGGTCCTTCCTCAATGTCGTGATCGCGCGTCTGCCCGAGCGCCAGTCGCTGGCCAAGCCGGCATCGCGCTGCCCGCACTGCGAGACCCCGATCAAGCCCTACGACAACATTCCCGTGCTGTCGTGGCTGTTGCTGCGGGGCAGATGCCGGGCGTGCGGGGAGCCGATCTCGGTTCGCTACCCCCTGGTGGAGGCGGGTACCTCTGCGCTCTACGTTGCGGTGGTGCTGGCCAAGGGAGCCGACCGCGACGCCTGGCTCGGGCTGGTGCTGGTCACGCTGCTGGTGCCGATCGCGCTGATCGACCTCGACCACCGGATCATCCCCAACCGCATCGTGGTGCCGGGTGCGGTGCTCGGTTTGCTCGTCGTGGCGCTCGCCGACTCGGACGCGCTGGTGGAGAGCCTGATCGCGGGGGCCGCCGCCGGGGGCTTCCTGCTTGCAGCCGTGCTTGCCTATCCGCGCGGAATGGGCATGGGCGACGTGAAGCTCGGAGGCATGATGGGCCTCTACCTCGGGAGTGCGGTAGCGCCGGCGATGCTCGCGGCGTTCCTTTCCGGATCGATCGTGGGCGCGGTGATCATCGCTCGCAAGGGCGCCGCAGTGGGACGCAAGACCGCCGTGCCCTTCGGCCCGTTCCTGGCGCTCGGAGGGCTGATCGGGCTGTTCGTCGGGCCGCAGATCGTCGACTGGTACTCCGACACCTACCTCTAGACGCTTGAGGCGACTCCGGGCACGCAGACCCTGTGCCTGGACGAATGACCGCGCCCAGCCGCCCCAGGGGTCAAGCCGGACCC
>JBAVXU010000064.1:0-15333 GCA_049698415.1 Mycobacteriales bacterium
CCGCGACGTCAAGCCGGGCAACGTCCTGCTCGGGCACGACGGCCGGGTGGTCCTCACCGACTTCGGGATCGCCACGCTCGAGGGCGACTCGTCGCTCACCGGCACCGGGCTGCTGCTCGGGGCGCCGGCCTTCATCGCGCCGGAGCGCGCCCGGGGCCTCACGCCTGGGCCGCCATCGGACATGTGGTCACTCGGCGCGACGCTGTTCACCGCGATAGAGGGTCACCCGCCGTACGACCGGGGCACTCCGCTGGCCACCCTCACCGCCATGATCAGCGAGGATCCGCCCGCGCCGACTGTGGACGGGCCGCTCGGCGCCGCACTCACCGGACTGCTCAACCGCGACCCGCAGGCTCGGATGGGGGCACCTGCGGCCCGCAAGCTGCTCGAACGCGCGCGCAAGGCGTCGGCGAGGACCACTCCAGAGAAGCTTGGCACCACCCTGGAGAACGCCATCCCGCCCGCAGTCGTCGCCGCAGATCGCACCCAACTCGTGGCCCGCCCCGGCAGCGCCGCTGGTGAGGCAGCAGTGGCTGCCGCCGCCGGCGAAGCGGCGGCTGAGGCATCTCCAGTAGCCGAGCAGGCGCCTCCAGCAACCACTGGTGCGCCGCCGCAACGTCAGCTTCCGCGGGTGGAGCCCGCCTCGACACCGCCGGGCCAGCCCGCGTCAGTGCCAGGACCCGGCCCAGCGCCCTTCCGGGCCGGGAACCGAGCCCGGCCCTCCACCGTCGTCATCGCCACGCTGGCCGTTCTGCTCGTGGCCGCCATCGTCATCGTGCTCGTCCTGGCCAACCGCGGGTCCAGCCCGGGCGGCAACCAAGCCGGCGGATCGGGGGCCAGCCCGACACCCAAGGCGTCACAGCCAAGCTCAAGCAGCCAGCCGAGTAAGCCCGCCGCGACCTCCGGGCCGGCCAACGGCGCACCGGGAGTCGCCCCCGCCGGCTACACCCTCTACACCGACCCGACCGGATTCAGCGTCGCCGTCCCCGACGGGTGGCAGAAGACACGCCAGAAGGGTTCCCCCGACGACGGACAGATCGACTTCGTGGATCCGACCAACGCCGGCCGCTTCCTACGCTTCGGCTACACCTCTTCGCCCAAGAACGATCCGGTCGCCGACTGGAAGAGCCAGGAGCGCTCGCGATTCGGCAACGACCCCTCGTACAAACGGATCTCGATCGTCTCGGTCGACTACCGCGGCTACCCGACGGCCGACTGGGACTTCACCCTCGGCAGCACCCGGGTGAAGAACCGCGGCTTCAAGGCCAGCGAGTCGCACGGCTACGCCATCTACCTTTCGGCCCCCGGGTCGCAGTGGAGCGGGAGCATGAAGTACTTCGACGTGGCCGCTGCGACGTTCAAGCCGGCGTCCTGATCTCAGATCAGGTCCTGCAACACCACGTTCTCGTCCCGCCCGGGCCCGACTCCCACGACTGACACGCGGGTGCCGGACATCTCCTCGAGGGTGCGCACGTAGCTCTGGGCATTGGCCGGCAACTCGGCGAACTCCCGGCACTTGGTGATGTCCTCCGACCAGCCGTCGAGGTACTCGTAGATCGGCCGGGCGTGGTGGAAGCCCGTCTGGGTCAGCGGCATCTCGTCGAGGCGCGCACCGTCGACGTCGTAGGCCACACAGATCGGCACCCGGTCCAGCCCGGACAGCACATCGAGCTTGGTGACGAACAGGTCGGTCAACCCGTTGACCCGGGTCGCGTAGCGGGCGATCACAGCGTCGAACCAGCCGGTACGCCGAGCGCGTCCGGTGGTCGTACCGACCTCGGCACCGACCTTGCGCAGGTGCTCGCCGTAGGCGTCGTCCAACTCGGTCGGGAACGGTCCCGAGCCGACCCGCGTGGTGTAGGCCTTGATGATGCCGATGACCCGGGTGATCCGGGTCGGGCCGATCCCGCTGCCGACCGCGGCACCACCGGCGGTCGGGGACGACGAGGTGACGAACGGGTAGGTCCCGTGGTCGACATCGAGCAGCGTGCCCTGCGACCCCTCGAGCAGGATCGACTCGTCGCGGTCCAGCGCCCGGGCGAGCTCGAGCCGGGTGTCGGCGATATGCGGCTGCAGTTGCTCGGCGTATCCGAGGTACTCCTCCAGGACCGCGTCGATCTCGATCGCCTTGCGGTTGTAGACCTTCACCAGGATCTGGTTCTTCTCCTTGAGCACGGCTTCGAGCTTGTCGCGCAGGATTCCGGGGTCGAGCAGGTCCTGCACCCGGATGCCGACGCGGGCGACCTTGTCGCCGTACGCCGGGCCGATGCCGCGGCCGGTGGTCCCGATCCGCGCGGCGCCGAGGTAGCGCTCGGTGACCCGGTCCAGTGCCCGGTGGTGCGGCATGATCAGGTGCGCGTCGGCCGACAGCAGCAGCCGTGCGGTGTCCACTCCGCGGGCGCGAAGTGCCGACATCTCACCCAGCAGCACCCCGGGGTCGACCACGACGCCGTTGCCGATCACCGGCACCACCCCGGGGGTGAGGATGCCCGACGGGATCAAGTGCAGTGCGTACGATTCGCCGTCGGGCGTGACCACCGTGTGACCGGCGTTGTTGCCACCCTGATAGCGCACGACGTACTGCACCTGGCTGCCGATCATGTCGGTGGCCTTGCCCTTGCCCTCGTCACCCCATTGGGCACCGATCAGCACAACAGCGGGCACGCGTACCTCCGGGTAGCAGCGACAATGCGAAAGTATCCGACGTGGACAGTCTGCTCCTAGCCTCGGGCACGGCCGGGTCGGCCGCGCACCGGTCGGTGGAGGTCGTACGAGCCGCGCTGACCGCCGACGGTGCGGTCGAGGTCGCCACCACGTCGTCGCCGGCCGAACTCGATGTGGCGCTCGCCGGCCGCGGTCACCGCAGGCTGATCCTGGCCGGTGGCGACGGCAGCCTGCACCTGCTCGTCGACCGGTTGCGCAGGAGAGGCGAGCTCGCCGACGTTCCGGTGGGCCTGGTGCCGATGGGCACCGGCAACGACTTCGCCCGCCATCTCGGCCTGCCGCTCGATCCGGAGCAGGCGGCCGAGGTGCTGCTGACGGGTCACCCGCGGCGGCTCGACCTGATCCGCAGCGACGGCGGCGGCGGCTTGGCCGTCAACGCGGCGCACCTGGGCAAGGGCGCCGAGGCGGCCCGACGCGCCAGCGGGCTCAAGTCCCGGCTGGGCAAGCTGGCGTACCCACTCGGCGCCATCGCGTCGATCGTCCGGCCGCGCGGCTGGCGGCTGCACGTCAACGTCGACGACGAAGTGCTGGCCGACGGCAGGCACCGCGTGCTGATGGTCGCCATCGGCAACGGCTCCAGCATCGGCGGCGGGGCGCCGATCTTTCCGCACGCCGACGCCTCCGACGGCACTCTCGACGTCCTCGTCGTCTCGCGCTTCGGCGCGCTACGGAGGGCCAGCGGAAGGGCGGTCACCGTGACTCCTGCCCCTGGCGTCACGGTCGGCCTCAACGTCGATGGCGAGCTCGGCGAACTCAACCGGCGCCGGGCCTGGTGGGTCGAGCCGGGTGCCTGGTCGGCGATCGTGCCTAATCGGTGATCGTGCCCAGTCGGTGATCGTCCCTGGAGGGCGGGGCTGAGGGAGCGGTCAGGAATCCAGGGCGTCTGCGGCTTTGGGGTCGCTCTCGCGTAGCAGCTCGGCGCAGCGCGCCGCCTCGTCCATCTCTTCGATTATCAGGGCGGCTGCGCCGAGGCTGTGCACGCACCGCAGCCAGCCACGGTTGGGTTCGTGCGACCACGGCACCGGGCCGAAGCCTTTCCAACCGTTGCGACGCAGGCTGTCCAGCCCGCGGTGGTAGCCGGTGCGGGCGTAGGCGTAGGCCTCGATCGTCGCCCCCCGCTCCAAGGCGCTCCTGGCCAGTGCCGCCCACGCTGCGCTGAACGTCGGGAACTGCGCGGCCACGGCCGCCGGATCAGTGCCGGACTCCAGTGCCTCGCGGGCTTCGGCGACATCGGGCAGCAGGGTCTGCGGCGGCTCACCGAACAGGTTGCCGTGGGAGATGCTCATGGCGCACAGTCTGGCATGACCAGCCGGACCGCCTACATCGTCCGCGGCACGGCGGTCACACCCCGGAAGCAGTATCTTGGCCGGCGCAGGACAAGCACGACGGCTCGCAGACAGGAGAGGAGTGCCGCGACCTTGGCACTAGCTGAGAGCCCGACGACAGCCAAGGACGAGGCCGACTTCTCACGAGCCGCCGATCCCTACCGCCGCGAGTTGCTCGCACACTGCTATCGCATGCTCGGCTCGGTGCACGACGCCGAGGATCTGGTGCAGGAGACCTATCTGCGTGCCTGGCGCGGATACGCCGCGTTCGAGGGCCGCTCATCGCTGCGTACCTGGCTGCATTCCATCGCCACCCGAGCCTGCCTGACCGCGCTGGAGAGCCGCCGCAAGCGACCGCTGCCCACCGGGCTGGGTGCGCCGAGCGTCGATGCCGGCGAACCGCTGGTCCAGCAGGGCGAAGTCCCGTGGCTGGAGCCGATGCCCGACCGCCTGCTGGCCGCCCGAAGCGATGACCCAGCGGAGATCGCATCCAAGCGAGCCAGCGTCCGGCTGGCACTCATCGCCGCCCTGCAGCATCTGCCGCCGCGCCAGCGAGCCGTTCTGATCCTGCGCGAAGTCCTGCAGTGGCGGGCAGCCGAGGTCGCCGAGATGCTCGACGTCACACCGACCGCCGTCAACAGCATCCTGCAGCGCGCCCGGGCTCAGCTCGACCAGGTGACACCTCGAGAGGACGACGTTGCCGAGCCGAGCACGTTCGAGCAGCGCGAGCTGCTCGACCGCTACGTCGCCGCGTTCGAGCGCAAGCACATTCCGTCCATCGTGGAGCTGTTCTCGGCCGACGCCGTCTGGGAGATGCCGCCTTTTGTGGGGTGGTACGAAGGCCGGGCCAACATCGGGCGGCTGATCGACATCCAATGTCCCGGCGGCACCGACGACATGCGACTGGTCCCGACCGCCGCCAACGGCCAGCCCGCCTTCGGCCTCTACATGCGCACCGCGGACGGCAGCTTCGAGCCGTTCAACCTGCCGGTGCTCACGCTGGGCCCCTCAGGGGTGTCTCACGTCACGTGCTTCTTCGATCTCGCGCTGTTCGAGAGGTTCGCCCTGCCACCGCTCCTGCCCGCGGACACGCCACGAACGGGCTTCGCCCATGGCTGAAGTCCTCATGTTCCACCATGCGCACGGCCTGACGTCCGGAGTGCATGCCTTCGCCGACAGGCTGGGGCAGGCCGGTCACACCGTCCACGTCCCCGACCTCTACGAAGGACGCGTCTTCGACGACCTCACAGACGGTGTGGCCAACGCACAGCAGGTGGGTTTCGACGAGATCATCGAGCGAGGCCGGCGCGCCGCCGAGGAGCTCCCGCCAGAGTTGGTCTATGCCGGGTTCTCGGTCGGCGTCCTGCCGGCCCAGATGCTGGCCCAAACCCGTCCCGGCGCCAAGGGCGCGTTGCTGTTCCACTCCTGCATTCCGACATCGGAGTTCGGTGGCCCGTGGCCCGAGGCCGTGCCCGTTCAGATTCACTCGATGGACGCCGACCCGTTCTTCGTCGACGACGGCGACATCGATGCGGCCCGCGCGCTGGTCGCCTCGACGCCGGCTGCCGAGCTGTTCCTGTACCCCGGCCACGAGCACCTGTTCGCCGACAACAGCCTGCCCGCCTACGACGAGCAGGCGACGGCACTCCTCACTGAACGCGTGCTGGCCTTCCTCGCCGCCATCGGATAGCCGCCGCCGACCCGTGCTAGCCGGCGTTCTGCGACGGGCTGCGCGGGATGCCGAGTTGTCCGGCGAGCTCCCGGGTTCCCGGCTTCGCGACGATGTGCGACCAGACCAAGTCATCGGGCAAGGTCACGCCGTCGACGCTCTGCAGCGCACGGACGGCCTGCCCCGCGGCCTGCGCGAGGACATCCGGCTCGGCCGGCATGTCCACGGCAACCCACCAACTCGGCTTGTCCTTGTCGGGACGCCGGAAGCCGATCTCACGCAAGTGCTTGCGCAGCACCGGGTCGACCTGGCCGACCTGGAGTTCAGGGGTGGGCGGGCCGGAAGCCAGCAGCCAGATCTCGCTCGGCATCCGGCCCACTTCGAGATAGAAGCTGCCCGCTGCGGCCAACTCGATGACCTCACCGAACTCCATGCCGGCGAGCAGTCGCGCCAACACGTCGCGTACGTCCCCCCAGGCATCCCCGCGCTCGGCTACGGCTGCATCGGGGCTTTCCACGCCCCACACCGTAGCCGTCACGGTTAGGGTCGGGACAAATCACGAGGAGGCCCTGTGTCGTTCAGTGACATCGCCGCTTTGATCGGCAAGGGACTGGTTGCCGGTGCGGTCGGCACTGCCGCCATGACCGTGTCCAGCAACGTCGAGATGAAGCTGCGGGACCGTTCGGCCAGCTCGGCACCCGCCGACGCGGCGGCCAAGGTCCTCGGTCTGGATTTTGCCGACGAGCAGGACAAGGAGCGTTTCGGCACTGCGGTTCATTGGGGCTACGGCACCGGGTGGGGCGCCGTACGAGGTGTGCTGGCAGCCCTCGGTCTGCGCGGAGTAGGCGCGACCGGCGTGCACCTCGGCTTGCTGTGGGGCAGCGAGATCGTGCTGCTGCCGGCACTCGATGTGGCGCCACCGATCACCGACTGGGAGCCGGAGGAGGTCGCGATCGACGCGCTGCACCACGTGGTGTACGCCGTCGTCACCGCCATGACGTTCGAGCTGCTCGATCGCCGCTCGTAGCCCGCTGGGGCAACGCTTACGTTTCGTTGCATTTGGTCGCCCAAAGTAACCCGTGGGCCATACACTCCGATAAGTCGGTGACAGGGCCCGGCATTCGAGGGGGGTGTCGGGCCATCTGTCCCATTCCTCCCAGCCGATTACCTCAGCCGAGAAAGCGCTATCCGGAGTGCGTCCCCGCTGAGCGGAGGTCCTCACAAGCGCGCACGACCCGTGCCGCCATGGCCTTCTCAGCGGCCTTGCCGTAGCTGCGCGGGTCGTACAACTTCTTGTTGCCGACCTCATCGTCGACCTTGAGCACGCCGTCGTAGTTCTTCAGCATGTGGTCGGCGATCGGCCTGGTGAATTCGTACTGCGTGTCCGTGTCGACGTTCATGTTCACCACGCCGTAGTCGAGGGTCTCGCGGATCTCCGACAGCGCTGATCCCGATCCGCCGTGGAAGACCAGGTCGAACGGCTTGTCCCGGCCCACCTTGGCCCCGACGGCATCCTGGATGTCCTTGAGGATCGCGGGTTCGAGCTTGACGTTGCCCGGCTTGTAGACGCCGTGGACGTTGCCGAACGTCGCTGCCAGGATGTAGCGGCCGTTCTCACCGGTGCCCAGGGCGTCGGCGACCGCGAGGGCGTCGTCGGGATGGGTGTAGAGCTTCTCGTTCATCTCGCCGACGACGCCGTCCTCCTCGCCTCCGACGACGCCGATCTCCATCTCCATGATCATCCGGGCGCTGGCGCACGCGGCCAGCAACTCCTGGGCGAGCGAGATGTTCTCGTGCAACTCCACGGCAGACCCGTCCCACATGTGCGAGCCGAAGAGCGGGTCGCGCCCGGAGTCCACGCGCTCCTGGCTGACAGCGATCAGCGGGCGCATGTACGAATCGAGCTTGTCCTTGGGGCAGTGGTCGGTGTGCAGGGCGACGTTGATGTCGTATCTCGCAGCCACCACGTGGGCGAACTCCGCCAGCGCCACCGCACCGACCACCATGTCCTTGACCGACTGCCCGGAGAGGTACTCCGCCCCTCCGGTGGAGATCTGGACGATGCCGTCGGAGCGGGCGTCGGCGAAGCCCTGCAGCGCAGCGTTGAGCGTCTGGGTCGAGGTGACGTTGATCGCGGGGTACGCGAACCGGCCGGTCTTGGCCCGGTCGAGCATCTCGGCATAAACGTCCGGACTGGCGACTGGCATGGCTGATCTCCTACCTCGGCGACGTCGAGAGGGCAGTATCTCGCCTCGGCGACATCGTCCCCCGGCCGGTAGCCTCATCAACCGTGACCTCACTCGCCATCGGCGGAACCCTCCTCGACCCACAGCACCTGCTCACGACGTTCGGCCTGGTCGGAGCAGTGCTGATCGTGTTCGCCGAGTGCGGCCTGCTCATCGGCTTCTTCCTGCCCGGTGACTCCCTGCTGTTCACCGCCGGCCTGCTGGTCAGCAGTCGCCCGGACGTCGTGTCGGCGCCGTTGTGGCTGGTGATGCTGCTGCTCATCATCGCCGCGATCCTGGGCAACGAGTGCGGCTACCTGATCGGACGCAAGACGGGCCCGGCGATCTTCAAACGGCCGGACAGTCGTCTTTTCCGCAAGGAGTACGTCGACCGGGCGCACGCCTTCTTCGACCGTTACGGCGGCCGCGCCCTCGTGCTCGGCCGCTTCGTGCCCGTCATCCGTACCTTCATCACGGTGATGGCCGGGGTGGGGCGGATGCCGCACCGGACCTATCTGATCTACAACGTGATCGGTGCCGTGCCGTGGGCCGGCGGTGTCACCCTGCTGGGCTACTACCTGGGCAAGGTCTCCTTCGTACGCAGCCACGTCGAGGTGCTGCTCCTCGGCATCGTCGTGTTGTCGGTCATCCCGATCGGTGTTGAGTTGCTGCGCTCGCGCGGCAACCGGGCACGGGCCGCCGAGCAGTGACCGAACCGGCCGCCGACCCGTGGTCGGCCGAGCGGGGGCGTTCATTCGGTGGGGTCGCTGACGTCTACGCGGCGTCCCGGCCGGAGTACCCCGCCGAGGCGCTCACCTGGGTCGCCGGCCCGCGCTGCCGGCAGGTCCTCGACCTCGGGGCGGGCACCGGCAAGCTCAGCAGCGGCCTGGTCACCGCCGGTTGGCAGGTCACCGCGGTCGAGCCGCTGCTCGAGATGCTCGACCGTTTCGCCGCCCCCGAGGCACATCCGGTCGCGGGAACCGCCGAGTCCATCCCGCTGGCCGACCAGAGCATGGACGCGGTGTTCGCCGGCCAGGCGTTCCACTGGTTCCGTACCGACGAGGCGCTCGCCGAGATCGCGCGGGTGCTGCGCCCGGCCGGGCGGCTCGGGCTGCTGTGGAACATGATCGACCTGTCGGAGCCATGGGCGGCCGATCTGGCCGCGATCATGCACGAGCAGGTCCCCGCGCTGGCCACGGTCGGCACCGGGAAGCCCTTCGACAGCAAGCTGTTCTCAGGCCTGCAGTGGCGGCAGTTCGCGCACGGCGGGCAGCGCATGGACCTGCCGAGCCTGCTCGACCTCGTGCGCTCGCGCAGCTACATCGTCACCCTGCCAGCCGAAGAGCACGCAGCCGTGCTCGACCAGGTGACCCGGTTGGTACGCGAACACCCGGACCTGCGCGGCCGAGCGGAATTCACCCTGCCCTACGTCACCGACACATGGCGCGCCACGAAGTGCTGACGCGAGTGGTCGGCGCTATCTGCGGCCGCGGCGGCCCATGCTGACCGGGTAGGACGACCCGATCGCGAGATGCAGGGCGAGCAAGGTCAGCCCGAGATAGATCAGGCTGATCTTCGCCGTGATCGCGACGCCGATCAGGTTGAGCAGGAACGCGAGGCCGAACACGATGGCGGCAGCAAGTGCAAGCATTCCGGCAACCTAGGGAACGGCCGGGCCACAGGCAACTCGAGGCTCGGCCGGGCTGACAGCCAGTGAGGCCGCGCCTCCCCAGAGTCGTTATCGACATGTTGAAGTGGTTCTGTCCGTCAGGATGGGGCACGATGCAGACATGGGTCGGCACAGCATGACGAAAGGGGCGATCGGGTCCGGCCGACACCCGTCGCTGCGCAACTTCTCCGGTGGTGAGCATCCGGCCATCTCGCTGGTGCTCTCGACCGGTGCGGCAATCCTCGTCACCGCCGTCGTGTTCGGCTCCACCAGTTTTGCCGACCGTGGCACCGAAAAGGCCGACCGCTCGGGTGCCTCTTCGCCCGCCGCCACAGCCCCGGCGGCGACGAAGAGCGCGCCCGCGACGGTCGAACTGCGCTGGACCAAGGGCAACAGTTGGGTGCGCGTGACCGACGCCAAGGGCAAGGTGCTGATCAACGACATCTACCCCGCCGGGACGGTCAAGCAGTTCACCGGACCGCGCTTCACCGTTGAGATCGGCAATCCCGGCGCCGTCACGGTCCTCGACAAGGGTCAGCCGCAAAAGCTGGTCGGCAAGCCCGGTTCGGTGACCAGATCGACGATCACCGGTCCCTGACCGTCCTCAGAGCGCGCCTACCGACGTCACACTCACGACGGCCATCCCCGCGTCGTCAGACGCGGCGAGATCGACGTCGGCGCTGATGCCCCAGTCGTGGTCGCCGGCCGGATCGTCGAAGATCTGCCGCACCCGCCAGCAGCCCGGTTGCTCGTCGATGATCAGCAGCGCCGGGCCGCGCGCATCGGGCCCGGTGCCGATCCGGTCGTACTCCGCGAAGTAGTCCTCCAGGGCCTGCGCCCACGCCTCCGCATCCCAGCCGGACTCGGCGTCGAGCTCGCCCAGGTCGTACGTCCGCCGCAACGCTGCCAACTCCACCCGTCGGAACAGCGCATTGCGGACCAGCACCCGGAACGCCCGAACATTGCCCGTCAACGGCGGCGGCCGGTCATCGAGCGGGGTGCGTACCTGCACTTCGGCCTCGCCCGGGTCGCGCAGCTTCTCCCACTCGTCGAGCAGGCTCGAGTCGACCTGCCGCACCAGCTCACCGAGCCACTCGATGAGGTCGGTCAGCTCCTCGGTCCGGGCATCCTCGGGCACGGTCTGCCGCAGCGCCTTGTAGGCATCGGCGAGGTAGCGCAGGACCAGCCCCTCGGACCTGGCCAGGCCGTAGAAGCCGACGTAGTCCACGAAGTTCATCGCCCGCTCGTACATGTCGCGCACGACCGACTTCGGCTCGAGCTCGTAGTCGGCCACCCACGGGTGTCCGGCTCGATAGATCTCCAGGGCGGCGGCCAGCATCTCCTGCATCGGCTTGGGGTACGAGATCTCCTCGAGCAGTTCCATCCGCTCGTCGTACTCAATTCCGTCCGCCTTCATCTGCGAGACCGCCTCACCGCGCGCCTTCGAACGCTGCGCCGACAGCACCTGCCGCGGGTTCTCCAGAGTGGACTCGATCACCGACACGACGTCGAGCGCGTACGTCGGTGTGGTCGGGTCGAGCAGTTCGACGGCGGCGACCGCGAACGGCGACAGCGGCTGGTTGAGCGCGAAGTCCGCCTGCAGGTCGACCTTCAGGGCCACCGTACGGCCGTCGGCGTCGGGGACGTCGAGTCGTTCGACGACGTCGGCGGCGAGCAGGGCGCGATAGACGGCGATGGCGCGGCGCAGGTGGCGTAGCTGGGCCGGGCGGGTCTCGTGGTTGTCCTCGAGCAGCCTCCGGGCCGCCTCGAAGGCGTCTCCCGGCCGGGCGATCAGGTTGAGCAGCAACGAGTGGGTCACCGCGAAACTGCTCGTGAGCGTCTCCGGTGGCGAAGCGACCAGGCGCTCGAAGGTCGGCACCCCCCAGGACACGAATCCTTCGGCCGGCTTCTTGCGTACGACCTTGCGCTTCTTCTTGGGGTCGTCGCCAGCCTTGGCCAGGGCTCGCTCGTTGTCGACGACGTGCTCCGGGGCCTGTACGACCACGGTGCCTGCCGTGTCGAAGCCCGCCCGTCCGGCCCGGCCGGCGATCTGGTGGAACTCGCGCGCCTTGAGGTGCCGGTTGTTGATGCCGTCGTACTTGCTCAGCCCGGTGAACAGCACCGTGCGGATGGGTACGTTGATGCCCACGCCGAGGGTGTCGGTGCCGCAGATGACCTTGAGCAGCCCGGCTTGGGTGAGCAACTCCACGAGGCGGCGGTACTTCGGCAGCATGCCGGCGTGATGCACCCCGATGCCGTGCCGGACCAGCCGCGAGAGCGTCTTGCCGAAGCCGGCGGTGAACCGGAAGTTGCCGATGAGGTCGGCGATCGCGTCCTTCTCAGCGCGGGTGCAGACGTTGACGCTCATCAACGCCTGGGCGCGCTCGATGGCGGAGACCTGGGTGAAGTGCACGACGTAGATGGGCGCTCCGGCGGCCGCGAGGAGATTCTCGATCGTCTCGTGGATCGGGGTGGTGACGTAGGAGAAGTCCAGCGGCACCGGCCGCTCCGCCGACGCGACGACCGCCGTGGGCCGTCCGGTGCGGCGGGTGAGGTCGGCTTCGAAGTGACTGACATCGCCGAGGGTCGCCGACATGAGCAGGAACTGTGCGCGCGGCAGTTCGAGCAGCGGCACCTGCCAGGCCCACCCGCGCTCGGGATCGGCGTAGAAGTGGAACTCGTCCATGACGACGACCCCCACGTTGGTGGCTGCGCCCTCGCGCAGGGCCAGGTTGGCCAGGATCTCCGCGGTGGCGCAGATGATCGGCGCCTCTGCGTTGACGCTGGCATCGCCGGTCATCATCCCTACGTTGTCGGCGCCGAAGGTGTCACACAGCGCGAAGAACTTCTCCGACACCAGCGCCTTGATCGGTGCGGTGTAGAACGAGCGCCGGCCATCGGCCATCGCCGCGAAGTGCGCGCCCACCGCCACCAGGCTCTTTCCTGACCCCGTCGGCGTGCTGAGGATGACGTTGGCACCGGTGACGAACTCCAGCAACGCCTCCTGCTGGGCGGGATACAGATCGAGCCCCTGTTCCTGTGCCCAGCCGACGAAGGTGTCGTAGACCGAGTCGGGGTCGGGTCGTTGCGGCAGCCGGCCGGCAAGGGTCATGACGGGTCGACCACGGCGATGCGTACGGCCCGGAAGAGCTTGGGCGTCTCCTTCAGTACCCGCAGCCGCGGGTCGGGTACGTCGAGGACGCGCGGGGTGACCAGCGGGCGCAGGCCGGCCAGCCGGTCGTCGGCGAGGACGCCGGCCACCGCCCGTTTGTCCCCGCCCGTGAAGACGGCATCGAGTGAGCCCGCGGCCGGCGCCAGGATCCGTACCGCCACGTCGGCGGCCTCCTGCAGCGCGACCCGCGCCTGGCCCTCACGCCGACGGGCGAACCTGTGCTGGGAGGTGCCGCCGGCCGCGCTGCGGCCGTGGACGAGCCGCGAGCCCACCTTGGAGTCGACCAGCGTCGCACCGTCGAAGACTCCCGCTGCATAGCCGCCGAGGCGGACGAGAAGGACGCCCACCCGGCGGTCGCGCAAGGCATGCGCGGCAAGCCCACCCAGCGGCTGATCAGCCTCGACCGTGAGCGGCGGGAACGGCACTTCGAAGGTCGCAGTGCCGCCGTCGGCTGCTGTCACGACCACGTGCTGCGGTGTGGCCGCCCATTGCGTGGCGCCGTGACGCTCGACGAAGCCGCGCAGCCACACCTCGATCCGCTCGGGAGCGATCTCGACCTGACGACTCGCACCGGCCACCCGCATGACACCAGTGGAGCATGTGGGTGAAGTGAGCGCGACGAGCGCTAGGCGTGCTGGCGGATCCAGGTATGCATCGCGATGCCCGACGCGACGCCGGCATTGATCGAGCGGGTGGAGCCGTACTGCGCGATCGAGCAGACCAGGTCGGCAGCCGATCTGGCCTCTTCGGACAGTCCCGGCCCTTCCTGCCCGAACAGCAACAGCGACTGGCGAGGCAGCGCCGTCGTCTCCAGTGGGACGGCGCCGGGCAGGTTGTCGACGGCGACCACGGTGAGGTCGTTCGCCTTGGCGTACGCGAGCAGGTCCGCGATGCCGGGATGGTGACGAACGTGCTGGTAGCGATCGGTGACCATCGCACCCCGTCGGTTCCAGCGGCGGCGGCCGACGATGTGCACCTCGCGGGCGAGGAAGGCGTTGGCCGTGCGCACCACCGTGCCGATGTTCATGTCGTGCTGCCAGTTCTCGATGGCGACGTGGAAGTCGTGCCGGCGAGTGTCGAGATCGGCGACGATCGCGTCGCGCCGCCAGTAGCGGTAGCGATCGACGACGTTGCGCCGGTCGCCGTCTCGCACCAGCATCTCGTCGTATCGAGGGTCGTCGGGCCACTCCCCCAGCCACGGGCCGACCCCGACCTCGGCCGGCATCGAGGCCTCGTCGTCTGCTGTCATCACGCGCCAGCGTACGGGCGCAGGCGGTCAGCAGTTCTCAGCCGGGCGCCGCCACCGATAGCCCGCGATCTGGGCTTGAGTCGGCGCAGTCAGCGGGCCGACGACGACGTAGACGCTCATCAGGCGGTCCGCGTGTGCCAGGCGCAGCGTGCCGGCCCGGACGTTCCTCTCGATGAGAGCGCGCACCTTGGGGCTGGGGCTCTGCCCGCATCGGGGCCGCCCCAGCAGGATCGTGTCGATCGAGCGCAGATCCTGCGGCACGTCGACCACAACCCCCCAGCCGACGAGCGGACGCAGTTCTGATAGCGGGTTGCCGGCCGAGAGGATCTCGCCGTGCAGGAAGAGGCCGGCGCGTACCTCCGCGGCCGCTCTCGCGCCTTCGGGTTTCATCGTGGCCACGACGCCGATCTGGGCGACCGTTGGCACGATCACTGCGACGAGGGCCACCATCGTGGCCACCCCCGCCAACGCACGCACGTGGCGCGGCCGTGCCGACCGGGCTCGCCCCAGCAGTTCCCAGATCCCGATCGCTGACAGAACCACCACGGCCGGCATCCACAGCACCCAGTAGAAGTCCAGGACCACGCCGGCGAGGAACAGATGAAAGATGAGCGGGGCCACCAGTGAGGCGGCGCACCAGCCGACCAGGCGATCGCGGCGCAGCACGATGGCGGCCAGGACGCTGAGGACCAAGGCCCAACTGAGCGCCGCTCCGAGGCCACGTGCAGCAAAGTCGAAGTTGGCCCACCACTGCGGGTGGCTCATCATCCGTCCCGCCAGCCCCACCGTGTGCCCGTCCTCGGCGTGCTTGGACTGGAAATCGATCATGTACTGGATGCGCTCCCGGATGTCACCCAGCGGGACGTAGCACGCAACGAAGGTGGCCGCGGCGAGCACGACCGCGAGCAAGGTCTGGGCTGCCCGGATCGCGAGCGTCCTGACCTCCCGACCCGAGAGGGCCAAGCCCAGCAGAACCGGACCGATCAGTCCCAGGCAGACATTGACCTTGCTCGCGGTGCCAAGGCCGACGGCCAGCCCCGCAACGCTCGCCAGCACCCAGCCGCGGGCGCCCTTGGCCCGAAACCAGTACCACCCGATGACGATCGACAGAACCAGGAACATCCCGGCCACTGGCTCCAGCATCGCCGCTCGGCCGAACCGCGTGACCTGCGGATATACCGACATCGGGATGAGCGCGAGCATGCCGCCTGCGAGCAATCCCAGCCAACGGTTGACCGCGTGCCCCAGCCACCACGCCACCGCGATCGCCGCGGCCACCGTGCACGCGGCGCTCACCGCC
>JBAVXU010000065.1:0-10829 GCA_049698415.1 Mycobacteriales bacterium
GATGGCACGCCGACCACCGGGCAGCCGGCGGCCGCCGATCCAGCCCAGGGCGCCGGCCGCGAATGACGCTCCGAGCTCGGCGACCCTGGTCCGCCGGCCGTTGGTCAGCACCCAGGACGCGCCCTTCATCGCCAGCCCCTCGCCCTTGGACCGGTTCGCCCGATGGCTGTCGACCACCTTGCCGCGCAGGTGCACGAGCACCTCGGGGATGTCGATGCGGACCGGGCAGGCGTCGAAGCAGGCACCGCACAGTGACGATGCGTAGGGCAGCGCGTCGATCGCCGGGTCGGTGCCGACACCGCGGAGCAGGGGGTTGAGGATCGCGCCGATGGGGCCGGGATAGACCGAGCCGTACGCATGCCCGCCCACCCGCTCGTAGACCGGGCAGACGTTGAGGCAGGCCGAGCAACGGATGCAGCGCAGCGCCTGCCGCCCGACCTCGTCGGCCAGCACGTTGGTGCGCCCGTTGTCGAGCAGGACTACGTGCACCTCCTGCGGCCCGTCGCCGGGCGTGACCCCGGACCACATCGAGGTGTACGGGTTCATCCGCTCGCCGGTGCTCGATCGCGGCAGCAATTGCAGGAACACCTCGAGGTCGGACCAGGTCGGCACCAGCTTCTCGATGCCGACGACACTCACCAGAACCTCCGGCAGCGTCAGGCACATCCGCCCGTTGCCCTCGCTCTCGACCACGACCAGGGTGCCGGAGTCGGCGACGGCGAAGTTCGCCCCGGACACCGCGACCTTGGCGCGCAGGAACTTCTCGCGCAGGTGCGCGCGGGCCGCGGCGGCCAGGTCGGCGGGGATGTCACTCAGGTCGGCCGGGGCCGGTTTGCCCGCCGCGGCCATGTGCTTGGTGAAGATCTCGCGGATCTCCGCCCGGTTGCGGTGGATCGCCGGCACCAGGATGTGGCTGGGCAGATCGTCACCGAGTTGCACGATCAGCTCGGCGAGATCCGTCTCCCAGGCGGCGATGCCGTGCTTGGCCAGGACTTCGTTGAGGCCGATCTCCTGGGTGGCCATCGACTTGACCTTGACGACCTCGTCGACGTGGTGGCTGCTCGCGATCCGCGCGACGATCTCGCATGCTTCCGTCGCATCGCCGGCCCAGTGCACCGTCGCACCCCGGGCCTGCAGCGCGGCTTCGAGCTCGATGAGGTAGGTGTCGAGATGCCGCAGGGTGCGGTCCTTGATCGCCGCGCCGGCCAGTCGCAGCTCCTCCCAGTCGTCGAGCTCGGAGACCACGGAGTCCCGCTTGGCGCGGATGGTCGACGTGGCGTGGGCGAGGTTGGCGCGCAGCTGGCTGTCCGCCAGCGCGATGCGGGCCGCCTCGGGGAACGGCGGCATGCCGACGAAGGTGGCGGTCATGACTTGGCCTCCGCACTCGCCAGGATCTCGGCCAGGTGCATCACGCGTACGCCGGAGCGCTGCCGCGACAGCAGGCCCCCGATGTGCATCAGGCACGAGTTGTCGCCGGCCACGAGCACCTCCGCCCCGGTCTCGCGTACCCGGCGTGCCTTGTCGGAGCCCATCGCGATCGACGTGTCGGAATTCTTGACCGCGAACGTACCCCCGAACCCGCAGCACTCCTCTGCCGACGGCAGCTCGGTCAGCCGGATCCCCCGCACGTTCTGCAGCAGCCGGAGCGGACGGTCGCCAACCCGGAGCAGGCGCAGGGAGTGGCAGGTCGGGTGGTAGGTCACGGAGTGCGGGAAGTAGGCGCCGACGTCCACGACCCCCAGGACGTCGACGAGGAACTCGCTGAGCTCGTGGACCTTGGGCGAGGTCTCGGCCACCGCGGCGGCGAGCCGGCGGTCACCACTGCGCCGGGCGACGAGAGAGTGCTGGTGACGCGCCGAGCCGGCGCATGAGCCGGACGGGGCCACGATCGCGTCATAGCCGGCGAACGCGTCGACGAAGTTTCGTACGACCGGGACGGCCTCGTCGAGATATCCGGTATTGACCATCGGCTGCGCGCAGCAGGTCTGCCCGACCGGGAACTCCACGTCCACGCCGAGTCGCCGGAGCAGGGTCACCACAGCGCGGCCGGTGTCGGGAAACAGCGAGTCGTTGATACAGGTGACCATCAGCGCGACCTTCATCAGGTCTCTCCCTCCGCTGGCGGCACTGTTCAACCCCGTCTTGCCCGGCGAAGCCCACACGCTATCCGCTGCGGTTCACCACCGGCGCGCTCAGCCCGGACCCGAGCTCCGTACGCGGTGCCGCGGAGCGCAGACGCAGTGACAGCACGGCACCGAGCAGCAATGGCAGGGCCGCGACATGGAGGGCGACCGTCAGGCTGGTCGCCTCGGCCAGCCTCGGCAGGAGCAAGTTGCCGGTGATACCACCGATCATGAGTGCGAACGATGCGGCAGAGACCGTCGTCGACCTGCGTGCGGCATCGACCCGGGAGTGCATGAGCTCCTGGCGCAGCGGCCATCCGGTGGCGTTGAACAGGTAGAAGCAGGCGTACGCGATGCCGAGCGCGACCACCATGGGCGAGAGCGCCACGGCGGTGACGGCGAGCGCGCACAGTCCGAAGCCGGCCGCACTCGCCAGCGCGACCGACCCGCGGGCCAGCCGTCGAGTCGATGTCGCGAGCCCCGCCCCCAAGGCTGCGGCGGTGAAGGAGACGGCCATCACGACGCCGAACACCGCCGTGCCCTGGGCTCGGCTGCCGGTCAACTCTGCGATCCGCAGCGGGCCGATCAGTTCGAGCGCGGTGAGAACGATGCCGACCAGGTAGGTGATCACCAGCAGCTGGCGCAGGGTTCGGTCGCGGGCCGCCAGTGTCATCGTGTCGCGCAGGATGGTGGGAACACTTCTCATGGCGGCGCCGATCGCCCGGCCGGAGGCGGTGCTGATGCCCGGGCCGATGGGGACGACCAGCACCACGACGCCGATGAGATAGACCACGGTGAGTCCGGCGGCCAGCAGGAACGGCAGCATGAGCGCATCGCTGCCGCCGAGCCGGGAGGCGAGCAACGGTGCGACGCCGCCGACCACGGTCCCGAGAGCGAGCCCCGCGCCGTCGGCGACGCTGGCCTGGGCCAGCCCAGGTGTCACGTCCGCGCCTTCGTCGAGCAGGTGCACTGCGTCGACGTACCACGATTCCAGCGGGCCGGAATCCAGCGCCCGCCCGGCACCCACAAGGCTGAGCGCCACGGCGAACATGAGCAGTCCCGGGGCGACCGCGATCGTCAGCAGACCGGCGATCTGCAGCAGGGCGGACAGGACGAGGACGGGCCGGCGCCCGATGGCATCCGCGAGACCGCCGGTGGGTAATTCAAGCAGCATCGCGGTGACGGAATGGGCTGCGAACACCAATCCGATGTCGGCCGGGCTGAGTCCGCGGGAGGACGCGAGCAACACGGTGACGGGGATGCTGATGCCGATGGGCAGCCACCGCAGGGCGGTGAGCAGGACGAACCGGTGCCTGGCCGATTCGACGGTGAGTCCGGCCGCTGAAGTGTTCACAGCGGGTAGTCCGTAGGCGGGAACAGATCGATGAGCAGATGAACCAGGGGCTGGTCGGGCTCCTCCTTGCCATCGCGCCAGCGCGCCAGCACCGCGTTGAGTTCGGTGGCGAGTTCGCGCGCACCGGCCGGCGAGAGGCGGATGGACCAATCGTTGAGCGAGACCACCGCGCGCCACTCGTCGTCGAGATCGGCGCGTTGCTCGGCGTGCGCTGCGAGCAGTCGGCTCTGCTGGCTGAGCTGCCGATAGGTCAATTCCTCCACCACCTCGCGCCCGCCGGGGTCGCCGAGCAGGTCGTCGGTGTTCCAGGCCGTGCTGCGATGCAGGGCGCGCCACCAGCGCTCGCGTGTGGTGCCCTCGCCCGGCACTTCTTCGACGAAGCCGAACGCCGCCAACTGGCGCAAGTGATAGCTGGTGGCGCCGCTGCTCTCGCCGAGCCGCTGACCGAGCCGGGTGGCCGTCGACGGCCCCTCCAACCGCAGCAACCCGAGCAGGGTGCCGCGCAGTGGATGGGCCAACGCCCGCAGTGCGCGTGGGTCCTTGACGTCGACCGACGGTGCCGGGACTGCGCCGGCGGGGATGTGGTCCGCTTGCTCGTCTGACATGCGATGGACACTAGCCATGCAAAGGAATCTTTGCAAGCGTCTCTTTGCATTCACAATTCGGGCCGGAATGCGAGAGGGTGTGGGCGTGAACCGTGATCCGGACGACCGGCTGCGCTCTTTGAGCACTGCGCCGCTCACGTACGAGCCGGTGGGCGCGACAGCGGGGGAGTTGCCCGCGGGTTTTCGGCACGTCCGCCGCTCCCACCTGCTCGGGCACGGCCGCGCTCGTTTCGAGCAAGCAGCGCTGCAGGTGATGACCTGGCAGCTGCACCGCGGTGCCGGGCTCGACGTGGAGGCATCAGCACCCGTCGCGGTCACGGGCGTCGTGGTCCGCTCCGGACTGCGGCTGGGGCCGATCCGGTTCGTCGTGCCGTGCCGGGTCGTGATGACCGTCGACGAGCCGACCGTCAGGGGCTTCGCCTACGGCACGCTGCCCGGGCACCCGGCGAGTGGCGAGGAGAGATTCACGGTGACGCTCGAGGATGACGGCAGGGTGGTCCTGAACGTCGTCGCGTTCTCCAGGCCCGCCTTCTGGCTGATGAGGCTCGGCTCTCCGGTGGCCAACCTTGTGCAGCGCCGGATCACGACGCGCTATTTGCGAGCGCTCGATGAGTGAATCCGCGAGCGATGCACCGGCAGGCACAGGCAGAGCGGGCACACAGCAACCGGGCACTGTTCGTACCAGCCGGGTGTTCACCACGGCCGAGGCCTCCCGGGCCGAACTCCGCGCGATCAGGCAGTTGTGCCTGCAGGCATTCAGCGGTGATTTCTCTGATGAGGACTGGGCGAACGCACAAGGGGGATGGCACGTCGTCGTCTCTATCGACGGGGAGCGACTCGCGCATGCCGCGGTGGTGCCCCGCATCCTGCATGCGGCCGGTCGGCCGTTGCGCGTGGGCTACGTCGAGGCCGTCGGCACGATGCCTGGTCACGAAGGTGCGGGGCTCGGTTCGCTGGCCATGGCCGAGATCGAGACGCTGCTGAACCAGGAGTTCGAGATGGGCGCCCTGTCGACCGGGTCGCATGAGTTCTATGCGCGACTCGGGTGGGAGCGGTGGCGCGGCCCGACGTTCGTACGCGATGGGGCGAGCCTGACCCGCAGTGCCGATGACGATGACGGGGTGATGGTGCTGCGCTACGGACCCAGCCGCGACGTGGACCTCAGCGCGCCGCTGGCCTGCGAGGGGCGCGCCGGCGAGGACTGGTGATCACCAGGTCGGCCGCAGTGGGCCGGGCGTGACGATCGTGTCCGTGGGCGGTGACGAGGGCTCAGCGACGGCGACGGGTGAGCCCGACGCCGAGCAGTGCCAGCGCCCCACCGGCGATCGCCAGCCCCGGAGGCACCTCGCCGAGAACCGGCCATGCGATGAGCACCGTCATCGTCGGCACCAAGTAGGTCGTCACGCCGAGCCGCCCGGCATCCATCCGCGACAGGGCGTACGCCCAGGTGACGAAGGCGATGGCCGTGGGCACCAGGCCGAGGTAGACGAGCGCGCTGATCGCGCCGGCCGATGCACTGCGGCCGTCGTGGATCAATTGGCCGGCGTAGGGCAGGCAGGCGATGGCGCCGACCGTGCAGGCGATCTGGGTCACCTGCAAGGCGGGCAGCCGGCGCAGGACCGGCTTCTGGGCCAGCACCCCGATCGCCCAGGTCACCGCGGCGAGCAAGCAGAGCAAGGCGCCGATGACGTCTGTGGTCGCGCCGCGTGCGGTGGCAACGCCGATGAGGACCGCGCCTGCGAACGCGACACCGGCGCCGATCAGCAACCAGCGCGGGAAGCCCTCGCCGAGCAGCGCACCCGCGAGCAGGGCGATCAGCACCGGGCCGACTGCGATCAGCATCGCCGCGGTGCCGGCGTCGATCCGCTGCTCGGCCGCGTTGAGGGCCACGTTGTAGATGGCGAACCACATCACGCCGCACACGAGGAGCAGTCCCCATTCGCGAGCCGTGGGGCGCACCCACGCACGTCTGATCAGCACCACGACGCTGAGGGCGACTGCACCGGTGGCCAACCGCCCCAGCGCCAACGCCCCGGGTGTGAAGTCGCCGCGGATGCCGCGGATCGCCACGAAGGCCGACGCCCAGGCCACCACAGTTGTCAGCACGGCCGCGATCACCGGTGCTGTCAGGGCGGTGGGGGCACTGCGGTCAGTTGTCTGCCGGGTGACGGCTGCGCGAAACATGGTGTGACCCTACGTACCTGACACTTCGGGGGGCGACGCACTTTCGTGGCGGAGCCCGCCTAGCCGCCGGCCGCCGCCTGCGCCACCCGCTGCACCAGGTCCCGGTGCACCGGTGAGCCGGGGGAGCGGTGGTGCCAGGTGGCCGCGATACAGGCGCCCGTGACGCGGCCGGCGGCTGCCACCCGCCCGATCGCCGCGACGACATCGTCGACGGTCGGCCCGCCGGGTGCGGGGAACAGCAGGTCGGGAACGTCCGTCGGGTCGCATACGTCGAGGTCGACGTGCAGGTAGATCTCCCCCTCGGGCAGCCCACCCGCATCGACATCGCGTACCGCCGTGCGGGTGACGGCGGAGTTGCGTAGCAGCACATGCTCGCCCGGGTCGGTGTCACGGGCATCGACCAGCACGATGCGGGACTCCGGCACGGGTCGCAGGCCGAGCGCACCGGGCAGGGTGAGCGTCCCGACGCCGGCCGCCAAGGCGAGCGGCAGGCCGCCGAGGTAGCCCGACGTCGTGGTCGCCTCGGTGTGGAAGTCGGCGTGGCCGTCGAACCACACGATGCCCGGGTCGCCCCCGCCGCGTTGGAGACCGGCCAGGATCCCCAGACTCGTGGTGCAGTCGCCGGTGACGACCAGCGGGGGCGAATCCAGCCGACTGACCGCCGCCGCGACGGCGTCGTAGAGCACGGCCATGCGCTCCCACGGGGTGCCTCGTGGCAGCTCGGCGGTGATCTCGGAGTCGACCGGCACGGCGCAGTCGAAGTGCTCGAGTCTTCCGTCGAGGTGGTACGGGACCGCCAGCGTCACCATGGCCGAAATCTAGTGTGGATGCGCGGCCTGCGAGCCGCTGGTCGGCGAAGTCTCTTGCCGTCGCCACTCCGACCTCGTACCTTGCGGCAATGGTCGGCCCGCAGCCATCGATCACCCCGGGCCGGATCCTGGGCGTTTTCGCCCATCCCGACGACGAGACATTCTGCGCCGGCGGCACGCTGGCGAAGTATGCGGCCCAAGGCGCGCACACCGCCGTCGTGTCCGCGACCCGTGGGGAGGGCGGCCAGATCCGCGATGCCGCCGTCGCCACGCGGGCGACTCTGGGCCAGGTACGCGAAGGCGAGCTGCTCCGGGCGTGCGCAGAGTTGGGCGTGCAGGACTGCCGCATCCTCGACCACGTCGACGGCACGCTGGCCGGTCTCGCTCCGGGCGTCCTGTGCACGGCGGTCGAGCGCTTGCTCGAGGAGTTCCACCCCGATGTGGTGATCACGTTCGGAGACGACGGCGCCTACGGCCACCCGGACCACATCGCGATCAGCAATGCGGTGACGGCTGCGTGTGCCGAGGCGGCCGGAATCCGGCTTTATCACAGCCACTTTCCGCGCAGCCGGATGATGATGGTCGACCGTCTGGCCCGCTGGCTCGTCGAGTTGGGAACGCGCTTCAAGGGTGGCACCGACTTCGTCCACGCGCTGTCGATCTTCGCCCAGGAGACGACGACGCTGGGCTATGCCGGGGACTTCGTCGACGTCGTCTGGTTTCCGCCCGGCTCGTTCATCATCGAACAGGGCGAGCCGGCGACATCCCTATACCTCATCGTCGACGGTGAGGTCGACGTCGTCGAGGACTGCACCGATGGGCCGAGCCGCACGCTCAGGCGGCAGGGTTCCGGCGAGTTCATCGGCGAGCTGGGCGTCACATACGCACAGCCCCGGACGGCCAATGTGATCGCCGTCGGCAGCGTCACCTGCCTGGCGTTCTCGCTGGCCGAGCCGACCGCCTTCGCCGGCCGTGGAGCGGGGGAGCCGGCCGGGGAGAGCGTCACGACATCGGAGGCGGAGCGTTTCACCGCTGGGGCGACCACTCGAATCGATGTGGTCGCGTACGTCGAGCGCAAGATGGCGGCGATGGCTGCCCACCGGACCCAATATCCGATCGACGTCGACATGTTCCCGTCGGCGATGCTCGTCGATATGTTCGGCGTGGAGTACTTCCGGCGGGTGCAGCCACGGCCGGACCTCGAGGTGGACCTCTTCCTCCGATGAGCGGCGGTTAGACTCGACCTGAGCAACCAGGTCAGCCGCGGGTTCCGGCGACCACCCCCCATACCCGCCAACGAAGGTGCCTCGTGCCAATGCCCGTCGTCCTCATCGCCGAAGAGCTCGCCCCAGCCGCGCTCGCGGTGCTGTCCCAGGACTTCGACGTGCGCCACGTCGATGGGGCCGACCGCCCGGCGCTGCTGGCCGCGCTGGCCGATGTCGATGCCGTCATCGTGCGCAGCGCCACCAGCCTGGACGCCGAGGCCCTCGCCGCCGCGCCACAGTTGAAGGTGATCGCCCGAGCAGGAGTCGGCCTGGACAATGTCGACGTCGTGGCTGCCACCTCGCGCGGCGTCATGGTGGTCAATGCGCCAACGTCCAACATCGTCAGTGCCGCCGAGCAGGCCGTTGCCCTCCTGCTCGCGTCCGCTCGCAACATCGCACCGGCCAACGCCGCGCTCAAACGGGGCGAGTGGAAGCGCGCGAAGTACACCGGTGTCGAGATCGCCGACAAGACCGTCGGCGTGGTCGGGCTCGGCCGGATCGGCGTGCTCTTCGCCCAGCGGATGTCAGCGTTCGGCACCCGCTTGATCGCCTACGACCCCTATGTCCAGCCGGCTCGGGCCGCCCAGATCGGCGTGCGCCTGGTGGCACTCGACGAACTGCTGGCTGAAAGCGATTTCATCTCCATCCACCTGCCCAAGACGCCCGAGACCCTCGGCTTGATCGGTGAGCGGGAGCTGACCCTGGTCAAGCCCGGCGTGCACATAATCAATGCCGCCCGCGGCGGTCTGGTCGACGAGCACGCGCTCGCCCAGGCCATCAAGGAAGGCCGGGTCGCGGGCGCGGGAGTCGACGTCTATTCCGCCGAGCCGTGCACCGACTCGCCGCTGTTCGGATTCGACAACGTCGTAGCCACGCCGCACCTGGGTGCCTCGACGGTCGAGGCGCAGGACAAGGCCGGCCTGGCTGTGGCCCGCTCGGTCAAGCTGGCATTGTTGGGGGAGTTCGTTCCCGACGCCGTCAACGTCCAGGCCGGCGGCATCGTCGCCGAGGACGTACGTCCCGGGCTGCCGCTCGCCGAGAAGCTCGGCCGGGTCTTCACGGCGGTCGCCGGGGGCATCGCGTCGTCCGTCACCGTCGTGGTGCGCGGGGAGATCGCCGAGCACGACGTCAGCGTGTTGCAACTGGCTGCGCTCAAGGGTGTCTTCCGCGACGTCGTCTCCGAGCGAGTGACCTTCGTCAACGCGCCGCTGCTCGCCGGCGAACGCGGGATGGCGGTCGACCTCGTCACCGACGCCGACAGCCCGGACTACCGCAACCTGGTCACCGTGCGAGGTGCCCTGCCCGACGGCAGGACCGTTTCGGTGTCCGGCACGTTGAGCGGACCGCGGCAGGTGCAGAAGCTCGTCGAGGTCGATGGCTTCGACATCGACGTGGTCCCCGAAGGCCACCTGGCGTTCTTCCGCTACGCCGACCGGCCGGGCATCGTCGGCACGATGGGTCAGTTGCTCGGCGATGCCGGCATCAACATCGCCGGGATGCAGGTCTCGCGGCTGGCCAGCGGTGGCAGCACCGTGATGGCCGTCGCCGTCGACTCGCCGGTCCCCGGCGACCTGCTCTCCACCATCAGCAACGCGATCGGCGCGAGCCACTCCTGCGAGGTCGACCTCACGACCGACTAACCGCAGGGCAACCGCACGGCGTGGTCAGGCGGTGAGGTTGCGTACGGCGTCCTCGATGCCGCGATGGAACGTCGGGTAGGCATAGATCATCTGCCGCAGCCGGTCGGTCGGCACCTCCGCATGGACGGCCACCGACAGCGCACCGAGCACCTCGCCGCCGTCCGGGCCGGCCGAGGTGGCGCCCACGAGAACGCCGCGTTCGGCGTCCTCGACGACCTTGATCAAGCCCGCGTTGCCGACCTTGTGTATCCAGCCGCGGGCCGAGGAGGGCACCTGCGCCATCCCGGTGCGCACCGTTAGGCCGCGTTCGCGAGCCATGGACTCGGTGAGACCGACGGACCCGACCTCGGGATCGGTGAACGTCACCCGTGGCACAGCCCGGTAGTCCGCGGCCTCGGCCGGCTCACCGAGGATGTCCGCGGCAGCGAGCCGGGCTTGGTACATCGACACGTGGGTGAACGCGCCCTTGCCGGTGATGTCCCCGATCGCCCACACCCCGTCCGCGGCGCGCATCCGATCGTCGACGTCGATCACCCTGGCGTTCTCGTCGACACCGACCGCGCCCATTCCGAGCGCAGCCAGGTCGGTACGCCGCCCGGTGGCGACCAGCAGGTGCTGCCCGGTGATGGCCTCGCCGTCGTCGAGGCGTACCGAGAACACGCCGGAAGCGTGGTCCACGCGTGCGGCGGAGACCCCGGCGCGCACGCTGATCCCCTCGGCGTCGAACACGCCGGCCAGCAGTTCCCCGGCCTCGGGTTCGTCGGCGGGCAGCAACCGCGGCTGGGCCTCCACCACCGTCACCGCGGCACCGAAGAGCGAGAAGACCTGGGCGAACTCGCAGCCCACCGG
>JBAVXU010000066.1:0-2734 GCA_049698415.1 Mycobacteriales bacterium
CTCGTCGTCTACGACGAGATCCCCGAGCTGCTGCGCGAGCGCATCGAGGACGTCGTGCTCAACCGGCGCGACGACGCCACCGAGCGCCTGCTCGAGATCGCCAACGACTTCGCCGGCGACGGCAAGAAGGCCGAGGTCGAGGACGAGGAGTGGCGCTCGCTGCCCGTCACCGAACGCATCACCCACGCGCTGGTCAAGGGCATCGACCAGTTCGCCGTGGAGGACACCGAGGAGCTGCGCGCCGAGATCGAGGCACGTGGCGGCCGCACCATCGAGGTCATCGAAGGTCCGCTGATGGACGGCATGAACGTCGTGGGCGACCTGTTCGGCGCCGGCAAGATGTTCCTGCCCCAGGTGGTCAAGTCGGCCCGGGTGATGAAGAAGGCCGTCGCCTACCTCATCCCCTTCATCGAGGACGAGAAGAGGCCGGGTGACGTGGAGCGGGCCAAGGGCAAGATCGTCATGGCCACCGTCAAGGGCGACGTGCACGACATCGGCAAGAACATCGTCGGCGTCGTCCTGCAGTGCAACAACTACGACGTCGTCGACCTCGGCGTCATGGTGCCCGCCCAGAAGATCCTCGACGCGGCGATCGCGGAGAAGGCCGACATCATCGGGCTGTCGGGACTCATCACCCCCTCGCTCGACGAGATGGTCAACTTCGCCTCGGAGATGGAGCGTCAGGGCTTCGAGATCCCGCTGATCATCGGCGGGGCGACGACCTCCAAGGCCCACACCGCGGTCAAGGTCACCCCGAAGTACCACGGGCCGATCGTCTGGGTGAAGGACGCCTCACGGTCGGTGCCGGTCGCTGCCGCACTGCTCTCGGACGAGCTGCGGCCAAAGCTGATCGCCGACACCAAGGCCGACTATGACTCGGTCCGCGAGCGGCACGCCGCCAAGCTCAACGACCGGCCGCTGCTGAGCATCGCCCAGGCACGGCAGAACCGGACGCCGGTCGACTGGAGCGGCTACCGGCCACCGCGTCCGCGCCTGCTGGCCCAGCAGGCCAAGGACGTCTGCCAGGGCCCGGCATGCGACCACCGGCACGGGACGGCGACGCAGTTCGTCAAGACGTTCACCGACTACCCCCTCGAGGAGCTGCGCCGCTACATCGACTGGACGCCGTTCTTCGCCGCATGGGAGATGAAGGGACGCTTCCCGGACATCCTCAACAACCCGGCGTCAGGCGAGACCGCTCGCAAGCTCTACGACGACGCGCAGCGGATGCTCGACCGGGCCATCGAGGGACGCTGGCTGCGCGCCAACGGCGTGATCGGGCTGTTCCCGGCCAGTGCGGTCGACGACGACATCGAGGTGTATGCCGACGAGTCGCGCACCGAGGTCATCGCCACCTTGCGGAACCTCCGCCAGCAGGGAGCCCACCGAGAAGGCATCCCCAACCGGAGCATGGGCGACTTCGTCGCGCCCAAGGACTCGGGGCTCTCGGACTATGTCGGCGGGTTCGCCGTGACCGCGGGGCTCGGCAGCCAGGACAAGATCCTCGAGTTCAAGGCCGACCTCGACGACTACAGCGCGATCCTCCTGGAGTCGCTGGCCGACCGGTTGGCCGAGGCCTTCGCGGAGCGGTTGCACGAGCGGGTGCGCAAGGAGTTCTGGGCCTACGCCCCCGATGAGAGTCTCGACAACGTCTCCCTCATCGAGGAGAAGTACAAGGGGATCCGGCCGGCACCGGGGTACCCGGCGTGCCCGGACCATACCGAGAAGGAGACGCTCTGGTCCCTGCTAGACGTCAAGGCGAACACTGGCATCGAGCTGACCGAGAGCATGGCCATGTGGCCTGGGGCCGCGGTCAGCGGCTTCTACTTCTCCCACCCGCAGTCGCAGTACTTCGTCGTCGGGCGGATCAGCCGCGACCAGGTCGAGGACTACGCCGAGCGCAAGGGCTGGACCCTGCGTGACGCGGAGCGCTGGCTCAGCCCCAACCTCGCCTACCAGCCCGAGGACTGACCCTCTCCCCCACCTGCGGGCCACCGCGTCCGGTCGGCGTCGTCCGCCCGATCGTTCCGCGTTGTGCACCCCAGACTCGCCTACGCCGGGTTTGCGAAACGTTATCTGAGCACAGGAAATGACGAGGGACCCGGCATACCCAAGCCTGACCCACGTGGTGGCACGGTATGACCGTCAGTTCCACAGCAGAGGGGAATTCTCATGAGAAAGTCAGTCTTCGGGCGGCTCACCGCCTTGTTCGCCGTTGTGCTCGCCGCTGCCGGCATCGCCCTGGTCGGGGTCAGCCCCGCCCAGGCCGGGACCATCCAGCAGTGCACGAACCCGAGCCCACCGAGCTGGTGGGCGACCCGGCTCCAGGAAGCCGCCGACAACCCGAACGACAGTGTGCCGAGCTCATGGGGAAGCTCGCTCAACATGGCGCGAATCGTCTGTCGAGAGAGCGACTTCGACCACACCGCGCGCAACGGGCAGTACTACGGCCTCGGACAGATGAGCCAGACGAGCGTCGAGGCCCGGGGAGTCAGCTGGGACAGCTACGCCAACGGGACCTCGGCGCACCCGGCCACCTACTACCAGCTGCTGGCCGCGCTGCGGTACTGCCAGTGGCGGTACGGCGACACCACGAGCGCATGGCAGAACGAGGTCAACTACGGCTGGTGGTAACCCTGCCTTCGCGACCGTAGCCGAGCTGGCCGGGCCGGACGCGAACCGCGTTCGGCCCGGCCAGCGGCCGGTGTCGGCAGCCCGGCATACAGTGCTGGGC
>JBAVXU010000067.1:0-1802 GCA_049698415.1 Mycobacteriales bacterium
TCATGTGCGCTCCTGCGGTACCGCGAGCGTCACGGCCAGGTGGGCCAGGGCGTAGCGATGGCTGACGGCGAGCAGGTGCTCGTAGTCGCCGGCCGTCGCCTCGGCCTGGTAGGCGGCGGCGTGTGCGCCTCCCGTCGCGCGGTCGAGCCGCTTGAGCAGTCCGCCGATCGTTCCCAGGACCGTGAACGCGTTGTCGCCGTCGAGGTCGTCCCACGTCACGTTCCTCATGAGCGCGTCCACTGGCTGCCGGTTGCCGGGGTGATCGTTATGCGATCGGTATAGCTGCGGCTATCGTTCTGCGTGCTGCTCATCAGGGTCAACTCCTGATCGGTGGTCACGAGCCCGACCGGCGTCAACCGGTGCGGGCTCCTTCTTGTTCGGTCGCTGCGCGCCGCTCGTTCCACTCGCGGCGTCGCCGGGTGCGCTCGGACTCGCGCTTCGGCTGCTCCGCTTCTGTCCCGTTGCCCGTCGTCGCCCTGTCGGCCTCGGGCCACAGCTCGTCGACCGTGGTGGACAGCGCGGCCGCAACCCTCCGGGCGGTGTCCAGGCGCGGCCCTACCAGCCCCGACTCCCACTGGGCGACGGTCGGCTGGTGGACGCCCAGGAGGTCGGCCAGGGCCTGCTGCGTGAGGCCGGCGTTCTTGCGGGCTTCGCGCATCGTGTTCTCGTGGTGGGCCATACCTAAATCATAGCATAAAGTCTATGACTGCATCGCCTTCGGGCTATGGCCGTCGTCGTGCGGATTCGGTCGTTTGGGCGCGCTGGTCGACACGTCCAGCAAGGCGTAGGCGAGCGCCGGATCGAGCCCCTTGGCCTGCAATCGCTCGGCGACTCGCTTCGCCAACGTCGCTGAGCGTGGAGGCGGCCGGACCGGCAGCGGCGGCGGCCGCTTCACGCGTGCTCGATCGGGCCGGCAGTGAGGGCAGCCGCACCATCCCGGCTTGCCCCGACCACTACGCACCGTATTAGTGTGATCGAGCCGGCGCGTGAGGCGCGCGGCACGCTTCCTCGCGGTGTTGTGACAGCGGCGGATGATGCGCTTCATGGTGAGATCGCCGACGCGATAATCGGCCAGCAGCTCGTAGACGTTGTGCCAGTAGCGCGCCCCCGGTCGCCAGCGCCTGGCCTTGATCCTTAGCCACCCGGCCGCGATCAGATTCTGGACGGCTCGATTGGCTGACTCGCGGGCGCAGCCGACGTCGCGGGCCACCCGTTCCTGCGACGGGTAGCACTCGGCCTCGTCCCAGGCGTAGGCGGCGATCGCTTGGTAGACGCGGCGATCGAACTGCGAGACGTCGTCGGCCAGCGGCAGGTAGTCGGCCTCGGCGAACACGATCTCTCGCCGGCCGCTGACCGGGGAGCGCCAGGCCACACCACAGGTGAACGGGTTCTCGTGCTGCCGGTGCTGCCGGTGCTGCTGGGACTGCATTCCGACCTTTTCTGTGGCGTCCCTGGTCTGCTTCGGTCGCGCCGTCAGCGCGCACCCAGGTGATGCCGGTGAACCTAGGCCCCTGGTCGGATGGACCTTCAACGACCACCGCCGCCCCTGGAGGGAGGCGGCGGCAACTGGCTGACTTCAACTTCACTCTGTCGGGCCGGGTGACGAATCCAGCCGGGGTGCCCACAGAAGAGGCATCTCGCAGGCTACCGGCATTCGCGGCGGTCACCGCCGCGCCCGGTTCTACGCTCCCGGCTGGTGACCGCCCCCGAGCTTCTGCGCGTAGAGCTGAAACGTCAGCGCGACGGTGGCCGACCGTTCGCGGTGGCGTGGCCGCTGGCCCTGGCCGTCGCGCTCGACGGCC
>JBAVXU010000068.1:0-1626 GCA_049698415.1 Mycobacteriales bacterium
TCCGACAGCACCGGCACGGCCGCGACACTACCCCTGCCCGCGACCCACGCGAGCGCGCCGGCTGCGGGCTCGGCGGATCCAGGGTCATCACGTCCCACACGCTGGATACGGGCGTGGAGCGCGCAGAGGTCCCGGTCAGCTCAGCAGCTTGCGTAAAGCCCCGAGTTTGTCCTTGACGAGCTCGACGCTGCGCCAGCGCCCCAGCGTGCGCTTCTTGGCGCTGTCGACAAGTGCGCTTCGGACGAGACCCTCGTCCAGCCACGTGGGGAACGGCACATTCAGGGGCGGCACACCGGAATCGATCCAGGCCTGGCCGTGGCTGCGCATTGCGACGTCGGCGAGCATGTAGCCGTGGTTCTGCAGCACTTCGGCTTCGGCGTCGGAGAAGAAGTCAAGGTCCGTCCGCACCTCCGAGATGATCTCGTCCACCAGATCGTCGCTGTAGCCCGGTGCGCCCACGGCGAAGCTCGTCGTCGTCGAGCCGATGCCGAGGTACACACCGCGCATGACCTCCTTCTTGAAGCCCGCGATGAGCCAGCGCTTGCGGAGCGCACTCGCTTGGCGGCTCTGGACGGCGAGGTAGCGCCCCACCGTCTTGAAGGTACCCTCCACCGCCGCCGCGTCGAACGTTGCGCCGCCATCGGAGACAAGCAGGACGGAGTGGTCCTTCCAGACCGGTTCGAGGCCGAGGTTGTCGTAGAGGCCGCCATCGGCGAGTCGGAGCTTGGCGATGAGCGCGGCGCGGCGCTCCCGGCGCTCGTGTCCCCCGTGGAACTGCTCCGGAGCAAGGTTCACCGGCATGGGCTCAAACGCGGGTGGAAAGCACGAGGATGCGGCGACGGCCCGCGCGACCGACCACTCGGATGACTGGACGTAGCCGGCGGGATAGGACCCGACGCGGGCTCGCTCGGAGACCCAGTTGACGCCCCACGAGAGGTCCGTTGCGCTGAAGATGTACCGCGGGTTCGCGGGCAGTTCGGCGAGGTGCAGACTCGTGATGTCCTCATACCGCCGCACGAGGCCTTCGACCGCGACGGTCGAGTCGCCCCAGTTCCACGGCGCTGCGCGTCGCAGGACCCACATCGTGCGAATGTTCTTCTTGGTGAACGACCGCAGCGCGGGCGCCACCTTGGAGTCGAACTCGGGTAGGCGCCCGTCGGCGGGCCAAACGGGCGCCAGATCAGCCAGAAACGCGGCGAGAAGACTGCCGCCCGAGACCGCAGAGACCGTATCTACGCGTGTGAGCGTGCCGAGTTCGTCAAGGCGGCGCAGCACCCCAAGGTGAAACAACGCCGAGCGGTAGCCGCCTCCGGACAAGCACAGCGCGATGCCGTGGCGGCCGGCTGGTTCGTCGGGCAGATAGGTCTCGTGCGCGATCTGGCCATCGTCTTCGGTGCTCATCGCCCAACCGTACGGACCCGGCGAGCGAGATATGCGGGCGGAGGGACTCGAACCCCCATGGCTTGCGCCACCGGCACCTAAAGCCGGCGTGTCTACCGATTCCACCACGCCCGCGCGCGGCCCGAGCGAAACCCTCACGCGTCGCCGCCGGTGATCGTATATTGGCCGGACATGGCTCAAGGTCCCGTCGTCATCGAGCACCCCAACCGTGACACGGCCGAGTCG
>JBAVXU010000069.1:0-6668 GCA_049698415.1 Mycobacteriales bacterium
GATCCGGGCCGTCTCGCGGCGCAGATGCAGGAGGTACGCCCCCAGTGCCAGATCGCACAGCGCCTGCGGCACCCACAGCGTGGCGCTCCACGACAACGCCAGCGCGAGCAGACCGAGCGCGAGCGCACCCAGGGTCAGCACGACCCGGCGTCGGCGCTGCACCACTTGCTGGCGTACCCGGCGCAGGTGCGCCTCGCGGACGACCGGCGGGTCGACGGGAAGCTCCACGCGGAGGTCAGCCTGCGGCCCGACGTAGGAGGTGAAGGGGGTCGCCCCGTTGACCACGACACTGCGGGAGGACTGCGGCCGCGGGGGTACGACGACGTACCTCGCATCGCTGCTCCCCGCGGAACGGCGGGCGAGAACGCGCATGGCGGTAGCGAATCGGTCGACCGAACGAACCTCGTTGGACGCCTCGTGCCGCGACAGCAGCATCGGGACGAGCACGACGGCCCACGCGGTGACGATCACCAACAAGATGAGCGAGCTCACGATCCCACACGCTATGTCCGGACCGGACAGACAACAGGGAGGTCAGCCGGTGTGTCGAACGGAAAGCCAGCGATTGAGCAGCCCGCGCGGCACGTCCTCCTTGGTCAGTGCGAAGCAAATGTGGTCACGCCACGCGCCGTCGATGTAGAGGAATCGCTTGGCGAAACCTTCTTCGCGAAACCCCAGCTTCTCCACGACGCGTCGGCTCGCGACGTTCTCGGGACGGATGTTGACCTCGATCCGGTGCAGCATCGCCGGGCCGAATGCGTGGTCCACGGCAAGAGCCAGTGCGGTCGGCATGATGCCGCGCCCGGCCAGCCGGCCGTCCACCCAGTAGCCGGCGTACCCCGACTGGAACGACCCGCGTACGACGTTGCCGATGGTGATCTGCCCGGCCAGCGCTCCGTCGTAGGTGATCGCGAACGGAAGGGACTGCCCGTCGCGGGCCTGCCGCGACAGTGAACGGTGCATGGCATGAAATGCGGCCCGGCTGTTGCGTTCGGCCCAGGACTGCGGTGAGGAGGGCTCCCAGCGCAGCAGCCAGTCCTCGTTGGCCAGCCGGATCTCACGCCAGGCCTGCACGTCACTTCGGTGCAGCGGACGCAGCCCGACCCGCTCGTGGCTCGTGGTCGCCGGCCATCCCGGGTGGGACACGATCACACCTACCGATCGTCGCGGCGCAGCACGATGACGTCGACCAGCGATCCCTCGGTCAGCGAGGTGGTGTCCTCGTCGACGACGATCAGAGCGTTGGCCCCGGACAGGGCGGCCAGCAGGTTCGACCCCGTTCCGCCGTACGGTGCCACGACGTACTCATCGTCGCGTACCTCCAGGTGCGCCCGGCGGAACTGCCGCTTGCCTGCCGGCGCATTCATCGGCTCGGTCAGCCGGGCCTGGATGGGTGCGCGCTCCACCCGCTCGAATCCGGCCAGCCGGCGCAGCGCCGGCCGGACGAAGATCTCGAAGGACACCAGCGCACTGACGGGATTGCCGGGCAGGCAGAAGATCGGCGTGGAGTCCTGGCCGATGGTGCCGAACCCCTGCGGCATTCCGGGCTGCATCGCGACCCGCTCGAAGGCGACAGTCCCCAGCTTCGACAGTGCCATCTTGACCACATCGCGTTCGCCGACGCTGACACCGCCGCTGGTGATCACCAGGTCCGCACGGATCAGGTGGTCGTCGAGGATGGCCACCAACCGGTCGGAGTCGTCCGGTGCGATGCCGGCCCGATAGGCGTGGCCGCCGGCCTCGGTCACCGCGGCGGTCAGGGCGTAGCCGTTGGCGTCATAGATCTGTCCGGGGCGCGGCGGTTGGCCCGGCTCGACGACCTCGTCGCCGGTGGAAAGTACGACCACGCGCGGCTTCGGGTGGACCAGCGCATGGTTACGGCCGACGGCCGCGAGCAGGGCGAGTTGGGCGGAGTGCAGGATGTTGCCACGCCGGGCCACGACCGCGCCGGCGGCCAGATCCTCACCGACCACGCGTACGTACTGCCCCTGCTCAGCCGGCCGGTGGATCCGCACGCTGGCGATGCCGCCGTCGGTCCACTCCACGGGTACGACCGTGTCGGCGCCGGCCGGCATCGCGGCACCGGTCATGATCCGCAGACAGGCGCCCGAACTCACCCCCTGCGGTTGCCAGGAGCCGGCCATCACATCGCCGACGACGGCGAGTTCGACGGGGTGGTCCTGGGTCGCGTCGGCGACGTCGACGGCACGTACGGCGTAACCGTCCATCGCCGAGTTGTCGAACGACGGGAGTGGTGCCGGCGCGTAGACGTCCTCGGCGAGCACGCAGGCATGGGTCTCGGGCAGTTGCAGGTCGATGGGGCTCAAGGCGTGGACCGCCGACAACACGTCGCTCAAATGCTGGGCGACGGTCTTCACGACAGGGTCCGTACGTAGGACTTGAGCCAGTCGCGGAACGGCGGACCCAGGTCTTCGCGCTCGCAGGCGAGTTCGACCACTGCTTTGAGGTAGTCGCCTCGATCGCCGGTGTCGAAGCGGCGGCCGGTGAAGATCACGCCGTGCACCGGTGTCCCCCACTCGAGCATGGTCGCCATCGCGTCGGTGAGCTGGATCTCACCACCGGCGCCCGGGGTGGTATTGCGGAGAACGTCGAAGATGACCGGCGGCAGGACGTAGCGGCCGATCACGGCCAGCGTGCTGGGTGCCGAGGCCGGGTCGGGCTTCTCCACCAGCCCGACGATCTCCACGACATCGGGCCGGTCGGTCGGTTCCACCGACGCTATGCCGTAGCGGCCGACGTTGGCCCGCGGCACCTCGGTGAGGGCAAGCACGATCCCACCGCGCTCCTGCTGGATGTCGAGCATCGTCGGGAGCACCGGCGTATGCACGTCGATGAGGTCGTCACCGAGCAGCACGGCGAAGGCCTCGTTGCCGACGTGGGCGGCCGCGCACAGCACGGCGTGACCGAGACCGCGGGCCACGTGCTGTCGGGAGGTCGAGATGGCGGCGAGCGCGCTCGCCTCGCGGACCATGGCCAGCCGGGCGGTGTCCCCCTTGGCCTCGAGGGCCGCCTCCAACTCCGGCGCCCGGTCGAAGTGCTCGACCATCGCGCTCTTGCCGCGACTGGTCACCAGGTGCACGTCGGAGAGCCCTGCGGCGGCGGCCTCCTCGACGATGTACTGCAGGACCGGCTTGTCGACGAGCGGCAGCAGCTCTTTGGGCACCGATTTGGTGGCGGGGACGAACCTGGTGCCCAAGCCGGCCGCCGGAATAACGGCTTTCGTCGTCCGCGGGGATACGCCCGCGGCGGGCGCGCGGTCAGTGGGCTGTCCCATCCGGCGAGCCTAGTAGCGAGATGGGCTAGTCATCGGCTCGGGTGGGCCGGGGGTACGGCGACACCTTGCGCCTGGGCTTCGGAGAGGCGGGCGGCTTGACCCGTCGGGCCATCCGCCAGGTGTCGCGGCCACCCGACTTGGCGGCGTACATCGCACCGTCGGCTCGCCGGATGATCTCAGCTGCCGTCTTGCCATTGGCCGGGAAGACCGCCGCTCCGATCGACACGGTGACGGGGATGCCGCCGGGCACTCCCTTGACGTGCAGCGGCTCGGCCCGAACTCGCTGGCAGATGCGGTCGGCGGCCGGCCCGGCTCCCTGCAGGCCGGTCTCGGGCAGGACGACGACCATCTCCTCACCGCCGTACCTCGACAGGACGTCGACATCGCGGATCTCCAACTCGATCCGGCGGGCCAGCGCGACGAGCACCGCATCCCCGCGCGGATGCCCGTACGTGTCGTTGATGTCTTTGAACCTGTCGACGTCGAGCATCAGCAGGGTCAACTCCCTGCCGAACCGGGCGGCCCGCTCGATGTCGCGGGCGAAGCTGAGCTGGAAGTAACGGAAGTTCCACAGCCCGGTCAGCGGGTCGGTCAGCGACAGTTTCTTGGCCTGGCGGTGCATCTGCACGTTGTCGATGGCGACGGCCGCCTGCGCAGCGAACGTCTTGACCGTCGCGACATCGGATCGGTCGAAGTCGGCGCCGCCCACCCGGTCGTAGAGCGCGAGGACGCCGAGCAAGCGGCCCTGGGTCTGGAACGCGACGGCGATGTAGGTCTCGGGATGCGGCTCCCCGTCGGCGGGGTACGGGCCGCCGACCGTGGGGCGGCCGGCGATCGGTTCTCCGGCGAGCGTCGCCGCCCAGCCGACGATCCCCTCGCCGGTCCTGACCCGGAACACCTCGGCCTCGGCCCCCAGCCCGCGAGCCGCCTTGCCGGACAGTCCCTTGCGACCGGTGAGGAAGATCGCGCCCGAGCGCGCACCGGCCGCCGCCATCGAGGTGTCCAGCACGACCGCCAGGATGCGGTCCAGGTCGTGGCTGCTGGCCAGGGCATGGCCGAGCATCGCGAGATCGCGCCGCCACTGGTCCCGCCCAGCGGGCAGCGGACCGGTGGTCGGTGTCAGGTTTGCGGGCAGGGCCAGGGAACCGTCGGTCGAGGATGCCGACCGCTGCGAGTCATCCGGCGGCCATGGCCGGCCGAGTTGCACGCCGTCTCCTCCCGGCCCCCTGTGCTTCAACCTGCGATGCTGCACCATAACCGCCCTGACAGGTAGGAACCCACAGATGAATCCCGACAAGGTCGCGCTGCGGGCCGCCGTACTCGGCCGTCGAGCCGAGATGAGCCCGCTCGCGCTGGCCTCCGCGTCGGCGGCTGTCGGCCGGCACATCGCGACGAAGGTCCACGCCAGTGCGGCCACCCGCATCAGCGCCTACCTCCCCGTGGGGGCAGAGCCCGGGTCGATCCCGGCCCTCGACGAGTTGCGGCGCAGCGGAGTGGAGGTGCTGCTGCCGGTCCTGCTGGGCGACTTCGACCTCGACTGGGCGATGTACGACGGACCTGACGCCCTGGTGGGTACGCCGCGTGGCCTGATGGAGCCGCTGGGCACGCGCTTGGGGCGCGACGCGGTCGCCACCGCCCAGATCGTGCTGGTGCCGGCGCTGGCAGTGGACCCGGCCGGGCACCGGCTGGGCCGGGGCGGCGGGTCGTACGACCGGGCGCTGGCTCGGCTCGGACCGGATGCCTCGTCGGTGGCCCTTCTGCACGACGTCGAACTGATCGCGTCGGTGCCGCACGAGGAGCACGACCGCCCCGTGACGCACACGATCACCCCGGGACATGGGTGTCGCCCGCTCAACGACGGCTGATCGGCCGGTCTCGCGCCGATCGTGGCACACTGTTAGCACTCCACTTGCAAGAGTGCCAGCCCAGGAGGACCACGGGTGCCGACGTACCAGTACAAATGCCGAGAGTGCGCCTCCGGGTTGGAGGCCGTCCAGTCCTTCACCGACGCCCCGCTGACGGAGTGCCCCACCTGCGGCGGCCCGCTGCGCAAGGTCTTCACCGGCATCGGCGTCGTGTTCAAGGGCTCGGGGTTCTATCGCAACGACAGCCGGGCGCCGGAGCCGTCGGGCGATGGCGGCAAGGACAAGGCCGCGGCAAAATCCGGCAGCAGCAAGTCCGACAGTTCGGCCACGAGCAAGTCGGGCGCCGCTGCCGAGAGCACGTCGTCGAGCGATTCCTCGACCAAGGCCGACACCAAATCCGGGTCGGCGAGTACGACCGCGTCGGGCTCCAAGCCCGCGGCCAGCAGCGGTTCGTCCACAACCACCAAGTCGGCCTGACCCCCTCCACAGCCACCTCCCAGCCGTACGCCGGCTGCTGTCGCGCTGGCTAAGGTCGTCCTCTCGACGATCTGCTGGAGGAGACGTGGCCGACGGGCCGAGTGAGCGGGACCTGGCCGAGATCGGCGTCATCGGCGGGTCGGGCTTCTATTCGTTCCTCGACGATGCGCGCGAGGTCGAGGTGGACACGCCGTACGGTCCGCCCAGCGACCCGATCGCGGTCGGCGAGGTGGCCGGGCGACGCGTCGCGTTCGTGGCGCGGCACGGCAAGGGACACCGGTTGCCACCGCACCAGGTGCCCTACCGCGCCAACGTGTGGGCGTTGCGCTCGCTCGGGGTGCGCCAGATTCTCGCGCCCAGCGCCGTGGGATCGCTGCGCATCGACCTGCCTCCCGGCTCGATCGTCGTGCCCGACCAGTTGGTGGATCGCACCAGCGGGCGGCACCAGACCTTCCACGAGACCGGGGCGGGCCATGTCGCCTTCGCCGATCCCTACTGCCCGCGCGGCCGGCAGACGGTGCTTGCCGAGCCAGGTGACGTCGTCGACGGCGGCGCGCTCGTCGTGATCGAGGGGCCGCGATTCTCGACGAGGGCCGAGTCGCAGTGGTACGCCCGTCAGGGCTGGTCACTGGTCGGGATGACCGGGCATCCCGAGGCGGTTCTCGCGCGCGAGCTGGCCCTTTGCTACACCACCATCGCGCTGGTGACTGACCTGGATGCCGGCGTGGCACCGGGCGAGGAGGTGCACCAGGCCGAGGTGCTGCGCGTCTTCGGCGAGAACATCGAGCGGCTCAAGAGCCTGTTGGTCGGCGCGATCGGCGCGCTGAGCGCCGAGCGCGACTGCCCGTGTCCGCACGCGCTCGACGACATCGACCTCGGCTTCGCACTGCCGTGAGCCAGCACCCCGGGGCCGACGAACGGCTCCACCGGCCGCCGTTGCTGCTCCCCCGGCCGCAGCGCGGCATCGTGCTGCGATGGCTTGCCGCAGCCGTCCTCGTCGGGCTGGCGGCGCTGCTGCTCACCGCGGACCC
>JBAVXU010000070.1:0-3000 GCA_049698415.1 Mycobacteriales bacterium
CCCGAGGTCAGGAGACGTGCAGCAGGCTCTTGAGCGGGTCGATCGCGAAGTAGACGACGAAGAGCGCTGCGACCAGCCACATGAGCGGGTGGATGACCCGCGTCTTCCCGCGCACCAGCTTGATGACCACGTAGGTGACGAACCCGGCGCCGATGCCGGCGGTGATCGAGTACGTGAAGGGCATGAGCACGATGGTGAGGAAGGCGGGGATGGCGATCTCGAGGTCGTCCCACTCGATGCCCTTGACCTGCTGCATCATGAGGAAGCCGACGACGACGAGCGCCGGGGTGGCCGCCTCGTAGGGCACGATGGCCACCAGCGGAGCCAGGAAGGTCGCGAGGAGGAACAGCACCCCGGTGACCACCGAGGCGAGGCCGGTGCGCGCGCCCTCGCCGACGCCCGACGCGGACTCGATGTATGCCGTGTTGCTGCTGACGCTCGCCGCGCCACCCGCGATCGCGGCGACCGAGTCGACAACGAGGATGCGCTCGGGGTTCGGCGGGTTGCCGTCCTCGTCGAGCAGCCCGGCCTCGGCGCCGATGGCGACCATGGTGCCCATCGTGTCGAAGAAGTCGGCCAGCATCAGGGTGAAGACGAGCAGCAGCGCCGCGATGATGCCGATCTTGCTGAACGACCCGAGCAGGCTGAACTGGCCGAGCAGCCCGAAGTTCGGTACGTCGACGATCTGCGAGGGCAACGCCGGCACGTTGAGGCCCCAGCCGGCGGGGTTCACGAGCTTGCCCGCGGCGTCGAACTGGCTACCAATCTTGAGCGCGGCCTCGAGGAGGATGGCCAACAGCGTGCCACCGATGATGCCGTACAGGATCGCCCCCTTCACCTTGAGGACAATCATCGCGATGATCGCGAGCAGCCCGAGCAGGAAGACGAGCGTCGGCCAGCCGGTGAGGAATCCGCCGATGCCGAGCTCCACTGGCACCGGACCTGCGGGCTTGCGGACGATGCCCGCATCGACCAGGCCGATGATGGTGATGAACAGGCCGATGCCGACGGAGATGGCGACCTTCAGCTGCGGCGGCACGGCGCGCAGGACGGCCGTCCGGAAGCCGGTGAGGACGAGCACGGTGATCACGATGCCCTCGAGGACGACCAGGCCCATCGCATCGGCCCAGGTCATCCCGGGAAGCTTTGCGATGCCGAACGCGACGAACGCGTTGAGGCCGAGACCGGTGGCGAGCGCCAAGGGGTAGTTGGCGACCAGGCCCATCACGATGGTCATGACGCCGGCGACGAGAGCGGTCGCTGCCGCCACCAAGAGCTTCGCCCTGCCGATGTCGCCGCCGCCGAGGAACCCCCCAGCGCTGTCCGCCTGGGTGCCGATGATCAACGGGTTGAGCACGACGATGTAGGCCATGGTGAAGAACGTGACGAACCCACCGCGGATCTCTCGGCCGACAGTCGAGCCACGCCTGGTGATGAGGAAGAAGCGGTCCAGCGTGTTCCCCGACGCGGGGGCCGGGGCGGTAGAGGTTTTCGACATGCGCCGAGGCTAGCGTCCGCGCGGGGGGTGGATCTGGGGATTGGCTCGCGACACCCGGACGGGTCGGGACACCCCAGCCCAGTCGCTGCGCCGAGCCTCAGGAGACGGCCGCCGAGTACCGCATAGGCTGACCTGCGTGACCGACGAGGGTGCAGCCGAGCAGTCCGTCGAGCCGCTCGGGCGGCCGGCTCCCCAGGACGTCGCAGCCCTGTCGCTGCCGATGCTCCGCATCGTCGAGTGGGGCATCGGGGTCTGGGCTGTGGCGTTCGTGCTCACCCTGGCCGTCCCGGCGCTGCGCGACGGCCCGCGCTCGTGGTGGCCGTGGTGCTGCGTCGCGGGCATGGCCCTGGGCGCAGTCGGCTGGGCCTACCTGCGTCGAGGTCGCGGAAACGCCGCCGAGGCCTGAGCCGTCCAGCTATGGGGTCCGTCGACCGGCACGAGGCGCGGAACGGGCCGGATCCGGGCCAGAACCGGCTCTCGTGCCGGTCGAGCGTCCCTCAGGCGAGGACGTCGACGGCGAGCTCGTCGAGGATCGGCGTGCCGATGTCCTCCGGCGGGATCGGCTCCAGACGGGTCTCGCTGTGCGCGCCGCAACCGTGGTCCAGGCTGACGACCGTGCCGTCGGAGGGCGACCACTCGTTGGCGCAGACCCCGAAGACGGCCCGCAGCGCGCCGGCCATCGGGACGAAGTAGCCACACGAAGCGCAGGGCTCGCCCGCCTTCTCGGCGACATCGGCTCGCGGGCCGTGCTCACCGTCGTACCAGCGCTGCGCGGCGGTGTCCCGGCCCTCGGCGGAGAGGACGCGCTTGCGCCCCAGGCCGAGCTCGACGATCGCCATCTGGTCGACGTCCTCGTCACCGGTGGCCTCGAAGCCCGGCTCGAGCAGCGCGTCGTCGTCCTTGTAGGGAAGCACGTCGCCCGGGCTGAGGTCGCCCGGAGCGAGCCGCTCGGCATACGGGAGCCACTCCGGGGAGAGGATCGATCCGGTCCCGGGGACGAGGTTGGTCTCACACACGGTCCCGACCATCTGTCGTGGCGCGCGAGCCACGGAGACTGCCCAGCGCCAGCCGGCGTACCCCAGCGACCGGCATTCGAAGTAGTGCGTCGCGAGCCGCTCACCGTCCATCACCATCTCGAGGTGGTCTCCGACAGCGCCCGGCTCGGCGATCTCGAGCAGCGCGGCGCGTGCGGCATCGACGGCGGCCAGCAGGGTCGGGTCGATCTTCGGATCGGCGGCCATCAGCCCTCCAGGTCGGCGGCGACGGCTTTGAGGACAGCAGAGACCTTGGCAGCCGCGTCCTTGTCCGGGTAGCGACCCCGACGCAGGCTGTTGGAGACGTTGTCGAGCAGCTTGATGACATCCTCGACGATGACGACCATGTCCTCGGCGGGCTTGCGGTGAGCGGCGCGCTGGTTCGCCGCGACCGATGGTGCCGGGTCGAGCACGCGCAGGGACAGGGCCTGGGCGCCGCGGCGACCCTCGACGACGCCGAACTCGACC
>JBAVXU010000071.1:0-10527 GCA_049698415.1 Mycobacteriales bacterium
TTCCGGCGCCGCTGCGCACGCCGTGGTGAGCTGAGCCTGCGGAGAGGTCAGCCGCGCTGGACGCGCAGCTTGTTCAGTGCCTCGTCGAGGATGGCGTCACCGTCTGAGTCGCTGCGCCGCTCACGGACGTAGGCGAGGTGGGTTTTGTACGGCTCGATCCGCGGCGGCTCGGGTGGGTTCTGGCGGTCCCGGCCGGCCGGCAGTCCGCAGCGCGGGCATTCCCAGCACTCCGGCTCTGCTGCGTCGGCGGCGAAAGCCGGACGCGTCTCGTGCCCGTTTGCGCAGAAGAAGGCGATCCGGTGGCGTGGGGCTGACTCACCGCGCTCGGACTCGCCCATGGGTCCGGCACCGACTCGGGTGCCACGAATGGCATTGCCACCGGCCACGGGGCGGTACTCCTGTCGTCAGGTGAAGGCGTAGGTACTGCGGGTGCTGAGGGTGCAAACGCAGGGAGTCTACGTGAAGTCAGCTCTTCAGCTTGAGCAACAGCCCAATCCCGACGATGCAAATGACCCAGACGAGCCCGCAGATGATCGTCATCCGGTCGAGATTCTTCTCGGCGACGGACGAGCCGGACAGGTTGGAACTGACCCCGCCACCGAACATCGACGACAGGCCACCCCCCTTGCCGCGGTGCAGCAAGATCAACACCATGAGCAGGAGGCTGGTGATCACGAGGATGACGGAGAGCGCGATTTCCATCGGGTAGGGCACGTTCCTCTCTCGGGTGGGGCACCACCAGCGGTCGGCGCCCGGGGACCAAGGATCCCGCTTCTGGAGGATACCCAGCCCGCTGGGAGCGAGCGTCGCCGCGGGCCGGAGTCACGCTCCCGGGTCAGGGTAGGACCGGCCCTGTCCCGCGGGACCGTATGACAGCAGTCCCGCACATCTGCGGACTGTTGTAATCGAATCGCAACGCAACCGCGCTGGTGGGGTGTCGTCGGACTGATAAAACTTTGAGAGCGTTCGAGGCCCCGGCTGTTGCTGGGCCGTCCGCGACCGGCCACTGGGCCGGGTAGTCCACCCGTTGCCCCAGGGCAGCACCCGTACACAGGAGGACATGGATGCAGGTACATCGGCGTATAACCGGGCTTGTGGCAGGGGCGGCGTCGCTATCGCTGATCCTCGCTGCCTGTAGCTCTGGCGGTTCGACGGGCGGTGGCGGCTCGAGTCTGAGCGGCGCCGTGACGATCGTCGCGTCCGAGCCACAGAACCCCTTGATTCCCGCCAACACCAACGAGGTCGGCGGTGGCAACGTCATCGACGCGATCACCACCGGGCTGGTCAACTACGACGTCAAGGACGCCGCGCCCAAGAACGCGATGGCCGATTCCATCGAGACTTCGGACAACACCAACTTCACGATCAAGATCAAGAAGGGGTGGAAGTTCTCCGACGGCACCGAGGTCAAGGCCAAGAACTTCGTCGACGCCTGGAACTGGGGCGCTCACGGCAGCAACGCCGCGCTGAGCTCCTACTTCTACGAGCCGATCGTCGGCTTCACCGAGGCGCAGGGCGAGGACAAGAACAAGGACGGCAAGATCAGCGCCGACGAGGCGCCGGTCAGCACGATGTCCGGCCTCAAGATCGTCGACGACTACACCTTCACGGTGCAGACCACGTCGCCGGTCTCGAACTTCCCGGTCCGCCTGGGCTACTCCGCATTCGTTCCGATGCCGGACAGCTTCTTCAAGGACCCCAAGGCGTTCGGTGAGAAGCCAGTCGGCAACGGCCCGTTCAACTTCGTCTCCTGGACGCACAACAGGGAGATCAAGGTCACGGCCAACAAGAACTACACCGGGCCGGACAAGCCGGTCGTCAAGGATGTGACGTTCAAGATCTACGAGAACCAGGACTCGGCCTACAACGACCTGCTCGCGAACAACGTCGACATCATGGCCACCCTCCCGACGACGGCGATCTCGGGTAACAAGTACAAGACCGACCTCGGCAAGCGTTGGGTCGACCAGGCCCAGGGTGTGTTCCAGTCGATCACGTTCCCGTCGCCGAAGGCCGATACGTCTTTCGCGAACAAGGACCTGCGGCATGCGATCTCGCTGTCGATCGACCGGGACCTCATCACCAAGACGATCTTCAACGGCACGCGTCTCCCGGCCAACGGATACGTGTCGCCGGTGGTCGACGGCTACAAGCCCGGCGGATGCTTGGACTACTGCAAGTACGACCCGGCCAAGGCCAAGGAGCTCTACACCAAGTCCGGCGGCTACTCCAAGCCAACGATGACGCTGTCCTACAACGCAGATGGTGACCACAAGGCGTGGACCACCGCCGTCTGCAACAGCATCACCAAGACCCTCGGCCTGAAGTGTGTAGCCACCCCGGTCACCAACTTCGACATCTTCCGCGGGCTCATCACCGACCGGAAGATGAAGGGCCTGATCCGTACTGGCTGGCAGATGGACTACCCGTCCATCGAGAACTTCCTGGGTCCGCTCTACGGAACCGGTGCCGGCTCCAACGATGGTGACTACTCCAGCCCGGCGTTCGACGCCAAGCTCAAGGCTGCCGCGGCCGCCAAGGGTGGAGACGCCAACAAGGATTACCAGGACGCGGAGAAGATTCTGGCCGAAGACATGCCGGTCATCCCTCTGTGGTTCAGCAAGCTACAGGCCGGATGGAGCAAGAACCTTTCCTCCGTCCAGTTCACAGCGTTCGGCACGCCTGCCCTTGAGACCATCAGGAAGGCGTAGTTAGGTAACGCATTCGGTCCGGCCCGTCCTGCAAAAGGGACGGGCCGGACCGGCGTTCAGACCACCCTCGCAGCCGGCTCGAGAGGCGTAAGGTCTCTACAGCCGTATTTCCCGACCGCGGCCGCGCCTCTTGAGGCACCTTGGAGGAGCTCATGGGCAGATATGTCATCCGGCGACTTCTGCAAATGATTCTGGTGCTGATCGGTACGACTTTCCTGATCTATTTCCTCGTCTACGCGCTGCCCGGCGACCCTTTTGCCGGCAAGTGCGGTGACCGAGGCTGCCCGGCCGAATACATCGCGGCTCAGCGGGCGAAGTACGGCCTCAACGACCCGCTCCCCATCCAGTACGCCCACTATGTGCAGAATCTGTTGCACGGGAACTTCGGCGAGTCCTACAACGGCGTCACCGTGGCCTCGCAACTGCAGCAGGCGGTCCCCGTCACGCTTCGGCTGACCACGCTCGCCATCGCCTTCGAAATCATCATCGGCATCGGGGCGGGCATCCTGTCCGGGATCCGCCGCAACGGCATCTTCGACAACGTGGTCCTGCTCAGCACACTCGTGGTGATCTCGATCCCCATCTTCGTCATCGGCTACGTGCTGCAATACCTCCTCGGCGTCAAGTGGGGGCTTTTCCCGGTCACCGCCGGCGAGGGCACGTGGGGACAACTCATCCTGCCCGGCCTGGTGCTCGGATCGGTGTCGCTGGCGTACGTCTCGAGGCTGACCCGCACCAGCCTGGCGGAGAACTTACGTGCCGACTACGTCCGCACCGCTGTCGCCAAGGGCCTGTCCAAATCGAGGGTGATCAGCGTGCATACGTTGCGCAACTCGCTGATCCCGGTGATCACCTATATCGGCGGCGACATCGGCGCACTCCTCGGCGGTGCGATCGTCACCGAGGGCATCTTCAACATCGCCGGCATCGGCGGTCTGACCTTCCGCGCGATCCGGCTCAAAGAGGGTGCGCTCGTGGTGGGCGTCGTGACCCTGATCGTGTTGGTGTTCCTCGTCGTCAACCTGATCGTCGACCTGATGTACGCCGTACTCGACCCAAGGATCCGTTATGAGTGATCTGACTTCTGCCGCCGAGACAACCCCGGCGACCACGGGTGTGGTGCAGCCGGGCGACCGTGTCGACGGCCAAACTCTCGACGAGCAGCAGGGCAAGCCGCGATCCCTGGGCAAGGATGCTTGGCTTGACCTGCGGACCAACTGGATCTTCCTCGTCTCAGCCACGCTGATCCTGATCCTGATCCTGATGGCGGCTTTCCCCAGCCTGTTCACCAGCCGATCACCCGCGGACGCCGATCTGGCCAAGAGCCTGCAGAAGCCATCGGCGCACGCGTGGTTCGGCTACGACCTGCAGGGCAAGGACATCTACACGCTGACGATCTACGGTGCGCGTGCGTCGATCATCGTCGGTGTCCTGGCCACACTGGCGACTCTGGTTGTCGGAGCCGTCGCCGGCATGGTGGCCGGCTATTCCGGCGGCTGGATCGATTCAGTCGTGTCGCGGTTCACCGACGTCTTCTTCGCGATCCCGCTGCTGCTCGGCTCGATCCTGGTGGTCTTCGCATTCCCCATCACGCCAGGGACCCCGTCGATCCTCATCATCCTGCGGGTGGTGGCTGCGTTGTCCGTTCTCGGCTGGACCTATACCGCGCGCATCATGCGGTCCTCGGTCATCCAGGTCAAACAGGCCGACTACGTCCAGGCGGCCCGCGCCCTGGGCGCCGGCCCGCTGCGCATCGTGCTCAAACACATCCTCCCGAACGCGTTGGCCCCGGTCATCGTCGTATCCACTATCTCCCTCGGTGGCTACATCGCCGCCGAGGCGACGCTGTCCTTCCTCGGGCTGGGACTGACGCCGCCGGTCGTGTCGTGGGGCGTGGCGATCAGCGACGCGACCGTCTACGTCCGCTCAGCGCCGCACCTGTTGCTGTTCCCGAGCCTCTTCCTCTCGATCACCGTCCTGGCATTCATCATGTTGGGTGACGCCGCCCGCGACGCTCTCGATCCCAAACTGAGATAAGGGGACTCCACGCTTGACACTCATGGACAAGCTGCCGGCAGGTTCACCTCAGCCGGGCACCGCTCCCCTACTCGACGTCGAAGATCTCCACGTCGAATTCCGCACCCGGGAGGGCATTGCGCGCGCGGTCAACGGGGTGACCTACTCATTGCGCGAGGGCGAAACCCTCGCCGTGCTCGGCGAGTCAGGCTCGGGCAAGTCAGTGACGGCTCAGGCCATCATGGGCATCCTCGACACCCCGCCCGGCTACGTCACCAAGGGTGCCGTGCGCTTCCGTGGCGAGGACCTGCTGAAGATGCCCGAGGACAAGCGCCGGAACTTCCGCGGCCGCCGCATCGCCATGATCTTCCAGGACGCGCTGTCCGCGCTGAACCCGGTCTTCTCGGTGGGCTGGCAGATCGCCGAGATGTTCCGCGTACATGAGGGCATGAGCAAGCGCGACGCCATGCGCAAGACCATCGAGTTGATGGAGCGGGTCCGGATCCCGGCCGCAAAGCAACGTGTCGGGGACTACCCCCATCAGTTCTCCGGCGGCATGCGCCAGCGGATCATGATCGCCATGGCCATCGCGCTCGATCCGGACGTGCTGATCGCCGATGAGCCGACCACCGCACTCGACGTCACGGTCCAGGCCCAGGTGATGTTGCTGCTCAAGGAACTGCAGCAGGAGAGCAACATGGGGCTGATCCTGATCACCCACGACCTAGGGGTGGTCGCGGATGTCGCCGACAAGATCGCCGTAATGTATGCCGGGCGGATCGTCGAGCGGGCCGACGTGATGAGTATCTACGCCAATCCAGCCCACCCCTACACCGAAGGCCTGATCGCCTCGATCCCGCGGGTCGACATGAAGGGCCAGGCGCTCTACGCGATCAAGGGACTACCCCCGAACCTGTTGCACGTCCCGCCGGGATGCCCGTTCAACCCGCGGTGCAGCTACGCCAAGGACATCTGTCGCACCGACGACCCACCGCTGTTCGATGTGGACACCGGTCACACCAGCGCCTGCCACTTCTGGAAGGAGGTCCGCGATGGCTCCCTCAAGTGACGTGGTGCTCGAGGTCCGCGACCTCGTCAAGCATTTCCCGCTGACGCGGGGCATCGTCTTCCGGCGCAAGGTCGGCGCGGTCAAGGCGGTCGACGGCGTGTCCTTCGACCTGCACAAGGGCGAAACCCTCGGCGTGGTCGGCGAGTCGGGCTGTGGCAAGTCGACGTTGGCCAAACTGCTCATGGCACTCGAACGGCCCACTTCCGGGAAGGCATTGTTCAAGGGCCAGGACATCTACTCCTTGCGCGGTCGGGCGTTCAAGGCGATGCGACGCAACATCCAGATCGTTTTCCAGGATCCGTATTCATCCCTAAACCCGCGGATGACCGTCGGGGACATCATCGGTGAGCCCTTCGACATCCATCCCGAAGTCGCGCCCAAGGGCCAGCGACGCAAGAAGGTGCAGGACCTGCTCAGTGTGGTCGGATTGAGTCCCGAACACATCAACCGCTATCCGCACCAGTTCTCCGGTGGGCAGCGACAGCGCATCGGTATCGCCCGCGGCCTGGCCCTGCGTCCCGAGGTCATCATCTGTGACGAGCCGGTCTCGGCGCTCGACGTGTCGGTGCAGGCCCAGGTCATCAACCTGCTCGAGAATCTGCAGGAGGAATTCGGCCTCTCCTATATCTTCATCGCCCACGACCTGTCCGTGGTGCGCCACATTTCCGACCGAGTGGCTGTGATGTACCTCGGCAAGGTCGTCGAGATCGGCGAAGAGAGTCACATCTACGACGTGCCGAACCACCCGTACACGCAGGCGCTGCTCTCCGCCGTGCCGGTGCCCGACCCCCGCGGTCGCGAACACCGCACGCAGATCGTGCTGACCGGAGATGTGCCGAGCCCGGCCAACCCACCGTCGGGCTGCCGCTTCCGGACCCGCTGCTACAAGGCTCAGGACCTGTGCGCCCAGGAAGAGCCCCCACTGGTCGTCCGGCTGGGCAACCACCCGAGCGCGTGCCACTTCGCCGAGGAGCGTCAGATCGTCGAGACCCTGGATGCCAGTGAGGTCAGCACGGTCATCGCGAAGTCCGACTGAGGTCAGGGCGCCGGCAGCCGGCGATGCCCAGCCAGCCGGTCAGTCGGCGGTCTCGGCGTAGCGGCAGATCCGGGCGAACTCCTCGGCATCCAGGCTCGCTCCGCCCACCAGGGCTCCATCGACGTCGCGCTCGGCCATGATGCCGGCGATGTTGCCGGACTTCACCGACCCGCCGTACAGGATGCGCACCCCCCCAGCGAGGTCACGGGAGTACATCTCGGCAAGGCACTGTCGGAGTGCTCCGCAGACCTCCTGAGCATCGGCCGGGGTCGCCACCTCACCGGTGCCGATGGCCCAGACCGGCTCGTAAGCCAACACGGCGCTCATCGCCTGCTCGGCGGGCACCTTGGCGAGCCCGGCGCGTAGCTGGGCCACGGCATGCGCGACCTGGCCGCCGGCCTGGCGCACCTCCAGCCCCTCACCGACACACAGGATGGGGATCAGTCCGTTGCGATAGGCCGCGATGACCTTGGAGTTGACGATCTCGTCGTCCTCGGCGTGGTATTGACGACGCTCGGAGTGACCGGCGAGGACATACGTGCAGCCGAGCGCGGCCAACATCGGGCCACCCACGTCACCGGTGTACGCCCCGGAATCGTTCGGTGACACATCCTGGGCGGCGTAACCGAGCAACAGCCGGTCGCCGTCGATCAGCGTCTGCACACTGCGCAGGCTGGTGAACGGCGGCACGACCACGGTCTCGACGTCTGCCAACTGCTGGTCGGACAGGCTGAATGCCAGCTTCTGCACCAGGGCGATCGCTTCGAGATGCGTGCAGTTCATCTTCCAGTTGCCGGCCATCATCGGCCGGCGGCCCGGCTTGCGGCTCACTGCTGCTCCAAAGCTTGCAGGCCCGGCAACGACTTGCCCTCGAGGTATTCCAGCGAGGCTCCCCCGCCGGTCGAGATGTGGGTATAGGACTTCTCGTCAAGGCCGAGGGTCCGCACCGCGGCGGCGGAGTCGCCACCGCCGACGACGGTGGTCCCGGAACACGATGCGATCGCCTGGCCGACCCCCAGGGTGCCGGCCGCGAACGGCTTCATCTCGAACACACCCATCGGGCCGTTCCAGAAGACCGTTGCCGCTCCGGCGAGGGCCGCGCCGAAGGATTCGACGGTCTGCGGTCCGATGTCGAGGCCCTTGGCACCGGCTGGGATCTCGGCGGCGGCCACCGTCTTGGTCTCGGCATCGTCAGCAACCTGGTCGGCAACCACGATGTCGACCGGCAGCAGAAGCCGTTCGCCGGCCTGTTCGAGCAGCTCACGGCAGGTCTCGACGCGGTCGTGTTCGAGCAGTGAGCCGCCGACCTCGTGGCCCTGCGCCTTGAGGAAGGTGAAACACATCCCGCCGCCGATGAGTAGCCGGTCGACCTTGGGCAGCAGCGCCTCGATCACGCCGAGCTTGTCCGACACCTTGGACCCGCCAAGGACGACGACGTAGGGGCGCTCGGGTGACTCGGTCAGCGTGCGCAGCACCTCGACCTCGCGCAGCACGAGTGACCCCGCCGCGTGCGGAAGCCGCGCGGGAACGTCGAACACGCTGGCGTGCTTGCGGTGCAGTGCACCGAAGCCGTCCCCCACGTAGCAGTCGGCAAGAGCGGCGAGGCGACCGGCGAAGTCGGCGCGCTGCCCGTCGTCCTTCGATGTCTCGGCAGGATCGAAGCGAAGGTTCTCCAGCAGCGCGATGTCCCCGTCGGCCTGCGCCGCCACGGTGGCCTCGGCGTCGGCACCGAACACGTCGGTGGCGAAGGCGATCGTACGACCGGACAGTTGTTGCATCCTGATGGCCACCGGCTGCAGCGAGAGATCCTCGCGCCGTTCGCCCTGGGGCCGGCCGAGGTGGGCGCACACCACCACCCGGGCACCGGCCGTGGCCAGGGCCTCGATCGTGGGCAGACTAGCCCGGATCCGCCCGTCGTCGGTGATGTCGCCGTCGTCCATCGGGACGTTGAGGTCGCTACGGACCAGAACGGTGCGGCCGCGCACTCCCTCGGCGATCAGGTCGTCGACCGACCTCACAGGCGGCTGCCCACGAGGGCCGTGAGGTCGACCAACCGGTTGGAGTAGCCCCACTCGTTGTCGTACCAGCCGATGATCTTGACCTGGTTGCCGATCACCTTGGTCAGTGCAGAGTCGAAGATGCACGACGCGGGGTCGCCGGCGATGTCGCTGGAGACGATGGGGTCCTCGGTGTAGCGCAGGTAGGCAGAGAGGGGGCCGCTGTCGGCCGCCGCTCGAAACGCCGCATTGACCTCCTCGACGCTGACGTCGCGGCCCACCGTCACGGTGAGATCGGTGACCGAACCGGTGGGTACGGGCACCCGCAAGGCGTAGCCGTCAAGCTTGCCCTGGAGTTCCGGCAGGACCGCACCGAGCGCCTTGGCGGCGCCGGTGCTCGTCGGGATGACGTTGACCGCCGCCGCGCGAGCCCGGCGCAGGTCGGAGTGCGGGCCGTCCTGGAGGTTCTGGTCGCCGGTGTAGGCGTGGATTGTCGTCATCAGGCCGCGCTCGATGGTGAACGAGTCGTTGAGCACCTTGGCCAGCGGGGCGAGGCAGTTGGTTGTGCACGAGGCGTTGGAGACGATCGACTGCGTGCCGTCGTAAAGCTCGTGATTGACGCCCATGACGACGGTGAGGTCCTCGCCGGTCGCCGGTGCGGAGATGATGACCTTTTGCGCGCCACCTTCGTCGATGTGCTTGCGGGCACCGTCGGCCTTGGTGAAGAACCCGGTGGACTCGACCACGATGTCGACGCCGAGGTCCTTCCACGGCAGCTTGCCGGGATCGCGCTCGGCGAGGCCCTTGATGAGCTTGCCGTCGACCGTCACGCCGTCGTCGACCGCCTTGACGTCCTCTGTGAGCGAGCCGAGCAGGCTGTCGTACTTCAGCAGGTGCGCCATCGTCTTCATGTCGCCCAGGTCGTTGAAGGCGACGACCTCGATGTCGTGGTCGCTCGCTTGCACGGCACGCCAGAAGTTGCGTCCGATGCGGCCGAATCCGTTGACGCCAACGCGGACAGTCACAGGGGGCCTCCTCGCTCGACGAGTGATTTCAGGCCAGCCTATCGTTGCCGGACATCTCACTCTCGTACGCGCTAGGGCGCCAGCATCTCCGCGGTGACCGCGGACTCGGTGTCCGGCACCCCGATGTCGCCGGCGCGCTTGTCGGCCAGCGCGAGCAGGCGCCGGATCCGGCCGGCCACGGCGTCCTTGGTCATCGCCGGCTGGGCCAGCGCTCCGAGCTCCTCCAAGGACGCCTGCCGGTGGGACAGCCGCAGCCGTCCGGCCTCGAGCAGGTGGTCGGGGGCGTCCTCGCCGAGGATCTGCATCGCCCTTTCGACCCGGGCGCCGGCCGCCACAGCCGCTCGCGCCGACCGCCTCAGGTTGGCGTCGTCGAAGTTTGCCAGCCGGTTGGCGGTGGCCCGGACCTCGCGGCGCATCCGCCGCTCCTCCCATGCCAGCACGCTCTCGTGAGCACCGATCCGGGTGAGCAAGGCGCCGATGGCATCACCGTCACGCAGGACCACGCGATCGACCCCGCGCACCTCGCGGGCCTTCGCCGGAACCCCGAGCCGGCGAGCGGCGCCCACCAGCGCCAACGCCGCTTCGGGACCGGGGCAGGTCACCTCGAGGGAGTACGAGCGACCGGGCTCGGTGAGCGAGCCGTGCGCGAGGAAGGCGCCCCGCCAGGCCGCCT
>JBAVXU010000072.1:0-10421 GCA_049698415.1 Mycobacteriales bacterium
GTCCAGGGTCTCGGTGCGAGGTCGGCGGCGAAGTTCCGCGCGGCAGGTTGGCCGGTCGCGGAGATCGGCGGGATCAAGGGCCGCTACCGCGTCAGCACCGTCTACTACGACACCGGCCAGTACGACGCGGCGCGCGAGTTGATGCGGCAGTTCCCGGCGATCGGCGACATCGAGCCGCGTTCGCGTTACCCGGAGTTGCCTGGCGACGGGTTGACCGTCGTGGTGACGCGCGACTTCCAATGACCATGCCTGAGCCGGTCACCGCCGCAGGGCGGGCGGGACTCGCCGCCTTGATCAACACGCCCCGCACCGCGCTGGTTGCACTCGACTTCGATGGCACTCTCGCCCCGATCGTGCCGCGTCCGGAGGACGCCCGGCCGCTGCCTACGACGCTCGCCGTGCTGCGAACCCTGGGTGCCAGGTTCGGCCAGGTCGCGATCGTCACCGGCCGGCCGGTCGAATGGCTGGTCGATGAGGCCGGCCTCGGCGAGGTGCCCGGGCTGATCATCGACGGGCAGTACGGCGCACAGCACTGGGAGGACGGCCAACTGCGCGAGGCCGAGCCCGCGCCCGGCCTGGCGGCGGTACGCGAGCAGTTGCCGGCGCTGGTCGAGGGCCGGCAGGCGCGGATCGAGGACAAGCGGCTCTCGATCGTCGTACACACCCGTGGTGCCGATCATCCCGAGGCGGAGTTGGCCGCCCTCGCGGCGCCGGTGCGGGCGCTGGCCGACCGGCACGGTCTGGTCGCCCATCCCGGTCGCAACGTCGTGGAGATCCGGCCGCCGGAGTTCGACAAGGGGTCGGCGTTGTCGGCGCTTGTCGAACAGTACGACCCGGCCACCGTGGTGTTCATCGGCGACGACGTCGGCGACCTCGCGGCGTTCGACGTCGTCGACTCGCTTCGTGCTCAGGGCCGGCACGGGCTCACGGTCTGCAGTGCTTCGTCGGAGGTCACCCAGGTGGCCGGCCGCGCCGACCTGGTCGTCGACGGGCCGCCGGGCGTGCTGGAGCTGTTGACCGCCCTCGGGCGCGAGGTCGGCTGAGCCCGGTCTATCGGGCAGCGGCGTAGGCCGCGAGGGCTGCGACCTGGACCGGGTCCAGCGAGGGGCGGACACTGCCGCGGGCGGCCGCGAGATGCGCGGCGGTGACCTGCGGCGCCTCGAGCGACTCGCGCATGGCGACCAGCGCGGCTTCGCGGATCAGTGCCGCACAATCGGCGGCGGAGTAACCCTCGGTGTCGCCAGCCAGCGCCACGAGATCGACATCGTCGGCCAGCGGAGTGTGCTTGGCCGCCGCCTTGAGGATCTCGGCGCGGGCGTCGGCGTCGGGCGGGGGTACGTAGACGAGGCGTTCGAGCCGGCCGGGCCGGAGCAGCGCCGGGTCGATGAGATCGGGCCGGTTGGTGGCTCCGATGACAACCACGTTGCGCAACTCCTCGACGCCGTCGAGCTCGGTGAGCAGCGAGGCGACCACCCGGTCGGTGGTGCCCCCGTCGGTGGACTGCCCGCGCACCGGGGCCAGCGCGTCGATCTCGTCGAGGAAGACCATGGCCGGCGCGGCATCGCGGGCCCGGCGGAACAATTCGCGAACCGCGCGTTCGCTCTCGCCGACCCACTTCGACAGCAGCTCAGCGCCCTTGACCGTCAGCACATTGGCCTGTCCCGAGCCGGCCAGCGCGCGGACCAGGAACGTCTTGCCGCATCCTGGTGGCCCGTACAACAGCACGCCGCGCGGCGGCTTCACCCCGAGCCGGGCAAACGTGTCCGGATAGGACAGTGGCCAGAGCAGTGTCTCGGTGAGAGCCCGCTTGACCTCGGCCATGTCGCCGACGTCGTCGAGGGTGACGCCGGCGATATCCAGGGTGGATTCCGCCATCGCCGTGGGGTGCACGGAATCGAGTGCGCCGACGAGGTCGGCCTGAGCGACGGTGGGGTTGGCGGCGTCGCGCTGTCTGATGGCGGCGCGTACCCCTGCCTCCCGCGCGAGCGAGAGCAGATCGGCGGCGACGAAGCCCGGGGTGCGGGCGGCGACCTCGTCGAGCACCACGTCCGGTGCCAGCGGCATCGGGCGGGTGAGCACTCCGAGTAGAGCCAGTCGTTGCGCCCGGTCGGGGAGCGGGATGTTCACTTCATGGTCGAGCACGCCCGGATGGCGCAGCGCGGCTTGCACGGACTCCGGTCGGCTCGTGGTGCAGATCGCCGCAACGCCGGGGGCGTTCGACGCCGACCGGAGCACCTCGAGAAGCACAGTGGCGATCGGAGCCGCGTCGTCGCGGGGTGCGAGCGCGTCCACGTCCTCGATCATCAGCACCGCGGGCGCCCGCCGCTTGGCCTCGTCGAGGGCGTCCCGCAGTCGCCGAGCGGCCGGGTCGGCCGCCAGCGTTGCGATCTCAGGCGCCCAGACGTGCACGACGCTCGCCTTGACCTCGGCCGCCACAGCCCGGACCAGGCTGGACTTGCCGGACCCGGCGGGGCCGGAGACCAGTGCTCCCATCCGTGCCTGGGTGCCCAACTGCTCCAGCAGGTCGCGGTGATGAAAGCCGAGGTCGAGCCACTCCTTGAGTTCGGCCGCCTGGGATTCCAGACCCGGCAGGTCAGCGAGCGTGGGTGTCGCATCGTCGGTGGGATGGCCGAGGTCCGGAGTGGCGCTGCCCGACGTGCTGGTGCCGTCGCGCCACCCGACCACGGTGTCCATCGCCACGACCGCCGTCTCGGCCGGGTCGGCGCTGGTGACGGTGAGCAGCAGGGAGGTCCATCCGGTGCCGACAGCGTTGCGGACGGCGCTCTGCGCAGCTCTGAGCTGACCGCCGTCAGCGCCGGCCGGGAGGGAGAAGTCCTGTGGCAGCAGCGAGACGTTGTCCCCGTCGCTGAGCACCTTGCCGAGCAGCACCAGGCGCAGATTCTCGGGAGTGATCACGGCCGCGACCTCAGGTGGCCCGGCGACCGCCACCGTATGTGCCGCCCGCGCCGGGATCACACTGACGGTGACCTGCCCGCCATCGCGCAGACCGAGGTTGCCCAAGGTCAGGTCGTCGCAGAGCAGCAGGCTGTGCGGCGTGCCCGGCTCGGCGAGCGCGGCCAACGCTCCGGTCGTACGCCGGCCCACAAGCCTGAGCACGGCCCACGACGAGCCGCCGAGAGCCGCGAGCACCTCGGGATGCAGCCGGACGACGCCGCGGCGGCTGTCCAGTGCCGACGGCCGCAGCCGCGCTGTCAACGTCAGGGTGGCACCGGGCATGAGGCGAAGCCTACGGCGACCCGGCGTCCGATCAGGTGGCTTGCAGCGCCGCGAGTTGCTCGTTGAACCACGCCGCAGGTGTCAGCGCGGTCGCTGCGGCGGCGAGCCGCTCGCAGCGGACCTTGCGCTCGTCGGCGGGCATCAGCAGAGCCTGGTGGATGGCCTCAGCCGTCTGCGTCACGTCGTAGGGGTTGACCATGAGCGAATGCGGGCCGAGGTCGTCCGCTGCTCCGGCCTCCCGTGACAGCACGAGGGCACACCCGGGCTCGGAGAGGACAGGACCCTCCTTGGCCACGAGGTTCATGCCGTCGCGGATCGGGTTGACGATGAGCACCTCGGCCATCCGGAACGCCGCCAGCGAACCCGGATAGTCATCGGTCACTCCCAGCAGCACAGGGTTCCAGGACTCGGTGGCGAACTCCTCCTCGATCTCGTGCGCCAGGCGCTGGACCGCGGCGGTGTATTCCCGGTACTCCGGCAGGTCGTGCCGAGAGGGGTACGCGTAGGCCACGTGCACCACCCGGTCCTGCCATTCGGTGTGGGTGCGCAGGAACTCGCGGTAGGCCTGCAGCCCACGCACGATGTTCTTCGACAACTCGGTGCGGTCGACCCGGGTGATGATCCGCCGGTCGCCGGCGAGCTCGCGCAGGTTGGCCATCCGGTTGTCGACGTCGGATCGTGACGCCCGCTCGCGCAACTCGTCCCCATCGATGCCCAGCCCGTGGATGCCCACCTCGGTCCGGGAGCCCTGATAGGTGACGGTGCGGCCTTCGACGCTCGCACCCAGCACGTCGGCGCAGCACGCCAGGAACGCAGCGGCCCAGCGCTCGCACAGGAAGCCTGCGTGGTCGGCGCCGAGGATTCCGGCCAGCGTCGCCCGACCCACGTCGTCGGGCAGCATCCGGTAGTAGTCCGGAGGCGCCCACGGCGTGTGCATGAAGTGGCCGATCCGCAGGTCCGGGCGCAGCTCGCGCAGCATCTGCGGGGCGAGCACCAGGTGGTAGTCCTGGATGACGACCGTTGCCCCATCGGCGGCTTCCTCGGCCAGCGCGTCGGCGAACGCCTGGTTGTACTGCTCGTACGCCGCCCATTGCCGGCGCCAGGCGAAGTCGAAGGCGGGCTGCCGCGGGGTGTCGTACAGCAGGTGGTTGACGAACCACAAGGTCGAGTTGGCGATCCCGTTGTAGGCCCGCTGGAACGTCGTCGCGTCGATCGGCAGCATGCGTACGTCGAGGCCGCCGGTGTCGATGTCCGCGGCGGACAGGTGCCCCCTCGTGGCCCGCCGGGACACCACCCGCTCGCGGTCGTTGAGCGCACAGCACACCCACACCGCGTCGACCGATGACATCGCGGAGCTCATCGCGCTGACCAGGCCGCCACCTCCGCGGCTGACGTGGTCCCTGCCGTCCGCTCCGGTGGTCAAGGACAGCGGCCCCCGGTTGGATGCGACGACGAGCTCAGAATTGCTCATGCTGGCGGCGACTCCTCAGTTGTCCTGCTCGACCGGTCACAAGCGTCACACCGATCCTGTCCGGGTCTGCGGCCGGACCAAGGTAACCGACCCGGGTCAGTCGCGGGCAGCGAGCAGTCGTGCCTGGGCCTTCCTCGGCCGTCGGTGCCTGCCGCCCTCGGCCGGCCGGTCGAGTTGTGCTCGGGAGAGCACCACCGCTCCGCAGATCGCGGCGATGAACCCGAGGACGGCCAGCGGACCCCGGCCGGCTGCGGCGTGATCGTTGAGGAGCAGCACGCCCACGGTCGCCGGGAGGAGGGCGTCCACGGTGATCACCACCGCGGTCGTCGTCGTGACGTGTGCGCGCTGCAGTGCCGCGGCGTACAGGAAAAGGGCGCTGGCGCCGGACACGGCCAGGCCGTAAACGGCCGGGTCGGCTAGCCACGAACCGATGGAGTGCCCGACGGTCATTAACCTGACGGACAGGCTGACGAGGCCGAATGCGGCGCCGGAAAGCAGTCCGAGGACGGGGCCGGACCCGGACCTTCCCACCGTGACCGTGCCGGCGGCAGCTACGAACAGCGCGGCGGACAACGTGGCCATCGGCAGCCAGGCCGGGGCGTTGTCCGCGGGATGGGTGGCGGCGGACAGGCCCAGCATCACCAACCCCGCGCAGACGGCGCCGACGGCGATCCGATCGACCCAGCGCAGCCGCGCGCCGCCGAGCATGGGACCGGCCAGCAGCGCGGTCACCACGACGCTGGAGGCGACGATGGCTTGGACGCTGAACAGCGGCAGCCGTCGCAGCGCGATTGTCGAGACCCCGAATGCGGTCAGATCGAGGCCGATGCCCGCCATGTAGGGAACCGACCGGGTGGCCGCGAGCACCGAACCCGTCGTCCCGCGGGCGCCATAGGACTGGAGCACCGAGGCGACACCGTAAGCCAGCGCGGCGAAGAACGCGGCCAGCAGGGCGAGCGTCATCCGACCGGGGCCGTCATTCCCCGAAGTATATGCGCTCCGGCGGATCGAACCCGTTGAACGACGAGGCGTAGCAGAGGCTGTACGCGCCGGCGGTGCCGATGTAGACGCGGTCCCCGATCGCGAGGTCGCAGGGGAGATCGACGTCGTTGAGCAGAGTGTCCGACGAGTCGCAGGTCGGACCGGTCACCGTGCAAGCGACGTGCGGGACGTCCGGATCGGCACCGCGCCAGGTTTGCAGCGGGAAGCGCCAGGTGCCGTGCGTCTGGGCTGCTTCCATCAGCCCGTTGTAGGCGCCGACGTCGAGATAGATCCATTCGCGACCGAGCCGGCGCTCACGGCCGATGACGGTGGTGGCAAGCACGGCGGACTCCGCGACGATGGCGCGGCCGGGCTCACAGATGATCTCGGCGGGTTGGTACGGCAGTCGGTCCAGCGCCTCGAGGGTGCGGGCGGCGATCTCGGGCAACTCTGGGACCGGCGGCCCGTAGTGCGCGGGGAAGCCGCCGCCGATGTCGAGCATGCTGAGCACGACACCCTGCGCCGACAGTTCGGCGATCACGGGGGCGAGGCTGTCGATGGCGCGCGCCCACGCGCTTGCGTCGGTGCACTGTGAGCCGACGTGGAAGGTCAACCCGGAAGGGACGAGGCCACGGTCGCGTGCCGCGAGCATCAGGTCTGCCGTTTCCTCGATCGGCAGTCCGAACTTCGCGGACAGCGGGAACAGGCTGCGGGTGTCATCGACGCGTACCCGAGCGAACACGTTGCTGCCCGGTGCGAATTTGGCGATCTTCTCGACCTCGCCGAGGCAGTCGACGGCGAACGACCGTACGCCGGCCTCGTAGCTGCGCCCGACGTGGTCGGGAGGCTTGATCGGATTGCTGTAGACCACCGATGAGGTGTCGATACCCAGGGCCTGCAGCGCCGTGAGCTCGGGCATGGACGCGATCTCGAATCCGCTGCCCTGCTCGGCGAGGGTGGTGAGCACCTTGGGATCGGAGTTGCACTTCATGGCATAGCGGACCTCGATCCGGCCGCGGAAGGCGATGTAGAGCTCGCGGTAGCGGCGGCGGACGTTGCCGAGGTCGACGGCGAGAAAAGCGGCATCGACGTCCACAAGGGACAACTCGTCAGGGGTGAGGCAGGCCGGCCAGACGGGCGCGGCGTATTCCCGCGGCCGTGGGATCCGATCTGCTCTGGTGACCACTTGAGCCCTTCCCCTAAGCAGACGTGGCGTACTCGCATACATCGTGCGAATGGGATGCCCACTTGAGTGGATCAGCCGTCAAGTTTCGGCAGCGGCGCACCGATACATCTGCCATGCGTCTGCCCAGGCCGTCCCGGCTGTCCGTCGAGGTGACTATCGGGCTCACCCTTGCCCTGGTCTGGTTCCTCTTCATCTCGACGCATCCGCGCACGAACAGCGGACAGTGGGCCTCGAACATCGGCCTGATCCTCGCGCCGGTGTATGCCGGTTACTGCGCCACCCGGCGAGCCATGGGTTTGCGTGGACATCAGCGCTGGGCCTGGACAGCGCTCGCTGCCTCGGCCTGGTCCTGGGCGGCCGGCCAGACGGTGTGGGGGGTGTACGAGTCGATCCTGCCGCAGGACCTGCCGTTCCCGTCGTATGCCGACCTGGGCTATCTCGGGGCCGTGGTCTTCATCATCCTGGGGCTCTGCCTGCTTCCGCGCTCACCGCTGACCAGCGCGACCCGCGTCCGTGGCCTGCTCGACGGCCTCATCATCGCGACATCGCTGCTGATGGTGTCCTGGGAGGTCGTGCTCGGGAAGATGATCATCGGCGGCTCCGGGTCGCTGCTGACGCAGGCGATCGGGCTGGCCTACCCCGTCGGTGACGTTGTCTCCGCGACCCTTGCCCTGGTGCTCGTGGTCCGGATGCGCCACGGCAGCGGCCTCCGGCTCGCTTCGGCGCTGCTGCTGGTCGCTGCGGTGCTGGGCAGCGCCGTGGCGGACTCCGGCTTCCTCTTCCTCACCAACAACCAGACCTACTACTCCGGTCACCCGATCGATGTGTTCTGGTTCCTCGGCTATCTCACGTTCGGTTTCGCCGCACGCGTCGGGCTGTCGAGCCGGGCCGAGGTCGACGAGGACCAAGGCGAGCGGAACGGGCACTTCCGCGTCCTAGCGCCGTACCCTGCGGTCGCCCTGGCGCTGGGAGCGGTGACCTACCGCGAGATCACTGTCGGCCGGCCTGGCCCGTTCATGACGTGGTCGCTGCTGGGGCTGATGACTTTCGTGGTCCTCCGGCAGATCCTCACCTCGCGCGAGAACCTGCGCCTGACCGACTTCCTCGAGGCCAGGGTCAACGAGCGCACGCTGGCGCTGGCCGAACGCGAGCAGTGGTTCCGCTCCCTCGTCCAGAACTCCTCGGATGTCGTCACGGTGGTTGAGCCCGACAGCACGATTCAGTACGTCACCCCGTCGGCCGAACACGTCTTCGACCTCGACCCACTCGCGCTGCTGGGCAAGCCCTTCACCACGTTGATGGAACCCAGAGAAGGCGCCAGGCTGCTCCAGACCCTGCGGGATGCGGCAGCCGTGTCCGGCAGCGTCACCATGGAGGGGCAGATCCGGGACGCCAGCGGGCGCAGCCGGGACACCGAGCTCACGGTGACCTCGCTGATCGACGACCCGCACGTACGCGGCCTGGTCATCAATGCGCGCGATGTCAGTGAGCGCAAGGCTCTCGAGGAGCAGTTGTCGCACCAGGCGTTCCACGACGGCCTGACCGGGCTCGCCAACCGCGAACTGTTCAAGGACCGCGTCGACCACGCGCTCGCGTCGCGGCAGCGCAACTTCCGTCCGCTCGTGGTGATGTTCCTCGACCTCGACGGCTTCAAGGCCGTCAACGACTCGTACGGGCACGCCTCCGGTGACCGGCTGTTGGTTCAGGTGGCGCAGCGCCTGCGTGACCGGCTGCGCGTCGCGGACACTATCGCCCGGCTCGGCGGTGACGAGTTCGCCGTACTGCTCGAATGGATCGACAGCGACTGGAATGCCGAGACCGTCGCCGCCCACCTGATGGCCGTGCTCGAGCCCAGCTTCCACGTCGACGGCCGTGACATCCGGGTACGCACCTCGATCGGCATCGCGCTGGCCGTCGCGCGCGACGACACCGCCGAGGATCTGATCCGCAACGCCGATGTGGCGATGTATCACGCCAAGGCTCACGGCGGTGGCATCGCGCGGGAGTTCGAGCCGCACATGCACCACGCCCTCGTCGAGCGGCTCGAGATCGAGATGGACCTGCGGCAGGGCCTGGCCCGCGATGAGTTCGTGCTCTTCTACCAGCCGATCGTCGACCTCGCTGAGGGTTCGTACCTCGGCGTCGAGGCGTTGGTCCGCTGGCGGCACCCGACCCGCGGCCTGGTCCAGCCCAACGAGTTCATCAGCGTCGCCGAGGAGTCCGGCCAGATCGTCGAGATCGGCGCCTGGATCCTCAACGAGGCCTGCCGCTGGGCGGCAAGCAGGCAGCCGACCGGGCGTCGGCTCACCGTCGCGGTGAACATCTCCGGCCGCCAGTTGCTCGCAGAGAACTTCGTGGACATGGTGCGGGGCGCGCTGTCCGACTCCGGCTTGCCGTCCGACTGCCTGGTGCTGGAGATGACCGAGTCGCAGCTCATCGAGAACACCGAGATCACGATCGGGCTGCTCGGGGAGTTGAAGGCACTCGGTGTCTCGCTGGCCATCGACGACTTCGGTACCGGTTACTCGTCGCTGTCCTACCTCAGTCGCTTCCCCATCGACATCCTCAAGATCGACCAGTCCTTCGTCGAGTCGCTGGCCTCATCCGGTGACAAGCGCGCGCTCACCGAGGCCATCGTCCGGCTCGGCGGAACGCTCAAGCTCAAGACGGTCGCGGAGGGCATCGAGCAGGAGTCCCAGCTCGAGATGCTGCGCGCGATGGGCTGCAAGAGCGGTCAGGGCTTCCTGTTCTCCCACGCGCTGCCGGCCGACGAGGTCGACGCTCTGCTATCAGCCCATGATGGCGCGATCGACGCGGAAGACCTGGCCACCGCACTGGTCAAGCCTGGATCGCTCGCCAAGCTCACCGTGGTACCTCCCGTGCGCAAGGGCGCCTGAGCGACACCTGTGCGGCTGGATCGGAGCGGTCGGCGTATTCCGCCACCGTGGCGATCGGGGGCCGGTCCACGCTTATGACCTCGGTCGTCAGCGACTCGAAGTCACCCGCGGCCATCCGCCGGAACTGCGTCAACGCGGTACTGGTGCGCAGATCGGGCGAGACGCGGGAGAGCACAGTCTGCAGGATCTCGCCGGCCATCCGGCCCAGGGCGTGGTGGTCCTGGTGGGCGTGGCGGCGCAGTCCGAGATCGACCTGGGCTATCGCGTCGAGCCCGGCGGCCCGCTCGGTGTCGATCAACAGGCCCGCCTCGACGCCGTAGCCCGAGGCGAACGGCAGCCGCTCCAGCAAGGTCCGGCGGCCGGCGTACTCCCCGGACAGCGGCTGGATGACGCCGGCGAGCTGTGGGTAGACGGCGTTGAGCAACGGCCGCGCCATCAGCTCGGTCACCCGGCCGCCGGCGCTCTGCGATCCGCCGGCCAGCGGGCGTTCGTAGAACCCCTTGACCAGTGCGGTCGTCGGGTCAAGCAGGAGCGGGCCTAGCAGTCCTGTGACGTACGCCGGACGCACGGTCTCGACGTCGGCATCGAGGAACACCACCAGGTCCCCTGAGGTGGTCGCGAGAGCCTTCCAGAGCACATCGCCCTTGCC
>JBAVXU010000073.1:0-10755 GCA_049698415.1 Mycobacteriales bacterium
CAGCGAGCCGCTCTTGCCGGCCGCGCCGATGACAGCGACAGACGGCCCCGAGGCGATTGCGTATGAGCGCACCACGCGGGCGGTCAGGGCGGGCGCGCCACAGACGTCGAGTGCGGCCAGCGCGAGCGGCGTCGGCAGGTCGGAGGGCAACCTGGCGGCGATCGACCGGCCGAAGAGGATGGCGTGACCGGAGGCCGGGACCTGCTCGCTGCGGCCGTCCCACTGCGCCAGTGAATCGGTGATCGCCAGCGGAGTCAGGGTGAGCGACACCAGCGTTGCCACACGATCGCCCACGGTCAGTCCGAGCGTGGACTCCGGCCCGACCTCCTCGACGGTGCCGATAAGCATGCCCCCCGAGCCGGTGACGGGATTGTGCATCTTGCCCTGGCTCGCGACGATCTCGAGCACCGCTGACCGGATGGCATCACCATCGCCGGCGTACTGCTCACGGAGTTGCCGGTAGGACGCCGCGTCCAGATTGAGCCGCTCGACGGCGATCCGGGTCTCGTCGGGCCAGAGCTGTGGCGACGTGTCAAGCCTGAACGCGGCCTGCGGGAGCACCCCTGGCGGCTCGACAACACGGTGCAGGCCGACTGGAGAAGAGCCGGTGCGAGCGTCACTCACGGGCACTCCTTAGCTACAATCTGGATCGGACCGAAGATATTGCGGCATGTTACATCCTTGCCAGGATGTTCTATTGTTACTGTCACATCCAAGTGTGCCCTATCGCGGGAGGTCGCGGGTGACCGGGAAGTCCTACGTCTATCAGCGCCGGCAGCTTGTGGAGCCGGACTGGCGCCGGCTGCCCGGCTGGCGTGATGTCACCACCGCGGAGTGGGCCGATGTCCAGTGGCAGCGCTCGCACTGCGTCAAGAACGTCAAGCAACTGCGCCAGGTCTACGGCGATCTCGTCGCCGACAGCTTCTACGACGACCTCGAACGCGATCAGGCCCAGCGCGCCACGATGTCGATCCTGCTGCCGCCGCAGATGGTCAACACCATGGTCCCCACAGAGGTCCCGACAGCCGAGGCGTTGTACGCCGACCCGGTGCGCCGCTACATGCTTCCGGCCTTCTCCGATCGCCGTACCGACTGGCCCTCCCATCCCGAGGCAAGCCGTGACTCCCTGCACGAGGCCGAGATGTGGGTGGCCGAGGGCCTCACCCACCGCTATCCGACCAAGGTGCTCGCCGAGTTGCTGCCGACCTGCCCGCAGTACTGCGGGCACTGCACGCGGATGGACCTCGTCGGCAACTCCACGCCGCTGGTGAAGAAGCTGAAGTTCGAGCTGAAGCCGGTGTCGCGCTACGACGCCATGATCGACTATCTGGTCCGCTCCCCCGCGGTCCGCGATGTCGTCGTCTCCGGGGGCGACGTAGCCAACATGCCCTTCGCCAAGCTCGAGTCCTTCGTCTCGCGGCTGCTCGAGATCGACAACATCCGCGACATCCGGCTGGCCACCAAGGCTTTGATGGGCCTGCCGCAGCACTGGCTGCAGGACGACGTCGTGGCCGGCATGGAGCGCCTCGCCACCACGGCGCGGGATCGCGGTGTGCACCTGGCGATTCACACCCACGTCAATGCCGCCCAGTCGGTCACACCGCTGGTCGCAGCTGCCGCCAAGAAGATGCTGGAGGTCGGCGTCCGCGACGTCCGCAACCAGGGAGTCCTCCTGCGCGGCGTCAACACCACACAGGAGCAACTGCTCGACCTGTGCTTCGCGCTGCTCGATGAAGCCGCCGTCATGCCCTACTACTTCTACATGTGCGACATGGTCCCGAGCAGCGAGCACTGGAGGGTCTCGGTCGACGAGGCGATGGCCCTGCAGCACGCGATCATGGGCTACCTTCCCGGCTTCGCCACCCCCAGGATCGTCTGTGACGTGCCGTACGTCGGCAAGCGCTGGGTGCACCAGCTCTGTGACTACGACCGCGAGCGGGGCATCTCCTACTGGACCAAGAACTACCCGACCGGGATCGAGAAAGACGATCCGGACGTCCTCGAGCGACGCTACGAGTACTACGACCCGATCTACACACTGCCCGAGCAGGGGCAGGCATGGTGGCGCGAGCACCAGGGCGACACCGCGGGCCGGGCCTTGGACATGGCCGCCGACAGCCAGCGCGCGGCTGCCAGCCTCGTCGCCGGCTGAGCACCGACCTCGCACTGACCGTGCCGCGATGCTAGCGTCCGTGAGCACAGCATCCTCGGTTCGGACAGCCACTCCCCGCGAGTGCACCGGCCGTCTTAACGCGAGAGACGGAGAAGCGATGGCTCAGATCGTGCTCGACAAGGTCGACAAGATCTATGGCGGCGGCCAAAAGGCCGTGGACCAGTTGTCCTTGGAGATTCGTGACGGGGAATTCATGGTCTTCGTCGGCCCGTCCGGCTGTGGCAAGTCCACAGCCCTGCGGATGGTGGCCGGCCTCGAGGAGATCTCCGGCGGCACGATCACGATCGGCGACAACGTCGTCAACGACGTGCAGCCCAAGGACCGCGACATCGCCATGGTCTTCCAGAATTACGCGCTCTATCCGCACATGACCGTCGAGCAGAACCTCGCCTTCGGCCTGGAGCTTCGCAAGACGCCCAAGGAGGAGCGCAAGCGCCGCGTCGCCGATGCCGCGAAGATGCTCGGCCTGGAGCCCTTCCTCAAGCGCAAGCCGGCCGCACTGTCCGGTGGTCAGCGCCAGCGTGTGGCGATGGGCCGGGCGATCGTGCGCGAGCCGCAGGCGTTCCTGATGGACGAGCCGCTGTCCAACCTCGACGCCAAGCTGCGGGTGTCGATGCGGGCCTCGCTCAACCAACTGCACGAGCGGCTCGGTGTCACCACGATCTACGTCACGCACGACCAGGTCGAGGCGATGACGCTGGGCGACCGGGTCGCGGTGCTCCGCGACGGCAAGCTGCAGCAGGTGGACACCCCGCAGAACCTTTACGACCGGCCCGTCAACCTGTTCGTGGCCGGGTTCATCGGCTCGCCGTCGATGAACCTCGTACAGGCAAAGCTGGTACGCGACGACGGGGTCGCCGTGGTGTTCGCCGACCAGAAGCTGTCCATCTCCGAGGCAATCCTGCGCGAGCGCGAGGGCTTGGACGCCTATCTTGGCAAGCAGATCATCCTGGGCGTGCGGCCATCGAGCTTCGAGGACGCGGAGTACGCCTCGGACTCCGGCCAGTCGACCATGCACGTGCGCGCCGACGTCACCGAGGAGTTGGGTTCGGAGATCAACGTCATCTTCACGGTCGACGCCCCGCCGGTGCAGCACAAGGACACCACCGATCTGGCACACGACGCCGGTGGCGACGAGTCCGCGACCCTGCCGCTGGCCGAGAACAAGAGCGTGTGGATCGCCCGGGTCAACGCCAAGAGCAGGGCGCGCTCGGGCCAGCCCCTGACGCTGGCAGTGGACACCAGCACGCTGCACTTCTTCGACAATGACACCGGCCTGGCGATCGCCCGCCAGGAGGCCCGGCCCGACGCCGGTGCCGCCGCGAGCGAGGCCCCGAGCAACGCCTAGCGCTCCCAGCCAGGCCCACGCGGGCGGCGTCGCCGGCCATCGGCGTGAAACCCCGACGGGCGGTACGGTCGCACCTTCGCAGCTTGCTGGGCGTCAGCCCTTGACGGCTCCGCCGGTGATCCCGCGGATGAAGAAGCGCTGCAGTGAGAAGAACACGACGATCGGAATGATCATCGACACGAACGCAGCCGCGGTGACGAATTGCCAGTTGCCGCCGAAATTCGTCGTCAGGTTGGCCAGCGTGACCGACAACGGGTGGTTGTCGGGCTGCGGGCCGAGGTAGACCAGCGCGATCAGCAGATCGTTCCAGACCCAGAGGAACTGGAAGATCACCAAGGACGCGAGCGCCGGCACGCTCATCGGAACGGCCAGCCGGAAGAATGCGGTGGCCGGCCCTGCGCCGTCGATGGCCGCGGACTCGAAGATGGACTTGGGCAGTGAGCCGATGTAGTTGCGCAACAGATAGATCGCGAACGGGAGCCCGTAGCCGGTGTGCGCAAGCCAGACAACGAGCACCGTGCCGTTGAGCTTGAAGCCACCGACCTGGAAGTCCCGGAACAGCGACAGGACCGGGATGAGGGTCACCTGCAACGGCACCACCAGCAGGCCGACGACGACCACGAACAGGACGTTGCGGAACGGGAAGTCCATCCACGCGAAGGCATAGGCGGCGAACGCCGCGATCAGCACCACCAGCACCGTCGCCGGAATCGTGATGATCATGCTGTTGAGGAAGGAGTCCCAGAAACCGGCCCGGTTGAGCACATAGTCGTAGTTGCTGAAGGTGAAGTGATAGGGCGGGACGATCGCCGTCCACCAGCCGCTCTTGTTGGTCGACTGCGCCGTGCGGAACGAGGCGACGAACAGCCCCAGCGCCGGGATTGCCCACAGGACCATGATCGCGATCAGCGTGAAGTGCAGCGGACCCCTGATCTGGCGCTTGTGCGGTCGCTCGTGAGCCTTCTCGACCTCGGGTTCGATGAGAACCGGGACCTGTGTCATCGCTCGGCTTCCTGCTGGCGGAACTTGCGGACGTTGTAGGCCATGACCGGGATCGTGCTCAGCAGCAGGACGACCGCGACGGCGGCCGACCTGCCCTCCTGGTCGTTGGTGAAGAGCTCTTTGAGCATGCGGTTGGCCATGACCTCGGTCCCGAAGTTCCCGTTGGTCATGACGTAGACGATGTCGAAGGTCTTGAGCGCGAAGATGATCACGGTTGTCGCGACCACCGCGGTTGTCGGGGCGAGTAGCGGCAGCGAGATCTTGCGGAACACTTGGAGTTCGGTGGCCCCGTCGATGCGCGCCGCCTCGATCAACTCCGTGGGAATGCCCTTGAGCCCGGCGGAGAGGATCACCATCGCGAAGCCGGTCAGCATCCATACGCCGACCAGGATCAGCATGAAGTTGTTGATCGACTCGGTGCTCAGCCAGGCCACCGGCCCCGCATTGATCGTCTTGCCGACGGCGTTCAGCGTCCCGACGATCGGGTTGAGGTCGTACATCAGCCGCCAGATCACTGCGGCGGCGACGAAGCTGATGGCCATCGGCAGAAAGATGACCGACTTGACCACGCGTTCGTATTTCACCCGGTCGGCGAGCACGGCCACGATCAGGCCGAGAATGACGACGCCGCCGGTGAGGAAGACCACCCACAGGACGTTGTTGCGCAAGGCGATCAGCGTGTCGTCGCGGGTGAAGAACCACTTGTAGTTCGTCAGCCCGACGTACGCATCACCGCGCCGGTTCTGGAAGCTGCGCTGGAACGTCGCCACCGTCGGATAGACGAGGAACACGCCCAGGAAGAGCAGCGCTGGGCCGAGCCACAGCCAGGGCCGGACCCGGGCGGCAACCTTGCGGCCCAGCCGGACCACCACCGCCTCGATGAGCAGGATGTAGCCGACGAGCACTGCGGGCACGGCGATGACCACGACGATGGCGAGCAGCAACTTGTTCATGGCGCGCCCCGATGAGTGTCCACGTGCCTGCACCCTTCTCGGTGAGTCGATCGACCGCCATCAGATCACGGATCGGGGGGCGGCAGCCGGATAGCTGCCGCCCCCCGTGTCCGACTACTGGCTGTAGGCGTCCGTCTGGGTCTTGTCGAGGCTGCTCAGGAGCGAATCGAGCTTTCCCTGGTCCTTGGCGAAGGCCACCATCGCCTTGCTGAAAGCGTCGCCCATCGCGGCCGGCATCTGGTCGGATGCGTCGAACCGGAAGGTCTTGGCGTTCTGCAGGATCTCCGCCGCCTTCTTCGAGGCCGCATCCGGGTAGTCCGAGACCGGGACGTCCTTGTTGCCCGAGATGAACCCTCCGCGCTTGACCCAGATCGCCTGAGCCTCCGGGGTCAGCAAGTAGTTGATCAGCGAACGCGCCTGCGGCGTGTCATTGAACATGCCGAACAGGTCGCCACCACCGGTCACGGCTCCGGAGTTGGCCGGGTCGATGTCCGGGAACGGGAAGAAGTCGAAGTCACCTTCCTTGGCCCCGGCCTCGTTCTTGAAGAAGTCGGTGATGAACGACGCTTGATGGTGCAGCAGGCAACCCTGCGGCTTGGCGAACATCGGGTTCGCTGCCTTGCCGAACGCAGTGTTGGTGACGTAGTTCGGTCCGCCGTTGGCGTTGTTGACCGCATCACCGAACGTTTGGAACGCCTTCTTGATCTCCGGCGAGGTCCACTTCTGCTTGCCCTTGACCCACTTGTCATAGACGTCCTTGCCCGACTGGCGCAGGACGATGTCCTCGACCCAGTCGGTGCCCGGCCAGCCGGAGGCGGCACCGGACTCCAGGCCGATGCACCACTGCTTCGCCGGCCCCTTGCGGGTCGCCGCGTTGAGCTCGTCAAGCGTCTTGGGCGGCGGGCTCGGCTTGTAGGTGCCCTTGGTGTTGTAGTAGACGAGGCCCTTGACCGCTGCCTTGGTGAAGATGCCGATCAGCTTGCCGTCGTCGGCCTTTCCCAAGTCGGCGAAGCCAGGCGGTGTCACGCTGGCGTACTTGTTGTAGTCGACGAAGTCGAGACTCTTGAGCGCGCCCTTGTCGTAGAACGTCTTCATCGACCCGGGGCCGGGGAGGCCGGCGAGGTCGGGCAGATTGCCGGAGGCCACACCCGTCGTGAGCTGCGCGGAGAGGTCACGCGAGCCGGTGTACTTGACCTTGGTGCCTGTCGTCTTCTCCCACGGCGCGATCATGGCGAGGAAGGAGTCCTGCTCCGCACCGCTCCATGACCCGACAACGCTCACCGATCCGCCGAGCTTGTCACCGGCCTTGGGGGTCTTGGTCTTCGAGCCGCTGCTGCCGCAGGCCGCAGCGAGCAGGAGCAGGGCCGTGGATGCTGCTGCGATCCCGACCAGGCGCTTCTTCTGCTTCATCTTTGTCCGATCTCCTCGCGTTGACGTCGGCACGCGGCCGCGGCGATGTAGGCACGGGCGATGCTAGTGCATTCATGCCGTCCCAATGTGTTCTGGCGCAGCACCGATGCATGATCGCGACGTGGCCGATCTCGGATGATTTGCCCCAATGACCTGAAGCTCACATTGCGGGCGGGCGGCCTTCGTACGGAGTGGACAGCACGACGGTCGTACGTGTCGAAACGTTGGCGGCTGCACGGATCTCCTGGAGCAACGCCTCGAGCCCGGCCGGGTCGCCTACGCGCACCTTCAAGATGTAGGACTCCTCCCCCGCGACGCTGTGGCAGGCCTCGATCGCCTCGAGGTGCCGGAGCCTGGCCGGTGCGTCGTCGGGGGCCGCGGGGTCGATGGGCTTGATCGAGACGAACGCGGTAAGCGGCAGGTCGAGCGAGTCGGCGTCAAGGTCGACGCGATAACCCCGGATGACACCGCGCTGCTCCAGTCGGCGTACTCGTTGGTGAACCGCGGATACCGACAGGCCGACGCGTTCGGCAAGGTCGGTGTAGCTGAGCCGGCCGTCCTCCGTGAGTGCCTGCACGATGAGCCGGTCGGTGTCCTCCAGTGGCATGTCAGCCACCTGCCGGCGCGCGCGGACCAGCCAGGGCGCGGCCGATGACCAGTCGCTGCACCTGGTTGGTACCCTCGACGATCTCCAACACCTTCGCCTCTCGCATGTAGCGCTCGACCGGGTGGTCCTCGACGTATCCAGCGCCACCGAGCACCTGCACCGCGTCGGTGGTCACCCGCATGGCCGCGTCGGTGCAGAACAGCTTGGCCATCGCCGCCCGGTCGCTGTAGGGCAGACCGGCGTCGCGCAGCCGAGCTGCGGCAAGGTAGAGAGCGCGGGCGGCCTCGACCTGGGTCGCCATGTCGGCGAGCATGAACGACACGCCTTGGAAGTCGATGATCGGCGCGCCGAACTGCCGGCGCTCCCTGGCGTATGCCGTCGCGTAGTCCAGGGCCGCCTGCGCCACCCCCACCGCACAGGCGGCGATGCCGAGTCGGCCACCGTCGAGAGCGGACATGGCGATCCCGAAACCGGCCCCCTCAGCCCCGATCAGGCGGTCGGCCGGCACCCGCGCACCGGAGAGGACCACCTGCGCGGTCGGAGAGGCGGCCAGCCCCATCTTGCGTTCGGGCCGCTGTGGCTGTAGGCCCGGCGTCGCGGCGTCGGCGAGCAGCGTCGAGATCCCGCGCGATCCGTCGTCGGACGTGCGCACCATGATGTTGTAGAAGTCGGCGACGCCGGCATGGGTGACCCACGCCTTGACCCCGTCGACCACGTATTCGTCGCCGCTGCGCGCCGCCCGGGTGGTCAGGGCGGCGGCGTCCGACCCGGATGCGGGCTCGGACAGACAGTAGGCACCGAGCAGGTCGCCGCCCAGCATGTCCGGGAGGAACCGCTCCTTCTGCGCGGTCGTGCCGAAGGCGGCCACCGGATAGCAGGCGAGCGTGTGGACACTGACCCCTAGTCCGACTGCCAGCCAGGCCGTCGCCAACTCCTCGACCACCTGGAGATAGACCTCGTAGGGCTGCTCGCCACCGCCGTAGTCCTCGGCGTAGGGCAGTCCGAGCAGCCCGGCCTTGCCCAGCGTGCGCACCACCTCGCGGGGGAACTCCCCGCTCGCCTCACCCCGCGCCGCTGCGGGCCGGAGTTCTCCGTCGGCGAGGTCGCGGGTCAGTCCGATGAGTTCTTCGGCCTCGGGAGTCGGCATTGCGCGTAGTGCCGGCATCGTCAGCCGCCGAGTACGACGAGATCACGGCTCACCACGTTGAGCCGTTCACCTTCATCGTCGGTGCAGACGAGGATGTCCTCGATCCGAGCGCCGTGTCGGCCGGGGAGGTAGATGCCGGGCTCTATCGAGAAGGCCATCCCTGGCTCGAGCGGCTCGTCGTTGCCGACGGCGATCCACGGCTCCTCGTGCTCGGACAGGCCGATGCCGTGCCCGGTGCGGTGGACGAAGTACTCGCCGTAGCCCGCGGCGGCGATGATGTCGCGAGCAGCGGCGTCGACGTCGTGTGCGGTGACACCGGGCTTCACGGCAGCGCAGGCGGCTTCCTGTGCCTGCTGCAGGACGGTGTAGTAGTCGAGGAAGCCCTCGGGTGGATGCCCCACGACGTAGGTCCGGGTCATGTCCGAGCAGTAGCCCTCCTCGGTTGTTCCGCCGATGTCGACCACGACGGCATCGCCGGCCTGCACGGTCCGGCTGCCGGGGTGGTGATGGGGGCTGGCGGCGTTGGGACCGGAGGCGACGATGACGAAGTTGGTGACGGCATGGCCCTCGACCAGGATCGCGTCGCCGATGTCACGGCCGATCTCGGCTTCGGTGCGACCGGGCAGCAGCCATTCGGCCATCCGCAGATGGACTCGGTCGATCGCCTGACCGGCCCGGCGCAGTGCGTCCACCTCGGCCTGGCTCTTGCGGATGCGGAGTTCGCGCAGCACCGGTCCGGCCAGCACCTGTTTGCTGCCGGACAGCGTCGCGCGGAACGCCAGCACCTGCTCGGCCCACATCCGATCGGCGACGCCGACCACACCAACGGCTCCGAGGGCGCTGGCGACCAGCGCGTAGGCGTCGTCACCCTCGTCGAACGCCTGAATGGCCAGGTCGAGCGCTCCGGCCGGGGAGGCCAGTGCGGCAGGATGTTCGAGCCGAGGGACGATCAGCAGCGGGTCCCCGTCCGTGGGCAGTACCAGGCAGGTCAGCCGCTCCAGGGCCAGGGCGTCGTAACCGGTGAGGTATCGCAGGTCGGCGCCTGGAGTCAGCAGAAGCGCATCGACACCATGCCGTCGTGCCACGTCCTGGGCGCGCCGTAGCCGGTCCGTGGGATAGAGGTCTGACATGCAGCAAGCGTAGTAGGCGGGCCGTCACATCAGGGTGTCAGCCGTCCAGGCGGACCGGAAACTGGCAGGCTGTCACTGTGCCTGGTTCGTTGATGCTGCTGGACTCCGCCGGCTTGTACTTCCGCGCCTTCTACGGTGTGCCCGAGACGGTGACCGCACCCGACGGCACCCCGGTCAACGCGGTGCGAGGGTTCTTCGACATGGTGGCCACCCTGGTCACGAGGTTCCGGCCGGAGCGCCTGGTCGCCTGCATGGACGCCGACTGGCGGCCCGCGTTCAGGGTCGAAGCCCTCCCGTCCTACAAGGCACACCGGGTCGCCGCGGACGGTGGTGAGGAGAGCCCGGACACGCTGACCCCTCAGGTGCCGATCATCGAGGACACCCTCGATGCCCTCGGCGTGGCCCGGGTCGGCATCGCCGGGTACGAAGCCGATGACGTCATCGGCACCCTCACCGCCCGGGAGTCCGGGCCGGTCGACGTGGTGACGGGTGACCGCGACCTGATTCAGCTGGTCAACGACGACGGCCCGGTCCGAGTGCTCTACACCGCCCGCGGCGTACGCAACCTGGCGATCCTCGACGAGGCCGCCGTCGAGGAGAAGTACGGCATCCCCGGGCGGACCTACGGCGAGTTCGCCGTGCTGCGCGGTGATCCCAGCGACGGCCTGCCGGGTGTCGCTGGAATCGGCGACAAGACCGCCGCCGCGCTGATCAACCGGTTCGGCTCGGTGGCCGAGCTGTTGGCCGCGGTGGATGCCGGGCAGGTCGACGGGTTGCCCGCCGGCGCCCGGCTCAAGCTCGCTGCGGCTCGCGACTACCTCGCCGTCGCCCCGCTGGTCGTCCGCGTCGCCCCGGACGCGCCGCTGCCCGACTTCGACGACGCCCTCCCCGCGTCGCCGGCCGACCCGCCCGGGCTGGTCGCACTCTGCGATCGCTGGTCGCTCGACAGTTCGGTCGAACGCGTACTCAAGGCGTTCGAGGTCGC
>JBAVXU010000074.1:0-1805 GCA_049698415.1 Mycobacteriales bacterium
GCCGTCGAGAGAGCCTGTTGATACGAGGCTTCAAGCGTGTTGGCGGCATGCTTCAGATCGTTCTCGATCCACTTCGGCACATCGACGCCGAGCCACCGCAGAAAGTCGAGGGTCTTCATCGACCCGCAGACCGAGAACGTGAAGACGAACGGGACAGGGGACACTCCGCGTTCCTTGCTCGCGTAGTAGTACTCCGACACGAGGTTCTTGGCGGCGTTGGCGTCATAGACCACCTGCGTGACGAAGAACCGGCAGCCCGCTTCCTGCTTGGCGAGCAGTCGCAAGTGTTCGTTACCCCGACGAGTGTGGCGCTCCGGGATAGCCACGCCGCCCCTCAACAGCGCGGGGTTGACCTCGTTGCCTATCGCCTGGGCCGTGGCAAGAGTTGTGGTGGGTTCTGCGTTGGCGGCCGCTGCCCCAACCAGAACCGTCATCACGCGCTCGGGGTCTTGTCCTGACAGCCATGAGCGAAGCTCGTCGGTCGAGTACTTGCCGACCGCCCGATAGACGACCACTGGCAAGGCCCAGGCTGCGAGGTGGTCGGCGAGGTAGGCAGCCGGATCGAGGGTTGGCATGAAGGGGAAGGGTCGCTGACGTGGGTTCCGCGGCGTTTCGTCGTCGATGTCGTAGAGGATCAGCCCGTCAAGATCGATGTTGGCCAGGCGAGCGGTCGTGGCGTCCGCGATCTGTTGTGCCTGATCAGGAGTCGTCGCCAACCGTGGAGGTGTCACAGCGAAGATCAGGAAGCCACTCTCGCCATCCCGGATCCGACGCACCAAGTCCATGCACAGAAAGTAGTGGAGGACTTTGCCCAGGCCGGCAGACACGGGCCCTTGTGGGGCGGGTCGGACCGGCCTGCGCCACCGTCGATGCCATCACCTCGTCGTTGCCGCGCCGGCGTCGAGCCCACCGCCTCGGGCGCTTCCTCCCACAGGGCCGTGAAACCGGCGAGGTCGGTGAAGGAACGTCACCGTCCCGAACGGGTTTCATTCAGCGGCAATGCGCGTTCACGGTTACGCTCGGCCGGCGGCGATCCACGATCTGCCGAACCGAAACTTCGCGGCCGGCGCGGTCGCGCTTTGGCTTGGCCAACCGACGGTCGGGAACTCATGACGAATCGGCACCTTTCGATGCTCGCCCTGGTCGCCGCGCTCGGTCTTTCGGCTGGCTGTAGCAGCAGCGGGAACTCGGCGGTCCCACCCTCGACGCGAGTTACGTCCCAGCCGGGTGCCCCGAACAGGTCAGTGACCACGTCATCGAACTCGGCCGGCAAGGGCAGGCCGACTCAGTCGTTTACCTGTGCAACGTTTCCGGTCGCGGATCTGAACACCGCCCTGGGGCCGGTGCTGCCGGGCAAGGTGGTGACGAAGGTCGAGGTGAACCAGCAGGGCGCGGGTGTGCTCGAGTGCACCGCTCCCTTCCCACCGGCGGTTGACGGCGCGGGGACCGTCGATTTCACGATCATGGACGGTTACTACGACACCAGCGGCTACGTCTCAGCGAACGCTCGTGACGACGTGCTGAAGGACTTCAACGAAGAGAAGCAGCGGCGGGCGGCGAAGTCGTTCCCGCCGGGCTCGCCCTACATCGACAAGCTTTTCGATGCCGCCGAGTTCGGCCCGGATGCCTACTACCACGACTCGCTCTACGCAGACACTGGTGACGGCAAGGCGGGGGCCATCCGAACCGAACTGATCGTCGTGCGCCAGACATTGCCCTTCGTGGTCGTGGTGAAGATCGACCGCGGCGACACGTCGATGCACGACGACGATTTCACCAAGCCCGACTTCCGGCACGCCGCCGTC
>JBAVXU010000075.1:0-1885 GCA_049698415.1 Mycobacteriales bacterium
GAGACGACATACACCGTGACGCGGACGACCAGTTGGACCAGCCTCGGCCAATCCGGTGACGCCTGCAGCGGCGGTCTCGGCATCGGCGTCGCCTACCAGCGCATCAGCGTGGCCGTCACCTGGGCACGCATGAACAACATCCCGCCGGTGACCTCCGACACGGTGGTCACTCCTCCCGGGGGGCAGCTCAGCCCGAACTCCATCACCCTCCCGGTCAAGGTCGTCGATCGCAACGGTGACGCTGTCTCCGACCAGAACGTGACGATCTCCCCGGTCGGCGGGGGTTCCTCGCAGAGCCAGGTCACTGACGCGACCGGGTGCGCGCTCTTCGCACAACTCACCCCTGGCTTGTACAACGTGAGCCTGGACTCCACCGGCTACGTCGACTGGCAGGGTGTCCAGGGGCACACGCAGACCGCCGGCCAGACGGCCCCGGGCACGGTGCCGGTCGTCAGCATCCCCTACGACCTGCCTGGCGCGATCGTCCTGACGGTCAGCGCTGTGGCCGGCTTCCCGGCTCCGCTGAACCCGATCAGCTACACGGCGTTCCACACCAAGTGGAACTCGCCGGGCCTGCGCACCATCGCCGGTGTCGGTCCCACGTCAGCCGCGACGCTCTCGCCGGCGTTCCCGTTCACCTCGGACGTCTACAACGCCTGGGCAGGCACCTGCACTGACTCCAAGCCGGCCTCACCGCTCGTGGGACTGGTGACCCCCGGAGGGTCGAGCACCATCACGCCGGCTCTGGCCCCGGCCTACGTGAAGTTCCAGACCGTCGGCGGGACGACCATCAAGCTCGCGACCGTCACGGCCCGAGACACGACCAACGGCTGCACGGACACCTTCATCCTCTCCGGACTGACCGACGCCTCCGGGCGGCTGAAGTTCTCGTTGCCCTACGGCTCATGGCAGTTCAAGCTGACGCTCGGAGGCGTCACGTACAACAACTCGGCCCCGGCCATCAACTTGTCCCAGGCGACAACCACGCCGGGCGGAACCACCACGGTCGTGATGTGGTGAGTCGGCTCCTGCGCCGCCGGCCCGGCCCCGACGATGAGGGCATCTCCCTGGTGGAATTGCTCATCAGCATGGTGATCTTCGCGGTGCTGGCGCTCGCCGTCATGACGCTCACGATCACGACGCTTCGTACGGCTCGCAACACGATGGCGCGAAACGACGACCTCAACAAGGTCCAGGTCGCCATGGACGCGATGTCGAAGTACATCCGCACCGCCGCGGAACCGCCGGTGGCGGCCGGGGGTGTGCCGATCAACGCGCTGGTCCTGGCCGGACCAGCAGACGTGCGGTTCTACGGCTACGACGCCCCCGGTGCCGCGCCGTCGTTGATGCGCTTCTATGTCGATGCCAGCAACCGCCTGATCGAGGAGCACACGGCCACGTTGCAGTGCGCGGCTCCCTACACCTGGGCGCCCGCCAACAAGCGCACCCGCATCCTCGCCACCAACCTCAGCCCCGCGCAGACGATCTTCGTGTACAACACCGCACCTCAGGGCGATCCCACCCCGTTGCCCACCGGCGCTCCGCTGCCCACGTCGGGGTCACCGGCACAAGTCGACCCGGCCGTCCTCAGCACCATCGACTCGGTGGCGATCACGCTGTCCGTCGACGTGCCCACGTCTCCGAACATTCCGGCGATGACCGCGACCACCCACGTCCAGCTGCTCAACCACGCGGCCCACAGAACACTGATTCCGGGGGCGGCATGTTGATCAGGTTGGCATCCAGGAGAGCCCGCGACGAGGACGGCGGTTGGGCCATGCTCAGCGTCATCGCCGCCATGGCAGTCATGACGATCTTCGCCGTGCTCGCGTTGGCGGTCGTCACCAACGGCCAGCGGACGGCCAGGCGCGACCAGTCCTTCCAG
>JBAVXU010000076.1:0-3072 GCA_049698415.1 Mycobacteriales bacterium
AGATCGTGCAAGGTGATGCCCTGGGTCCGGCGGCGGGCATCGCCTTCATGCTCGATCAGTGCCACAACATCGAGGCCAAGATCCCGGCGATCATCCGCTCGGTGATGAACGTGCAGGAGTCCACGGCCAAGGCGCTGCTGATCGACGCGTCGTCCCTGGCGGACGCCCAGCAGGCGGGAGACGTTCTCGCGGCGAACGCCGTACTGATGGACGCCTACAACACCGACGTACGACCGCTGCTCGCCGAGCTCAGGCACGAGATGGGACTCGACCCCGACCCCGTCGCGGCGTACGCCCGGTCGGGGTACGCCGAGCGCATCACCGCCGACCGCGTCGGCGGCCAGGCAGCGGGATGGGGTGCCTGATGGTCACCGCCACGCCACCTGAGGTGGCCGAACTGCTCGACCGCAGCAACCGGCTCGGGGCGGACCCGGCCAACACGAACTACGCCGGCGGCAACACCTCCGTCAAGGCGGAGGTGACCGACCCGGTCACCCAGGAGCCCACGCCGTTGATGTGGGTGAAGGGGTCCGGCGGTGACCTGGGCACGCTGACCGAGAGCGGGCTCGCGGTGCTCCGGCTGGACCGGCTGCGCGCCCTGGTCGACGTCTATCCCGGAGTCGAGCGCGAGGACGAGATGGTCGGCGCCTTCGACTTCTGCCTGTTCGGCAAGGGCGGCGCGGCGCCGTCCATCGACACGGCCATGCACGGCCTGGTCGACACCGCGCACGTCGACCACCTGCATCCCGACGCCGGGATCGCGTTGGCGACCGCGGCGGAGGGTGAGGCGCTGACCAAGGAGTGCTTCGGCGATCGCGTTGTCTGGGTCCCGTGGCGGCGGCCGGGCTTCCAACTGGGTCTGGACATCGCCGAGATCAAGCGCGACAACCCGCAGGCCATCGGGGTGATCCTCGGCGGCCACGGGATCACGGCCTGGGGCGAGACGAGCCAGGAGTGCGAGGCGAACAGTCTCGACATCATCGCCACCGCCCAGCGCTACCTCCACGAGCGCGGCCGGCCGGACCCGTTCGGGCCTGTGCTGCCCGGATACGAACCGCTGCCCGAGGAGGAGCGGCACGCCCGGGCGGCGGCGCTGGCGCCCGTGCTGCGCGGCCTGACATCGACCGACCTGCGCCAGGTCGGTCACTACACCGACTCCACGGCCGTGCTCGACTTCGTCTCGCGGGAGCGGCACCCGGCACTGGCAGCGTTGGGTACGAGCTGTCCCGACCACTTCCTGCGTACCAAGGTGCGCCCGATGGTGCTTGACCTGCCACCAGCCGCATCGCTCGAGGACACCGTCGCCCGCCTGCGCGAGTTGCATGCGGCCTACCGCGAGGACTACCGCTCTTACTACGAGAGCTACGCCGAGGATGACTCGCCGCCCATGCGCGGCGCCGACCCGGCGATCGTGCTGGTGCCGGGGGTCGGGATGTTCAGCTTCGGCAAGGACAAGCAGACGGCGCGGGTCGCCGGCGAGTTCTACCTCAATGCGATCAACGTCATGCGCGGCGCCGAGTCCGTGTCGACGTACTCACCGATCCCGGAGTCGGAGAAGTTCCGGATCGAGTACTGGATCCTCGAGGAGCAGAAGCTCCAGCGGATGCCCAAGCCCAAGCCGCTGGCCACCCGGGTCGCGCTGGTCACCGGCGCCGGCTCCGGCATCGGCAAGGCGATCGCGCAGCGGCTGGCAGCGGAGGGGGCATGTGTCGTCGTGGTGGACCTCGACGGCGACGCGGCGCAGCAGACCGCCGCCGAGCTCGGCACCAGCGACGTTGCCGTCGCCGTCACCGCGGACGTGACCAGTGCGGCTGCGATCGAGGCGGCATTGCGGGCCGCGGCCCTGGCCTTCGGCGGGGTCGACCTCGTGGTTAACAACGCGGGACTGTCGATCTCGAAGTCGCTGCTCGACACGACCGAGCGCGACTGGGATCTGCAGCACGACGTGATGGCCAAGGGGTCCTTCCTGGTCTCCCGGGCCGGTGCCGCGACGATGATCGCCCAGGGTCTCGGCGGCGACATCGTCTATATCTCGAGCAAGAACTCCGTCTTCGCCGGCCCCAACAACGTCGCGTACGGGTCGGCCAAGGCCGACCAGGCACACCAGGTCCGACTGCTCGCCGCGGAGTTGGGCGAGCACGGGATCCGGGTCAACGGCGTCAACCCCGATGGTGTGGTCCGCGGGTCGGGCATCTTCGCCAGCGGCTGGGGGGCGCAGCGGGCCGCGGTCTACGGCGTGCCCGAGGAGAAGCTGGGCGAGTACTACGCCCAGCGCACGCTACTCAAGCGAGAGGTGCTTCCCGAGCACGTCGCCAACGCGGTCTTCGTCCTCGCCAGCAGCGACCTGTCGCACACGACCGGGTTGCACGTACCTGTCGATGCCGGTGTCGCGGCTGCCTTCCTGCGCTGATCCGGCGTGATGACGGGCGGCCGGCAGGGTGCATTCGCCGCGGTGGACATCGGCGCGTCCAGCGGCCGGGTCATGGTGGGGGTCGTGGGTCCGGGCGAGTTGCGCCTGACCGAGACGCACCGCTTCCTCAACGTCCCGGTCGAGGTCGACGGCACGCTGCACTGGGACATCCTGTCGCTGTATCGAGGCGTCCTGGACGGGCTGCGCGAGGCCGGGCATTCGGCCGGTGAGCTGACCAGCATCGGCATCGACGCCTGGGCGGTTGACTACGGGTTGCTCGACTCCACCGGTGCGTTGCTCGGCAACCCGGTGCACTACCGCGACCGGCGCACGGAGGGCTGGATCGACCGGACGCTCGCGCTGGTGCCCGCGCCCGATCTCTATGCGGCCACCGGTCTGCGGGTGATGCCGATCAACACGGTCTTCCAGTTGACGGCAGCAGCCGGCTCACCGCAGATGCAGGCCGCCGAGTCTCTGCTGCTCGTACCTGACCTGCTCGCGTACTGGCTAACCGGCGAACGCCGCACCGAGGTGACCAACGCGTCCACCACCGGACTGCTCGACGTCCACAGCCGGGGCTGGGCCATCGACCTCATGCGGACCCTGGGCATCGACCCCGGCCTGTTCGTCGACATGCAGCAGCCCGGCGATCTGACTGGCAC
>JBAVXU010000077.1:0-2608 GCA_049698415.1 Mycobacteriales bacterium
GCTAGCTGGCGCGCGGCGGCCGCGCGCCGGTGACCGGCGCCGGACGCTGAGGCGCGCTGCCGGCGATGGGTGCGCTCGCTGCTGCCGTACCGACCGCGCCGGTGTCCTCGGCGACGAAATACAGCGGGCGGCGCTGCATCTCGGAGTAGAGCCGGCCGACGTACTCCCCGAGCAAACCCAGGCACAGCAACTGGATCGCGCCCAGGAACAGCAGGCTGACCGTGAGCGAGGCCCAGCCGGGCACGGTCTGGCCGAACAGTGCCGCAAGGACAGCGACGACGCTGAGCAGCAGGCAGATCGCGAAGCCGCCGGCCCCGAACCAGGTCGCGAGTCGCAGCGGCGCGGCGGTGAACGAGGTGATGCTGTCGGTGGCCAGCCGCACCATCTTCGACATCGGGTACTTCGTGGTGCCGGCCGCCCGCGCGGAGCGCGTGTAGGTGACCGTGGCGCTCGGGAAGCCCAGCCACGGAATGAGCAGCCGATAGACCCGATGCCGCTCGGGGAGGCTGTGCAGGGCTTCCACCGCTGCCCGGCTCATCAACCGGAAGTCCCCGGCGTGCGCCGGCACCTGCGGCCCGGCGAAGCGGCGGGCCAGCCAGTAGTAGGCCCCCGCGCTGACCCGCTTGAACACGCTGTCGCTCTGCCGGTCGCTGCGGATCGCATACACGACGTCGACCCCTTGGCTGATCGCCAGATCCAGCATCTGGCCGATGAGCTCGGGTGGGTCCTGCAGATCCGCGTCGATCGTGACCACGTAGTCGCCGCTGGCAGCCTCGAGTCCCGCGGTGAGCGCGGCCTGGTGCCCGGCATTGGCCCGCAGCCGCACGATCCGAAGCTGGGGCCAGGCGGTGCGCTGCGCCTGTAGCGCTGCGAACGTACCGTCGCTGCTGCCGTCGTCGACGCAGATCAGCTCGTAGTCCCCGAGCTGGTCCAGCGCGGCGCGCATCCGCGGCATCGTCTTGGGGAGGACGGCCACTTCATCGAACATGGGGACAACGACGCTCAGCATGATCCTGTCTCGTCAGGGGAGTAGGGCAGACTCTGTAGCCGTGGACGCAGCCGAGGTTAGCAAGTTGGCCACCCTGGAGGACCGGCACTGGTGGTACCGCGAGCGCCGCTGGCTGCTCGCCAGGGAGCTCCAGCGCATCGGCGGGACCGGCGTCGCGGTCGACATCGGAGCTGCCGGAGGGGGCAATACCCGCGTCCTGCGTGAGCACGGCTGGTCCGAGATCGTGGTCGAGTACGGCGATGAGGGCGCCCGTACGGCGATGGAGCGCGGGTTGCGCACCGTGCGGGGCGACGGCACCGCCCTGCCGATGAAGGCCGGCTCGGTCGACCTCGTGGTCGCGTTCGACGTTCTGGAGCACATCGAGGACGACCACGCTGCGGCCGCCGAGATCGCCCGGATCCTCCGCCCGGGCGGCACCCTGCTGGTGGCCGTCCCGTGCGACATGGCCCTCTGGTCGGCTCATGACGAAGCGGTGGGGCACGTCCGGAGATACGATCGCGACGGCCTGCGGGATCTCATCGCGGCGACGGGGATGGAGGTCGAGGACCTACGCAGTTGGAATGTGCTCCTGCGACCCGTCGTGCGTGTGCGCCGGCGAGGCTCCACCGAGAGCGACCTGTCCGAGCTGAACCCCGTGGTCAATGCCGGGCTCACGACGATCATCCGCGCCGAACGACTGTTGCCGGTCGGCGGCCGCAAGGGCGTGTCCCTGCTGCTGAGAGCACGGCGTGTGCCCACGTGATCGGGTCCGTTCGGCCGCCGCGCGGAGTGGGGCGCGGTGAGTGACTTCCCCGACCGGCCCGCCCGGATCGGCGTGATGGGTGGCACGTTCGATCCGGTTCACCACGGTCACCTCGTCGCGGCCAGCGAGGGCGCAGCACTGTTCGACCTCGACCAAGTGGTGTTCGTGCCGACCGGCCGGCCGTGGCAGAAGGGCGCCGACGAGGTCAGCCCGGCCGAGGATCGCTATCTCATGACCGTGATCGCCACGGCGTCCAACCCGCGGTTCACCGTCAGCCGGGTCGACATCGATCGATCCGGGCCGACCTACACCATCGACACACTGCGCGACCTGCGGGCGGAGTACGGCTCCGAGGTCGAGATGTTCTTCATCACCGGCGCCGACGCCTTGGAAAAGATCCTCTCCTGGCGCGAGGTCGACGAACTGTTCAGCCTCGCGCATTTCATCGCGGTCACCCGGCCCGGATATCGTCTGGCCGACGCCCACCTGCCGGCCGGGACGGTCACCCTGCTCGAGATCCCGGCGATGGCCATCTCCTCCAGCGACGTCCGTGCGCGGGTCAAGGCCGGCCAGCCGGTGTGGTATCTCGTGCCGGACGGGGTCGTGCAGTACATCGACAAGCACCATCTCTACCGCCCTGACGCAGTGAAATGACCGACCGGCACTCCGCGCCAGATGCTCCGACCCCGCCGGGTGGGCTGTCCCGACGGCCGGCAGGCGGTCGCCGGCGCACGGGTGTGACCGGACCGCAGCCCGTCGCGCCGGCGGCCAACGGCTGGGTCGATCCTCCGACGACGCAGCAGCCGGATGCGGCGGGACCGCCGCGGTCATCGGAGCCGTCCCCACCGACTCGTCCG
>JBAVXU010000078.1:0-4994 GCA_049698415.1 Mycobacteriales bacterium
GGGGGTGGTGCCGCAACAGCCGCCGATGAGCGTGGTGCCGTAGTCCTTGACGAACCCGGCCAGGGCGGTGCCGAGCTCGGCCGGCTCCAGCGGGTAGGTCGCACCGTTGGGCCCGAGTTCGGGCAACCCGGCGTTGGGCATCACCCCGAGCTTGATCCGGGCGTGCTTGGACAGGTGCCGCAGGTGCTCGCTCATCTCCGCCGGGCCGGTCGCGCAGTTGAGGCCGATCAGGTCGATGCCCATCGGCTCGAGGGCCGTCAGAGCCGCGCCGATCTCGGACCCGAGCAGCATCGAGCCGGTGGTCTCGACGGTGACATGACAGAACAGCGGCACGGAGGTCCCGGCTGCCTTCATGGCCCGCCGAGCGCCGATGAGCGCTGCTTTGGCCTGCAGCAGGTCCTGGCAGGTCTCGACCAGCACCGCGTGGATTCCGCCCGCGAGCATGCCTGCGACCTGCTCCTGGTAGGCATCACGCAGCACGTGGTACGGGACGTGACCCAGGGTCGGCAGCTTGGTGCCAGGCCCGACTGATCCGATGGCCCAGCGCGGACGTTCGGCCGTGCTGTAGTCGGAGACGACCTCGCTGGCGAGCCGGGCGCCGGCCTCGGCGAGCTCACGGATCCGGTGGCTGATGTCGTACTCGCCCAGGTTGGCGAGGTTCGCACCGAATGTGTTGGTCTCCACGGCATCGGCGCCGGCGTCGAGATAGGCGCCGTGCACGCTTCGTACGACGTCGGGGCGGGTCACGTTGAGGATCTCGTTGCAGCCTTCGTAGCCCTCGAAGTCGTCGAGGCTCAGGTCGGCGGACTGCAGCATGGTGCCCATCGCACCGTCGCAGACGATCACTCGCTGTTCGAGGGCAGCAAGAAGCGAGGGGTCGCGCGAGGTAGTCACCGGACCAGACTACCGAGCGCCGCTCCGAACCTCGATCCGAGCGTGGTCGAACAGACACGCGCACCGGTCGGCCGTAGGCTTGTGCCATGAGTGAGTTCGACGGTCTCCCGGCGTTGCGCTCCCCCATCGTGATCGGTGCCTTCGAGGGCTGGAACGACGCGGGTGATGCGGCAACGGCCGTCATCGAGCACCTCGAAATCGCCTGGGGCGCCCAGCCGCTGGCCATCATCGATCCTGACGACTACTACGACTTTCAGGTGACCCGGCCGTCGATCTCGATGCAGGACGGGGTGACCCGGCGGATCGAGTGGCCCACCTCTCGGCTGACCTACTGCTCTCCGCCGGGATCCGAGCGCGACGTGGTGCTGCTGCGTGGGCTGGAGCCGAACATGCGCTGGCGGGGGTTCTGCGAGGAGTTGCTCAGCCTGTTCCATGACGTGGCGGCCGAGCAGGTCGTGCTGCTCGGCGCCTTGCTGTCGGACAACCCGCACACGAGGCCGGTGCCGATCATGGGCAGCGTGTCGGACGCCAACACCGCGGCCCGGCTCTCGGTCCAGCTGTCGAGGTACGAAGGACCCACCGGGATCCTCGGCGTGCTGCAGGAGGCGGCGAGCCGCGCAGGGCTCGTGTCCGTCTCACTGTGGGCGCAGGTGCCGCATTATGTCAGTCAGCCGCCCTGCGCCAAGGCCAGCCTGGCCCTGATCCGGCGCCTCGAGGACCTTGCCGAGTTCCCGATACCCACCGGCGAACTCCCGCAGCAGGCGCAGGCGTGGCAGGAGACCGTGGAGCAGTTGGCCGGTGACGACGAGGAGATGGCGGAATACGTCCGCCAACTCGAGGACCGCGAGCCCGACCCGCAGATGCAGGAGACCAGCGGGGAAGCAATCGCCAAGGAGTTCGAGCGTTACCTTCGCCACCGCGACAGCGGCAGTTGAGCCGGCGCTAGCGCAACCGCACCCCGAGCAGCGCCCAGACCGCGTCACGGATCAGCTCGGCGGAGTCTCCCCCAGCACCTCCGGCGGTCAGCGCCTCGTGCGACCACCGGTCCACTGCCGCAAGCGCACCCGGCGTGTCTAGGTCGTCGCTGAGGTGCTGACGCATGGCCTGCAGCGTCGCCGTGGCATCCGGCCCGACGCCGGTGGCGATCGCCGCCCGCCATCTGGCCAGCCGACCGGCTGAGTCGTCGAGCACGTCGGAGGTCCAGTCACGATCAGACCGGTAGTGCGCCGAGAGCAGGCCGAGGCGCATCTGCGCGGGCTCCACCCCGTCGTCGCGCAGCCGACTCACCAGCACCAGGTTGCCCCGGCTCTTGGACATCTTCTCGCCCTCGAGGCCGATCATCCCGGCATGGACGTAGTGCCGGGCGAACGGCGCCTCACCGGTCGCGACCTGCGCATGCGCTGCCGAGCACTCGTGATGCGGGAAGGCGAGGTCGTTCCCGCCGCCTTGGACGTCGAAGCCCATCCCGAGCCGGTTGACCGCGATGGCCGAACACTCCACGTGCCAACCCGGCCGCCCGCGACCCAGGGGTGAGTCCCACGCCGGCTCGCCCGGCCGCTCGGCGCGCCAGAGCACCGGGTCGAGCGGATCCTTCTTGCCGGGCCGGTCCGGGTCGCCGCCGCGTTGAGCCGCCAGGTCGCGCATGGTCGCGGCGTCATAACCGGCGACGCTGCCGAAACCTGCATCGCTGGCCACGGAGAAGTACAGGTCTCCACCCAGGTCGTACGTCGCACCCAGCGACCGCAGATGTTCGACCATCGCCGCGATCTCGTCGATGGATTCGACCGCCCCGACGAAGTCGTCCGGCGGCAGTACGTCGAGCGCGCTCATGTCTTCACGGAACAGGTCGGTCTCTCGCTCGGCGAGGTCCTGCCAATCCTCGCCGTCACGGAGGGCGCGTTCGAGCAGCGGGTCGTCGACGTCGGTGACGTTCTGTACGTAGGCCACCTGGTGGCCGTTGTCCCGCCACACCCGGTTGATCAGGTCGAAGGTCAGATAGGTCGCGGCATGACCGAGATGAGTCGCGTCATAGGGCGTGATCCCGCAGACATACATCCGCGCTGTCTCGCCCGGCGCGGTGACGCTGACCTCGCCGCTCGACGTGTCGTGCAGCCGCAACGGCATCCCCTGGCCGGGCAGCCGAGGCACTTCCGGTCCTGCCCATGCCTTCATGTGTCGAGGGTAACCAGCCGGGTCAGAACGGCGGCCAGGGCACCGCCGGCCACTCGCCCGAGGGTTGCGGGTGGCAGCCGGTCTTGAGCAGGCGGCGAATCCGCCGGCGGGTGGCGGCGATCTCGGCCGAACTCAGCAGCTCCGCCAACTCGGCTCCGAGCGCCCCGTCGAGTTGTTCGCGCAGGTCCGTCAGAACGTCGCTCGCCTCGCGCGTGAGCGGATCCCCCGCCCACCCCCAGAGCAGCGTGCGCAGCTTGTCCTCGACGTGGAAACACACGCCGTGGTCGCAGCCGTAGACATGGCCGTCCTCCTGCGGCAGCAGGTGTCCGCCCTTGCGGTCGGCGTTGTTGACGACGGCGTCGAAGACCGCCATCCGGCGCAGGTCGGGATGATCGCTGCGGGCCAGCGCGACCAGGTCGACGGTCGGATCGGGATCCATCCAGAGCTGGCACATGCCGGTGCCGAACGGACCGTCGCGCATCACGGTCGGCGGGACGATCGCCCAGCCGGTCGCGGCGGACACGAGATAGGCCGCCACTTCACGGTCGGCCAGCGTTCCGGTCGGGAAGTCCCACAGCGGGCGCTCGCCGCGTACGGGCTTGTAGACGCAGCCGGCGGTCGCGCCGTCGAGGGAGACCGCGCAGTAGAGCGTGGCATTGCTGGCGTCGACCAGGCGGCCCTCGACATCGAGCTCGCCCAGCGCGAGCAACTGCAACGCGTCGTGCTCGCTCATCGGTGGTGGGCCGGGAACCGGCTGCATGGCTGTGCTGTCCGGGGTGTCCATGACTCGTCCGCGGCTAGCGACGGAACCCGTTCTGGCGCGGGCAGACATGGCCTTCGGCATCGAGCGGCAGTCCGCACAATGGGCACGGTGGCCGGCCGGCGGCCACCACGCGGGTCGCGCGGCTGATGAAGGCACGGGCGGCACTGGCGTTGATCCGCACCCGCAGCACATCAGGTCCATCGACGGCGTCGGTCAACGGCTCCGGCGCTTCTTCTTCCTCGTCGCCGGTCTGCGCGTGCGCCTCGACCACGACCAGGCCTGCGTCGCCGTCCCAGGCCAGCCCCATCGTGCCGACCCGGAACTCTTCCTCGACCGGAGCGTCGAGCGGCGCGAGGTCCTCGAGATCCGGAGCCTCCGGTGGCAGGTCGACCCCGAGCCGGGACTGCACCTCGCCCAGCAACTCCTCGAGGCGCTCGGCCAGCACGGCGACCTGCAACTTCTCCAGGGCGACGCTGACCGTGCGTCCACCCGCGGTCGCCTGCAGATAGAACGTACGGTCCCCTGGCTCGCCCACCGTCCCGGCGATGAAGCGCTCAGGTGGATCGAAGAGGAAGACCTGACGGGGCATAGCCACAACCCTAACCAGCGCCGCCGCTGCCACCACCGACAACCGCGTCGCTCTCGGATCGCTTCGAGCGGCGCCGGCGCTTGACCGGCCGCAGGTCGTCGACCGCTCCCCCGGTGTCATTGAGCCTGAGCAGGAAGGGGCGGGTCTGCGTGTACCGGATCACGGTCAGCGAACACGGGTCGACCGCGATTCGCTGGAAGAGGTCGAGGTGCAGCCCGAGCGCGTCGGCGGTGATCGCCTTGATGACGTCGGCGTGCGTGCAGGCCAGCCAGGTCGCCTCGGCTCCCAGCCGCGCGTTCCAGGCACGAACCGCAGCCACCGCCCTGGCCTGTGTCTGCGCCAGCGATTCCCCGTCGGGTCCGGGGAAGACGGCCGCGGACGGGTGTTGCTGGACGACCTTCCAGAGCGGGTCCTTGGCCAGCTTCTTCAGCTCTTGGCCGGTCCAGTCGCCGTAGCGCGCCTCGCCCAGATTCTCGTCCGGTTGCACAGCGGTCCCGTCGCGGCCGGCGGCGATCTGGGCTGCTGTCTGCAGGCACCGATCGAGGGGGCTGGAGACGATCGCCGCCAGCGGGACCG
>JBAVXU010000079.1:0-8155 GCA_049698415.1 Mycobacteriales bacterium
TTCGCTCGAACCGGGCGACGGGGAGCGGGGACAAGGACTGCCGGGACGACTCCACCGGGCCGAATCGCGCCGGGGTTGCCAACTACTGGGAGCTGAGCAACCGGGGCAACACGTCATCTCCGGCAGGTCTCTGCCGCCACACCTGAGACCGCGTGCACATCCGAACCGCCTGAGAACTGGGGCCTCCTGATGGGGCCCCAGTTCTCGTTGCCGGCAGCGGGATCCGCTAGCCGCGACCGTGCAGCACGGTCAGCAGCCTTGCCAGCCGGGCTTCGGCCTCGGGAGTGCGGGCGAACGTCGTGAGCGGCAGGGGTGCCCGGAAGCGCAACCGGGTGACCGACTTCGCGCGGGCGAACTCCCGCAGGCCGTCCGCGCCGTGGATCCGGCCGAACCCGCTCTCGCCCACCCCGCCGAACGGCATTGCCGGTGAGCCGACGAACGCGATGACCGAGTTGATCGACGACATGCCCGAGCGCACCCGTAACGCTGCGTCCATCGAGCGCCGCTTGCCGTAGATGGCGGCGGATAGGCCGTAGTTGGTCGCGTTGGCCTTGTCGATGGCGTCGTCGACGTCGCGTACCCGGTTGACGGTCAGGATCGGGCCGAACGTCTCCTCGGTGATCGCGGTGGAGTCCTCGGGTACGTCGACCAGCACCACCGGGTCGACGTAGGGCGGGCGCACCGACTCGCGTCCGCCGACCACCGCGCGGGCGCCGCGCTTCAAGGCGTCATCGACGTGCCGCCTGATCACATCGATCTGCGCCGGCATGGTGATCGGGCCGATCTGCGCGCCCGCATCGTCACCCGCCCGCAGCCCGTTGACCACCTCGACGAGGCGGCGGAGGAACTCGTCGTAGACGTCGGCAACGACGTAGATGCGCTCCACCCCGATGCAGGTCTGGCCCGCGTTGGACATCCCGCCCCAGGCGGCACCCTCGGCCGCTGACTGGAGGTCGGCATCGGAGTCGACGATGAGCACGTCTTTGCCGCCGCACTCCACCAGCACCGGAGTGAGGTTCTCGGCGCAGGCAGCCATGACTCGCTTGGCCGTCGCGGTCGAACCGGTGAACGCCACCTTGTCGACGCCCGATCGGCACAGCGCTGAACCGGTCTCGCCGAAGCCGGTGACGAGTTGCAGGACGGGCTGCTCCGGCACCACCTCGGCGAAGATGCGGACCAGCCACTCACCGACCGCCGGGGTGAACTCGCTGGGTTTGAACACGACAGAGTTGCCGGCAGCCAGGGCGTAGCCGATCGAGCCCATCGGCGTCAGAACCGGGTAGTTCCACGGCCCGATCACCGCGACGACGCCGTAGGGCTGATAGCGCACCGACGCCGCCTGGTTGAGCATGAACTTGCCGGGCGAGACGCGCCGGGCCCGCAACACCGAGCGCGCGTTGCGGGCCGCCCAGTCCAGGTGCTCGATGGCCGTGGCGGCCTCGATGAAGGCGTCGCCGGTGGGCTTGCCGGTCTCGCGGTGCATGAGTTCGCAGAGTTGGTGCACCCGGCGGGTGAGGACGCCCTTCCACGCCATCAACCGCCGCCGGCGCTCGTCCCAGCCCAACTCGGCCCACCACTGGGCGGCGATCCGGGCCTGGTCGACGGCTGCGGCGACGTGCGCCGGGCCGTGCAACGGGAAAGCCCCGAGGACTTCCTCGGTGGCCGGGTTGACCGTCTCGAACGTCTCGAGCGCGGGCAGACCGGTATCGGTGGACATGGCGCCTCCTGCTGTGGTGCGTCCGGCGAGTCTAGATGCGACTTGGGGCCATGTCAGACTCGTGGGATGCCACGAGAATTCACCACGGTCGGCGTCATCGGCCTGGGCACCATGGGAGCAGGCATCGCGGAAGTGATGGCGCGCTCCGGGCTGTCCGTCATCGGTGTCGAGACCACCGAGGAAGCTATCGAGCGGGGCCGCGGCCACATCGAGCACTCGACCGCTCGCGCGGTCAAGCGCGGCAAGCTGTCCCCGGAGGAGCAGCAGGGGATTCTCGACGCGATCACCTTCAGCACCAACCTCGCCGACGTCAAGGACGCCGAACTCGTCATCGAGGCGATTCCCGAGCACCTCGATCTCAAGCAGCGCGTGTTCGTCGAGCTCGACCGCATCTGCCCGCCCGAGACCGTCCTGGCGACCAACACGTCGTCTCTTTCGGTGACGGAGATCTCGGTGGCGACATCGCGGCCCTCCCGCGTGATCGGCCTGCACTTCTTCAATCCGGCCCCGGTGATGAAGCTGGTCGAGGTGATCGCCACAGTCGTCACCGATCCCGAGGTCGTCGCCGACATCGAGGCGTTCGCCCAGCGGCTGGGCAAGACCGACGTCACGATCGGCGACAAGGCCGGATTCATCGCCAATGCGCTGCTCTTCGGCTATCTCAACCACGCCGTCGCGTTGTACGAATCGCGCTACGCCAGCCGCGAGGACATCGACGCGGCGATGCGGCTCGGTTGCGGCCTGCCGATGGGGCCGCTCGCGCTGATGGACCTGATCGGCATCGACACGGCCTACGAGATCCTCGACACGATGTACCGCCAGTCGCGCAACCGGCTGCACGCGCCGACACCGCTGATCAGGCAGATGGTCACCGCGGGACTGCTGGGCCGCAAGAGCGGCCGCGGCTTCTACACCTACGAAGAGCCCGACTCGCCCGTCGTCGTGGCCGATGGCGCCGTGGCCGACCGACCGTCGCTGGATCAGGCTCGTCCGGTGACCAAGGTGGGTGTGGTGGGCTCCGGCACGATGGCGACCGGCTTGATCGAGGTGTTCGCCAAGGGCGGCTATCAGGTCGTCTTCGTGGCGCGCGGTGCCGACAAGGTCGCTGCCGCCGCCGCGGCGGTGACCCGATCGATGGACAAGGCGGTGCTCCGCGGCAAGCTCTCCGAAGACGATCGCGACAGCGCGGCAGCGCGCATCACCGGCTCCTCGCGGCTGGACGACCTCTCCGGCGCCGACCTGGTGATCGAGGCGATCGTCGAGGAGTTGTCCGTCAAGCAGGCGCTGTTCGCCACGCTCGATGAGGTGTGCAAGCCCGGCGCCGTCCTCGCCAGCACGACCTCGTCGCTGTCGATCATCGACTTCGCCGCTGCGACCAACCGGTCCCGGGACGTCATCGGCATGCATTTCTTCAATCCGGCGCAGGTGATGAAGCTGGTCGAGGTCGTTCCCACCGTCTCGACCGGCGAAGGCACCGTCGCCACCGCACTCGCCGTCTGCGAGCAGGTCGGCAAGCACGCCGTCGTCTGCCGCGACCGGGCCGGATTCATCGTCAACGCGCTGCTGTTCCCGTACCTCAGTGACGCGGTCAAGATGCTGGAGGCGCACTACGCCAGCGTTGACGACATCGATGCCGCGATGATGGTCGGCTGCGGCTATCCGATGGGTCCGTTCGAGCTGCTCGACGTCGTCGGCCTCGACGTCGCGCTGGCCATCCAGCGCACGCTCTACCTCGAGTTCCGCGAGCCGGGCTTCGCGCCCGCCCCGCTCCTCGAGCAGCTGGTGACGGCCGGCTACCTCGGGCGCAAGACCGGCCGCGGCTTCCGCGACCACACCGGCTCGTGAGCCCACGGTCCAACCGCCCGCGCCGGGCCGGGCGCCACAATGCCGGTGCCGCCGAAGAAGGTGGAGATTTCACGGTCCGTGGCGTCGACCAGACCGAGAGCTGGCCCGACGGTGAGTGGTACGTCCGGCCCGTGACCGGGTCGGCGGCGACCAAGACCTACCGGTGCCCGGGCTGCGACCAGGAGATCAGACCGGCGACCCCGCACCTGGTCGCCTGGCCGGCCGACGGCGGTGGCGGCGCCGACGACCGGCGGCACTGGCACAAGCCGTGCTGGGCCGCCCGGGGGCGCCGAGGGGTCAAGGTGCTTCGCTCCCGCAACGCGCCACGGCACGGCTGAGCGGGCCGTGGCCGACATCCGAGGCAACACCGTCCTGCCGGCCCGCCGGGAGCCGATCACGTTGCACACCAGCGACGGCCTGCGGCTGATCGGCGAGTTGGCGCAACCCGCCGACCGGCCGCCGGTGGCCACCATGATCTGCCTGCATCCCCTGCCCACCGAGGGCGGGATGATGAACAGCCACTTGTTCCGCAAGGCGGCGTGGCGACTCCCGGCGCTGGCCGGGATCGCCGTGCTCCGGTTCAACACCCGCGGAACGGAGTCCGACCAGGGGCGCAGCGAGGGGGAGTACGGCGAGGGGGACGATGAGCGTTACGACGTCGCCGCCGCAATCGAGTTCGCGGAGTTCACCGACCTGCCATCCCCGTGGCTGGTGGGGTGGTCGTTCGGCACCGACCTTGCCCTACGGCACGGTTGCGACCCGGGCATCGTGGGGGCGGTCCTGATCTCGCCGCCGCTCAAGACCTCGACCGACGCAGACCTCGACGTGTGGGCGTCGTCGGGCAAGCCGGTCGCGGCGATCGTCCCCCAGTTCGACGACTACCTGCGTCCGGAGCAGGCCGTGCAGCGGTTCGCGCGGATCCCGCAGGCCGAGGTCGTTGCAGTGCCGGGTGCCAAGCACCTGCTGGTCGGCTACACCGAGACGGTGCACGACGAGGTCGTACGCCGCATCAACCCGCAGGCTTATCCGCTGCCGCGGGTCTGGGACGGACCGACCAGCGACGGCACAAAACCCGCCTGACAGGATGATCGGCCATGACCTCCCTCTTCGATTTGTCCGGCAAGACCGCGCTCGTGACCGGTGCCTCACGGGGGATCGGCCGATCCATCGCACTGGGCCTCGCGCAGGCCGGTGCGCAGGTGGCACTGAACTCCCGGAGCGCCGAAGCGCTCGAGGACGTACGCCGCGAGATCGAAGACGCGGGCGGCCGCGCCGTTGTCGTCCCGGCCGACGTCACCGATCGTGATGCGGTGCAGGCGATGGTGGCGGCGACCCTGGACGCGCTCGGTGCTATCGACATCGTCGTCAACAACGCCGGCGGCACCGCATTCATGGTCCCGTTCGGCGATCTTCGCTTCGACGGCTGGAGCAAGGTGATGCGCCTGAACACCGACTCGGTCGTGCACGTCTGCCAGGCGGTCGCCCCGCACCTGCTCGAACGTGGATCGGGCTCGGTGATCAACGTGGCGTCGGTGGCCGCGCTGGGCGGCACCCCTCGGCTGAGCCCGTACGGCGCCTCGAAGGCAGCCGTGCTGTCCCTGACCAAGAGCCTGGCCATGGAATGGGCATCATCCGGTGTGCGCGTCAACGCCCTGTGTCCGGGCTGGACCGCGACGGACCTCAACCGCAACCTCTGGGAGAACGACGAGATCTCCGCCGCCATGATGGCCACCGTCCCGATGGGCCGCTGGGGGCAGGCCGGGGAGATGACCGGCGCCGCAGTGTTCCTGGCCAGCGATGCCGCGTCCTACCTCACCGGCCAAGCGCTGGTGGTCGACGGCGGGCTCACCGCCTGATGGCCGTTGAGTTGGCCTACCGCGAGGCCGGCACCGGGCTGCCCCTTGTCCTGCTGCATGCGTTCCCCCTGTCGTCGGCGATGTGGCTGAGCCAGCGTGAGGGCTTGTCGCAGCGGTGCCGGGTCATCACGCCCGACCTGCGGGGCTTCGGTGGGTCGGATCTCGGCACCGACGAGCCGTCCCTGCAGGCATCGGCGGCTGACGTCGTCGCACTGCTCGACCGACTGGAGCTCGATCAGGTGGTCCTCGGCGGGTTGTCGATGGGCGGATACACCGCCTTGGCGTTGTTGCGCCACCACGGCGATCGGGTTCGCGGGCTGATCCTGGCCGACACCAAGGCCTCCGCCGACGCCGAGCAGGGCCGGGCCAACCGTGAGCGGATCGCCCAACAAGTCCTGACCGAAACCGCACCGGCCGTGCTCATCGACGAGGTGCTGCCCACGCTGGTGGGCCCCACCACCGTCGAGGAGCGCCCCGAGGTCTCGGGCCGGGTCCGTGCGCTCGTCCTGGCCGCGCCTCCGGCGGCGGTCGCCTGGGCACAGCGGGCAATGGCCGTACGACCGGATTCCTTCGACGTGCTGCGCTCCTGCAGCGTTCCCGCCCTCGTCGTCAGGGGAGAGGAGGACGTGTTGTCATCGGCGTCGGACGCTCAGGCCATGGTCGAAGCACTCGGGGATGCCGCGCTGGTCACGATTCCCGCGGCCGGACATCTGTCCGCTGTGGAGGATCCCGATGCGTTCAACCGGTCGATCGCGGACTTCCTCGACCGCTTCTGAGCCCGCAGTCCGCTAGGCGCCGTCCTGCCGTGGCAGGATGATCTCCCGGAAGATCAGTTGGGCGGCAGCGCTCATCGGGATCGCCAGCAGGGCACCGACACCACCCAACAGCGCGCCGCCGATGAGCACCGACACGATGGCCGCTGCGGGTGAGACGTCGACAGATTTCTTCATCACCCGGGGATAGATCAGGTAGTTCTCGACCTGTTGGTACACGGTGAAGAAGATGAGCGTCGCGATGCCCACGGGCAAGGAGACGAAGAACGCGACGATCGTCACCAGGACGGCCCCGATGGTGGCACCGACGAGTGGGATCAGGTCGGTGATCGCGATCAGCAGGGCGAGCGCCAGAGGGTACGGCACGCCGACGGCGCTGAGCCAGATCAGCGACGTCACACCGGCGATGACCGCGATGACCACCGCTCCCCCGACGTAGCCGCCGACCCGACCCAGGATCTCGTCACCGAACAGGACGGTGCGCGCCCGACGGTGCCGGGGCACCAGTCGGTAGGCGCCGTTCTTGATCCGGTCGAAGGCGCTGAGGAAGTACAACGTCAGGATCAGCACAGTGAGGGTGTTGAACACTCCGCTGAGCACGACCTTGCCGACGCCGAGCACCCCGCCGAACGCCTGCGGGCCGATCTTGGTCATGTCGATGCCTTTGGCGGCGGCGCTGAGTCGATCGACCAGACCGAACCGCGCATTGAGTGGTCGCAGGGAGCGGTTGTTCTTGAGGTTGTCAAGGTAGTCGGGAGCGGCACCCACCAACGCGGTGACCTGGTGGGCGACCGGCGGCACGATGGACCAGACGAACACCACGAAGAAGCCGATGACCAACAGGAAGACGACGCTGGTGGCGATGCCGCGAGACATGCCGAACCGCTCCAACCGCGACACGGCGGGATGAAGGCCGATGGCGAGGAACGCGGCGACGACGATCAGCAACAGCACCGATCCGACCGTCGCGAGGGAGCGATAGAGCACATAGGCCGCGATCGCGCCGAGTGCGAACTCGAAACCGATGAGGAACGGCGAGCGGCGGATCGGGCGGCCGAGTGTCCCGAACGGCTTGTCCTCCTCGACGCCGGCCTCTCGGTGGCGGGCGGCTTCGTCGACGACCGGATCAGCGTCGGCCATTGAATCGGCGCTCTCAGCGCTCTCGGCGGCCTGCTCGGCCGACTCCCCGGCCATGTCGGCCAGCGCCTCGGTGTCTGCGCGCGCCGCCTCGGCCCGATCGGCGGCACGCGCGGCTCGGTCGCCCTCCCCGGGACCGTCCCCGCCTGACTCCTGCTCGTCGGGTTCCTGACTCATGACCCTCCTCTATCGGCCGGTCACAGTATCCGGGTCAGGAGTTGCGGACGTTGCCGTTGGTGTGCGCCTGCTGGCGCTCGGCTGGTGCCGACTGCTGGTTGCCTCGCGGGTCCGGGCCGGCGTCGGTGCGCGGTGCGGACGCTGCAGGACCTGCGCCTGCGGGGTTCGGGCCTCGGGGAACGGACGCAGCGGCCTCGCCGGCGGGCATCGGGGCCGTAGGAGCGGCCGGGCTGCCGGCGGGGGTCTGTGTGGCCGGAGCATCGGCCTCGCCGTTGGTTGCGACGTCATCGTCGCTGCCGGGTTCGGGAAGGTTCCCGACAACCTGACGCAACGCCTTGAGCTGCTCGTGGATGCTCTGTCGGCGGCTGATGAGATCGGCGATCTCGCGGTCGTGCGTGGCGCGGCCCTGCTCGGCCTTGGCGCGCGCCTCGGAGATGATCGCCTCGGCTCGCGACCGTGCCTCGCCGGAGATCCGCTCGACATCGTGACGCGCGGCTTGCACCAAAGCGGTGGCGTGCTGCTCAGCGTCCTTGCGCAGCCGGTCACTTCGCGCGGTCGCATCGGTGACGAGCCGTTCGCTACGGGACTTTGCGTCCTCGACGAGTCGCTCGGCCTCACTCTTGGCAGCGGCGACTCGCTCGCCGGCAGCC
>JBAVXU010000080.1:0-12851 GCA_049698415.1 Mycobacteriales bacterium
GCCCCGTAAAGGGCACTAGCACCTCAAGCTAGCGCGTCTGCCATTCCGCCACCCGGACCGGGGATAGCGACCCGTTGGGCCGCGCGGTCAGTCACTGTACCCAACGCTAACGGCCGCGTTGAAGGCCGTGGGCCACGCGTCCGCTTAATCCCTTCTTGTGCGCTACGTCAAGATCACGTTACGGTGCGGGCACTCACCGCACGTATTCGCCACGGCAATCCCGGGAGGATCTCATGCGCAGCCGCCTCACCAAGACCATCGCGGTCGTCACCATCGCCCTGGGTGCCCTGCTGATGCTCCCCTCGGGTGCCGAGGCGGCGTTCCCCGACGGCGGTGCGCCGCCCAACAGCATGGCTGCGCTCGGTGACTCGATCACCCAGGCGTTCAACGCCTGCGGGTGGTACTACAACTGTTCGTCGGAGTCGTGGAGCACGGGGACATCGAGCGGCATCAACAGCCACTACCTGCGCATTCAGCAGGTCAACCCGGCGATCGCCGGCCACAACAACAACGACTCCGTCACCGGCGCCAAGGCGGTCGACCTCAACTCCCAGGCACAGAATGCGGTCAGCCAGAAGGTGCAGTACGTGACGATCCTCATCGGCGCCAATGACGCGTGCACCTCGTCGGAGGCGACCATGACGTCGGTCGCGACCTATCGCGCGCAGATCAATGCTGCGATGAGCACGCTGAAGGCCGGGCTGCCCAGCGCGCGGGTCTTCGTCTCGAGCGTCCCCGACGTCAAGAGGCTGTGGGAGATCAACCGCTACAACGGCGCCGCGCTCTATGCCTGGGACACGTTCGGCATCTGCCAGTCCATGCTGGCCAATGCGACCTCGGACTCCAGTGCGGACGCAGCGCGTCGCGACCGCGTCCAGCAGCGGGTCAGGGACTTCAACGGCCAACTCGCCGCGGCATGCTCGGCCTACGGCAGTACCTGCCGCTACGACGGGGGAGCGGTGTTCAACTACCGGTTCGTGCCGAGCCAGGTCTCGGGCTGGGACTACTTCCACCCCAGCAAGTCCGGCCAGACTGCTCTCGCCTCCGTCACGTACGCCGCAGGCTTCGGCTGGTGATGCTCTGCTGGTAGGAAGGGTGCATGCCAAGCGACGCTGCACAGGACGAGGTCGTCGACCTCTGCCGTGACCTGATCCGGTTCGACACCTCCAACCCGACCAGCAACGAGCGGCAGGCAGCGGAGTACGTCGCGGCCAAGCTCGCCGAGGTGGGCCTCGAACCCACCGTTCTCGAGAGCGAGCCCGGCCGGACCAGCGTGATCACCCGGATAGCCGGCACGGACAGTTCCCGGGGCGCACTGCTCATCCACGGCCATCTGGATGTGGTCCCCGCCGAGGCCGCCGACTGGTCGGTGCACCCGTTCTCCGGCGAGATCCGCGACGGTTACCTCTGGGGCCGCGGCGCCGTCGACATGAAGGACATGGATGCGATGACGCTGGCGTTGGTACGCCAGTGGATGCGGGAGGGCCGACGCCCACCGCGCGACATCGTGCTGGCATTCGTCGCCGACGAGGAGGCCGGTGGTTTCCTCGGCGCCGACTGGCTGGTGCGCACGCACCCGGGCCTCTTCGACGGGTGCACGGAGGCGATCAGCGAGGTCGGCGGCTTCTCCGTCACCGTCGCACCCGACCTTCGGTTGTACCTCATCCAGACGGCCGAGAAGGGCATCGGCTGGATGCGCCTGACCGCCCACGGTCGGGCCGGCCACGGCTCGATGCTCGACGAGGACAACGCGGTGACAACGCTGTGCGAGGCGGTCGCCCGGCTCGGGCGCTACGACTTCCCGGTACACGTGCCGGACACGGTCCGGCGCTTCCTCGACGAGCTCTCCGACGCCCTCGGTGTCGAGCTCGACCCTGATGACATCGAGGTCACCATCTCGAAGCTGGGCGGCATGGCCCGCATCATCGGCGCCACGATCCGCAACACCGCCAACCCGACGATGCTCGACGCCGGCTACAAGTCCAACGTCATCCCGGCGGTCGCCCACGCGGTCGTCGACGGGCGGGTACTGCCCGGCTACGACGAGGAGTTCGAGGCGCAGATCCGGGAGGCCATCGGCCCCGACATCGAGATGGAATGGGAGAACCGGAACTCGGCCGTCGAGACCACCTTCGACGGCCCACTCGTCGATGCGATGTCTGCGGCACTGAAGGCGGAGGACCCGGGCGGCCGGCCGATCCCGTACATGCTGTCGGGGGGCACCGATGCCAAGTCCTTCGCCAAGCTGGGCATGCGGTGCTTCGGCTTCTCCCCGCTCCTGCTCCCGCCCGACCTCGACTTCGCCGCGCTGTTCCACGGCGTCGACGAGCGGGTCCCCACCGAGGCGCTGAAGTTCGGCGTCCGGGTGCTCGACCGGTTGCTCAGCGCCTGCTAGTCGCTCAGCCCTTGGCGGCTTCGCGATCCCTGATGAAGACGTCGCGCTTGTCGATCCCACCTGGCCGGTTTTCGTTGAGCCGGCTGTTGCGCTGGCCGTAGATGAAGTAGACCAGGAACCCGATCACCATCCAGATCCCGAAGCGCAGCCAGGTCGCGGTCGGCAGGTTCAGCATCAGGTAGATGCTCGCCAGCACCGCCAGCGGCGCGATCACGTTGATCGCCGGGACACGGAACTTCCGATCGAGTTCTGGCTGCTTGCGGCGCAGCACCATCACCGAGATCGCCACCAGGACGAACGCGAACAGCGTGCCGATGTTGACGAGCTCGGCCAGCGTGCCCAACGAGAAGTAGAAGGCCAGGGCGGCCACAACGACCCCGGTCAGGATGGATGTACGCATCGGCGTGCCGAAGCGAGGAGACACGGCCGAGAACACCGGAGGCAGCAGGCGGTCGCGGCTCATGGCGAAGAACACCCGGCTCTGGCCGAGCATCAGGATCATCATCACGGTGGTGAGGCCGGCCAGTGCGCCGATGGAGATCACCGTGGCGAAGTTGGGGTGCCCGACCTTTTCGAAGGCAGAGGCCAGCGGTGCCGCGGTGTCCAGCTTGTTGAACTTCACCATGCCGGTGACCACCAGGGAGACGGCGACGTACAACGTGGTGCAGATGAGCAGCGACGCGATGATGCCGATCGGCAGGTCACGCTGCGGCTTCTTGGTCTCCTCGGCAGCCGTGGCGACGATGTCGAAGCCGATGAAGGCGAAGAACACCAGCGCCGCCCCGGTGAAGATGCCGGTCAGGCCGAACGATCCCGCGCCGAAGCCCAGGTCCTGCAGCACCGAGGGGTCGGCGGCCGGGCCGGGTGCACCCTTGGTCCCCGACGGCGGGATGAATGGGTGGTAGTTGCCTGACTTGATGAAGAACAGGCCGGCGATGATGACGAACAGCACGATGCCCAGCTTGATCGCCACGATCACCGCGTTGACCCGTGCCGAGACCTTGATGCCGATGCAGATGATCGCGGTCAGCAGGAGCACGATCAGCGCCGCTGCGAAGTTGTGATGCGGACCGACGAACCATGCCGGCGGCTCCGACCCGGCGACCGCCTTGTAGACGATGCCGAAGTACTCCGACCAGCCGACGGCCACCGTGGCCGCCCCGAGCGCGAGTTCGAGGATCAGGTCCCAACCGATGATCCACGCGACGAGCTCACCGAGGGTCGCGTAGGAGAACGTGTACGCCGACCCCGCGACAGGAACGGTCGATGCGAACTCCGCGTAGCAGAGCGCGGCCAGCCCGCACGTGATCCCGGCCACCACGAAGGACAGGGCGACGGCCGGGCCGGCCTGGATGCCGGCTGCCTTGCCGGTCAGGACGAAGATTCCGGTGCCGATGATCACCCCGATGCCGAACACCGTGAGGTCCACCGGGCCGAGATGCCGCCGTAGCTTGTGTTCGGGCTCCTCGGTGTCCCGGATGGACTGCTCGACGGACTTCGTACGCAGGAGACTCATTGCCACGTCCTTTGGGGGTGCGGATTCCGGCCCGATTCCCCCGCCCATGCCCGCATTTCACAGCCGGAAACGCGCGAGGGCGCTCAGACGGACAGTCGCGGCAACGGTGACGTGGTGCGAGGGCGGCGCAGGGTCACCTGGCGGGTGCCGTCGTTGAACAGGCGGAGCCGGGCGAGTTCCCACCCGCCGAACTCAGCCTGGATCGAGAGCTGCACCTGGGCGCTCACGCCGTCGGTCCCCGGAGGGAGGCGCAACGGCTGGTATTCGTACTCCGGCGGCACGGCGCCAAGTGTGCCCCATCGGAGCCGATCTCACGAGGGGACGGCAGCGCCGACGGTCTCCACGAGTAGGGCGGTCAGCCGCGTCCGCCGGGGCCGGGCACCCACCTGGCGAATGGCGCGCACCAGGGCCGGGCCGCAGGCATGCACGATCGACAGATGCCGCTGTGCGCGGGTGAAGCCGGTGTAGACGAGCGGCCGGGACAGCATCCCGCCGGCCTCGGCAGGCAGGACACTGACGACGGCCGGCCACTCGGAGCCCTGCGCCCGGTGCACGGTGATCGCCCACCCGTGCTTGAGATCGGCGAGCGCCTTGCCCGACACGTTGGCCGGCCCGCTGGCGAAGGACACCGTGACGGTGCCGTCGCGAGCCTCGGAGACGGTGCCGACCTCGCCGTTGGCGAAACCCACCGGCTCGAGGTCGAGGTGGTTGGCGGTCGCCACCACCCGGTCGCCCGGGTCGAATCCGGCCACCGCTCCCGGGCCGGGATTGAGCCGCTCCTTGAGCACGGCGTTGAGCGCGATCGTCCCGGCCGGTCCACGGTGGACCGGTGTCACCACCTGTACGTCGGACGACGGGACACCGATGGCGCGGGGTATCGCGTCGGTGACCAGTTGCACGGTGCGGTGGGCGGCTTCAGCGGCGCTGGCCGCGGGGACGACGACCACCTCGCGGGTCGGATCGTCGACCTTCGGCAGGTCGCCGCCGCGGACTGCCGTCGCGAGCCTGGCGATCGTGCCGCCCTCGGCCTGGCGGTACAGCGTCGTCAACTCGGTGGTCGGGATCAGGTCAGCGGCGATCAGATCACCGAGGACCCGGCCGGCACCGATCGACGGCAACTGCGCCGGATCGCCGACGAGCAGCAGGTGGGTGCCGTCTGCGCAGGCCTCCACCAGTGCGGCGGCCAACTCGGCGTCCAGCATCGACACCTCATCGACCACGATGACCTGCGCGTCGAGCGGCCATGCCTCGCCCCTGGCGAACGTGCCGGTGCGGCCCTGAGCACCCAGCAGTCGGTGAACGGTGGTTGCCGTCGCGCCTGTCAGTTCTTCGAGCCGCTTGGCCGCCCGGCCGGTGGGCGCAGCAAGCGCCACGGTGCGACCCTGACCTTCGGCCAGCGCGACGACGGCGGCGACGGTCCGGCTCTTGCCCGTACCCGGGCCACCGGTGAGCAGGCTGACACCCGAGGTGAGCACGTTCGCCACGGCCTTGCGCTGCTCGGCATCGAGATCACCGGCGACCGAGTCGAGCGCGTGCGCCTGTGCCTTGGCCTTGGCCAACGGCGTGGCGGTGGCGAGCAGCCGGGCGAGACCGTCGGCGACCGCTTCCTCCGCCATGGCGTACCTCTCCAGACAGAGCAGCCCGTCCTCGTGATCGAGCACCCGGCCCCCGTCGATGGCGGCGGCCACCGCCGAGCCCGGGTCGGTGACCTGCTCACCGGACAGGACGGAGAGCACGAGGTCGGCCGGCATCGCCGTGTGCCCGTCGCGGGCGGCCCGGGCCAGCGCCCAGACGACGAGTGCCTGACCACGGCGTACGTCGTCGCGGCGCACGCCCGGGAGCGTGGCCACCGCGAGCCGGTCGGCATCGACGACCCGGACCTCGGCCACCTCGAGCAGCCGCCAGGGATCGTCGGACAGGACAGCGGCGGCCGCCTTGCCGAGAACCTCGACGACCCGCCCGGCCAGCCGGGCCGCGAGTCCGGCCGGATGAAGGAGTGCGACCACGTCGTAGACCGGAGCTGCCTGGCCGAACGCCGCCATCAATTTCTCGGCGCGTGCCGCGCTGACCCGGGGAAGTGCCTGCAGTGCGTTGGCGGAGAGCTGGTCTGGGGTCGTGATGCCCGCCTGGGCCAGATCGGTGGCCAGCGTCCTGCCGGCACCCGGCCAGAGCCCGGCTTCACAGAACGCGGCGAAACTGCCGTCGGCATCGGACACGCGGTGCAGCGTATCGGCGGTCGGCTCAGCCGCCGGGTCTGCCGCGCGCCTCGGTGGACGCCCGTGCGAGTGCCGCCCGCAACTCCGCCGCCGTCTGCTCAGGCAGTGTGTCGTTGACGAAGGCTCCGGCGCCGAGTTCGGAGCCGGCGATGTACTTCAGCCGCTCGGCGGTGCGGTGCAACGGCGTGAACTCCAGGTGCAGATGACTGACCGGGCACCACGGGCCGTCGTCGGTGGGCGCCTGGTGCATGGACATCACATAGGGCAGCGAGAACCCGAACAGCGCGTCGTAGCCGGTGACCACCGACTTGATCACCTCAGCCAGGTCGGCCCGCTCGGGGTCGGTCAGTTCGGGCAGGCTGGTCGCGTGCCGCGTCGGGACGACGTGCACTTCGTACGGGAAGCGGGCGGCGAAGGGCACGAACGCCAGGAAGCTCGTCGTGGCGGCGAGCACCCGGGCGCCGTCCTTGTGCTCCTGTGCCACCTGATCGCACCACAGGCAACTGCCGTGCTCGGCGAGGTAGGCGGTGGCGGCCGCCAACTCCTGTCGCGGTCGCGGCGGCACATCGGGATATCCGTAGATCTGACCGTGTGGGTGGTCGAGCGTCACCCCGACGACCTCGCCCTTGTTCTCGAAGACGAACACGTAGCTGACGTTGTCCCGGCTGCCCAGCGCGGTGTAGCGGTCGGCCCAGACGTCGACCAACCGCGCGATGTGCTCGACCGTCAGGTCGGCAAGAGTGACGTCGTGGCGATCGGAGTAGAGCACCACCTCGGTGGCGCCGCGGGCCGTCTCGACCGGGTTGAGCCGCGTGGCCGTGACCGACGGTATCGGCGGATCGGCGAGCAGCGAAGGGAACCGGTTGTCGAACACCGCGATCTGGTAGTCACCACGCGGAATCTCGGTGGGCCGGCCGATGTCGGTCGTCGGGCACAGTGGGCACTCACGGGCCGACGGCAGGAAGGTACGCGTCTGGCGATGGGTGGCGAAGGTACGCCACTCCCCGGTGGCAGGGTCCCAGCGTCGCTCGGTCATCGCGAGGCCGGGAAGGAGTAGTAGGTCAAGGCCCGGCCGTCATCCTTGCTGGTCCGTTCGGCCGTGGTCGGTGGACGTGGATCGGCAGCCCACCGGACGAGATCTGCCAGCAGAGCGGCGGCCATCGCGTCACTCGATGCCGCACCTGCGGCGAGACGGTACTGGCACAGCAGCAGTCGCCCGGTGCCGACGTGATGCAGGCCGACGACGGTGCCGGTGATCGAACCGGGGACCGGCTTGTAGGCGATCACGACGGGCTCGTCGGGAAAGGCGTGCCCGGCAATCCGGACGATCACGCTTCGCGCCTGGACCGTCGCCTCCTCGGCGACCAGCAGTTGGCGTCGGGGGAGCGATGGCAGGGCACCCGAGCCTGTGGTGAAGTCGTAGACCGATGACCCCCACTCGGTCTCCACGGCAACCAGCTCGACCGGCACCGGGTAGTGCCCGGCGGCCGACACCTGCTGGGCGAGGATGACCACGGTGCCGCCGGCCTGCAGCCGGTCCGCCACATCGCCGGCGAGCCCCTCATCCAGCATGCCCTCGGGGACGAACGCCGGCCCGCTGTCCCCGACGACGGCACCGACGCCAGGCAAGGCCGACAGCAGGGCCTCGGCTGACGAACCCTCGCCGAGGACGTGCACGGGGTACGGTGCCGCGGGCTCGGTGACGACATGCAGCGGGTAGCGGTTGCCGGCGATCACCGTGCCCCCCGCACGCAATGTCAGGACGACGTCGTGGCCGCCGGGCGACTGCGGCACGCGCACCGACAGCGTTCCGGCCACCATGACGGCGTGCCCTGGCAGGTCGCCGACGGTCATCGACTTGACGTCGCCCTCGGCTCCGACCCTCGCCTCGACCTCGACATCACGCAGGGCCGGTCCGTCGTTGGCGATGTGCAACGTCGCCTCGCAGCTGCCACCGGCGCGGACCACATGGCTGGTCAGGGCCAGCATCGGCAGCACCGGCTGGTTGGCACGGGTGATCTCCGCGACAGCGAGCGGTTTGGGCTCGCGGTGCAGGTCGAGCAGGCCGTTGAACTCCTGCGGCACGTCGGTCAGCTCGGTGAGGCAGTAGCCCCCGATGTGGTCGTAGCGGCGCAGGACCTCGATCTGCAGTCGGTCGGACAGGCCTTGGTAGCGCTGGGTCCCGCGTACGAACTCACTCAGTGTGCCCGGCCAACGGGTCGCGACCAGCCCGTTGGCATAGGTGGCGCGGGCATCCCAGAACGGCGGCGCGTCCAGCAGCGGCATCTCGGGCAGCCCCCAGTCACCGAGTTCGGTGACGAAGAACGGACGGCCGAGCGCCGAGGCGGCGGCGGCCTTGCGTTCGAGCTCGGCGAGATAGTCGGCGTGCAGGCGGCCGTACCAATGCGCGGTGAGGATCGGCGAGCAGAAGACCCGCTGCGGGTCTGGGTCGATCCAGTCGTTCTCGATGACCGGACGGGTCGGGTCGGCGGCGACGATCGCGGAGTAGATCGTCCGGGCGAACTGTTCGTACTGCTCGCCTTCGCGCACCCGATGGCCTTCCAGACCGAGCTCGTTCATCGCCGACCACAGGACGATGCACGGGTGGTTACGGTCCCGCCGCACCTGCTCGGTGACCGCATCGGCACAGTCGGCGCTCAGTGCGGTGCCGTCACCGAGTTCGTCATGCGCGATCGGCTCGGCGATCGGCAGATCGCTGTGGACCAGCATGCCCAGCTCGTCGCAGACGTCGAGGTAGCTGGGGTCGAACCCCTTGATGTGCAGACGCAGCATGGTGAATCCCATCTGCTGCGCGGCGCGTACCTCGGCGATGATGGCCTCGCGGCTGCCCTCGGCGTAGAGCTCCTCGGCGCGGAACCCTTGCACCAGCGCACTCTTCATGCGGTACGGAACGCCGTTGATCAGCATCCGGGTGTGCTCCATGCGCAGCGTACGCAGACCGAATCGCAGCCGGTGACGGTCGGTCAGCGTCCCCTCCACCTCCACGTCGACCAGTGCGTCGTGCAGCGTCGGCGACTCCGGCGACCACCGGGCGGCCGTCGTCGCCCCCAGCCGCCAGTTCACCGTCCGGGTCTGACCCGGTCCCAGGCGCAGCCGTTCGGTCGCGACGAGCCCCAGGGTGCGCAGGGACACCACGGCCTCGGTCACCGCGGTCGACAGGTTCGTGATCTCGACGGTGCCGGTCAGGTCATCCGGATCACCGGAGAGGAACGCCGCACCCGCCACCACCCGCCCGTGCTTGCGCAGGGTCACCGGCTGCCAGATGCCGCCGAAGGTCATGTAGAGGCTCGGCGGGCTGGGGAACACCTGGTTGGCCCAGCCCTGCTTCCCGTGAGCGCTGCGCACGTGCCGCGGATCGTCGACGGCAGGGTCGCAGACGCGTACGTCGACCACATTGACCCCGGCGCGGAGCAACCCGGTGACGGACATCTCGAACGGTGTGAACGGATGCCGGTGGCTGCCGAGCGGCGCGCCGTTGAGATAGACGTGTGCGGTGTCCATGACCGCACCGAAGCGCAGCGTCCACCAGCCGCTCGGGTCCTCGACGCTGAACCGGCGGCGGTACCACGCGACGCCGTCGAGCTCGAGATGGCCGTGGGACTCCCAGAGGCCGGGAACGACGATCGGCTCCGGGTCCAGGCCGTCGAGATCGGCCACCTGATGGTCACCGGGGAAGAACTCCCAGCTGCCGTCGAGACGGGCGCAGCCGAGTTCGTCGAGTGACACGGAGGTCGCCTGTGGCGGCAGAGTCATCCCACTCCAGAGGGTCAGGGCGAGCAGCGGCTGTCCGGGCATCCCCGCACCGGCGGGTGGTTAACCGGGTTCGGGCCTTTCCGGGTAGCTGATCTCAGGCGCGGATACGTCATCGAGCGCGGCTCGGATGGACTCCGGCAAGGTGAGCTCCTCGGCTTGCAAGGATCCCATCAGCTGACCGGCCGTACGCGCACCGACGATCGGCGCGGCAACGCCGGGCCGATCGCGTACCCACGCCAGGGCGACCGCGAGGGGAGAGGTGCCCAGCCCGTCGGCCGCCGTGGCGACCGCTTCGACGATGCCGGCGGAGCGCTCGTCGAAGTAGCGGCTGTGCGCGCCTTCCTTCGACTGTGCCGCCGCACGGGAATCGGCGGGGCGGCCTTGGCGGTACTTCCCGGTCAGCACGCCGCCGCCCAACGGCGACCACGGGAACAGCCCGATGCCGGCGTCCAGCGCAGCCGGCAGCACCTCGCGCTCGATGCCTCGTTCGAGCAGGGAGTACTCCATCTGCGTCGACACCAGCCTGGCCCGACCGGGCCAGGCCAACTGCCAGGTCGCGGCACGGGCGGTCTGCCAGCCGCTGAAGTTCGACACCCCGACGTAACGCGCGCGGCCCGATGACACGGCCGCGTCGAGCGCCGAGAGGGTCTCCTCGATCGGCGCACCGCCGTCCCACGTGTGCACCTGCCAGAGGTCGATGTGGTCGACGGACAGCCGAACCAGTGATGCGTCGAGGCTGTCGAGCAACGCGCCGCGGGACACGTCGACCAGGCGCTGGCCGGCCCGGAAGGAGATCCCCGCCTTGGTCGCCAGGACCACCTCGTCACGGGGCATGACGTCGTCGAGCAGCCGGCCGATCATGGCTTCGGCCTCACCGTCGCAGTAGACCGATGCGGTGTCCACCAGGGTCCCTCCGGCGTCCCGGAAGGCGGAGATTTGGGCTGCCGCCTCGTCCTCGTCGGTCTCGCGGCCCCAGGTCATCGTGCCCAGTCCGAGCCGGGAGACCCGCAAGCCGCTGCTGCCCACTGCACGTTGTTCCATGACCGCGGACGCTATCGCGGTCGGGGCCGCAGATAGCCTTTCGCTCGACTCGACACCGGAGGCGGCATGCGGCTGGGACTCAACCTTGGCTATTGGGGTGCAGGCAACGACAGGGACAACCTCGCCCTGGCCCAGGAGGCCGACAGGCTCGGATTCTCCGTCGTGTGGGCGGCCGAGGCCTACGGCAGTGACGCGCCGAGCGTCCTGGCCTGGGTTGCCGCGCAGACGGAGCACATCGACGTCGGGTCGGCGATCATGCAGATTCCCGCCCGCACCCCGGCGATGACCGCGATGACCGCCGCGACCCTCGACACGCTCTCCGGCGGCCGCTTCCGGCTCGGCCTGGGCGTGTCCGGCCCTCAGGTATCCGAGGGCTGGCACGGCGTACGGTTCGACCGCCCGCTGGCCCGCACCCGGGAGTACATCGACGTCGTACGCCTCGCGCTGAAACGGGAGCGGCTGCGCTACGACGGGCAGTTCTACGTCCTGCCGCTGCCCGACGGACCGGGCAAGGCACTGAAACTGACCGTCCACCCGGCCCGCGAGCACATCCCGATCTACCTCGCCGCGATGGGACCCAAGAACGTCGCGCTGGCCGGTGAGGTGGCCGACGGCTGGCTGTCACTTTTCCTCTCTCCGGAGTACGCCCCGGAGATGCTGACCGCGCTGCGGGCCGGTCGCGAGCGGGCCGGCGCCTCGATGGCAGATTTCGATGTGGTCGCCACCGTGCCCCTGGTCGTCGCCGACGACGTCGGCGCCGCGGCCGAGCCGGTGCGTGGCTATGCCGCGCTCTACGTCGGCGGCATGGGCAGCCGCGAGAAGAACTTCTACTACGCCCTGGCCTGCCGGATGGGCTTCGAGGAGGCCGCCGGCCAGGTCCAGGACGCCTACCTCGCCAAGGATTACGCCGCCGCGGCCGCGGCGGTGCCCCCGGAGTTCGTCGACGCCACGTCCCTGCTCGGCCCGCCCGAACGCATCGCCGAGGGGATGCGGGCGTACGCCGAGGCCGGCGTTACGACCCTCAACCTGGTGCCCTTCGCCGCCACCCTCGCCGAACGCACCACCGCCCTGCGCACCGCCGCCGACGCTCTCGACAGATCAGGAGTTGCTTAGATGAACACGGTTCAAGCCGTCGTGCTCGGCGTCGTCGAGGGACTCACGGAGTTCCTGCCCGTATCCAGCACCGGCCACCTGACCATCGTCGAGAGCCTGCTCGGGCTGAAGACCGACGACAAGAGCGTGACGGGCTTCACCGCGGTCATCCAGGTCGGCGCCATCCTCGCCGCCATCCTGTACTTCCGTCGCGACATCGTCCGGTTCGTCGCGGCGTTCGTCCGGGGGCTGTTCAGTGCCGGGGCGCGCCGCGAGACCGACTGGCGGCTGGCGCTGGGTGTCATCGCCGGATCCGTGCCGATCGGGGTGGTGGGATTCCTCGCCAAGGACTTCATCAAGAAGGACCTGCGCAGCCTGTGGGTCGTCGCGGTGGCGCTGATCGTGTGGTCGGTGGTGATGGTTCTGGCAGAGCGGGTGGCGAGCTTCCGCCGCCACGAAGCCGATACGACAGTGCCCGACGCGTTCCTCATCGGCCTGGTGCAGTGCCTCGCCCTGATCCCGGGCGTGTCCCGCTCCGGTGCCACGATCAGCGCCGGGCTCTTCCGTGGCCTGGACCGGGTGGCCGCCACCCTGCTGTCGTTCTTCCTGGGCATCCCCGCACTCGTGGCGGCGGGCGTTTACGAACTCAAGGACGCGACCAACGGCAACATCGGCCTGGCACCGACCGCGATCGCGACGTTGGTGTCCTTCGTGGTCGCCTACGTGTCGATCGCCTGGCTGCTGCGGTTCGTGTCCGGGCATTCGATCTCGGTCTTCGCCGTTTATCGGGTCCTGCTCGGTGTCGTCCTCATCGGCC
>JBAVXU010000081.1:0-5441 GCA_049698415.1 Mycobacteriales bacterium
GCTGAGCCAGCGAGATCTTGCCCGCCGTGCGGAGGTGTCGCAGTCGATGATCGCCCGGATCGAGGCACGTCGTGTCGATCCTCCGGTCGGCCTGGTGCAGCGCCTTCTCGCCTGCTGCGGCATGCGCTGGGACCTTCGCCTCGCCCCGTGCTGCGCGACCCCCCGGCGCGCTGCGACCGGCGTCGCCAGGGTGCGAGCGTCCGCAGCGCGGCGTGCCGACGCGGCGGGCGGCCGGCGGATGATGGAGAACGCCGCTGCTCGGCAAGCCGCGGACTCCCTGGTGGACTCCCTGCTCAGCGTGCGGGAACGCCGGTCGGAGATCCGGCTGGCGCGGCTGGCCGAGCGCGCCAGACAAGCCGCCGCATACGCAGCACTGATCAACTCCGACGACAACGCGACACGAGCCTGGGTTCGTGGCGATGAGAGTGCCTGCCGGCGGTTGTTCGAAGCGTCGGTCCAGAACCTGTCTGTCCCGCCGATCGCCCAGTTGCCCGAGCGCATCGCCGGCCATCTCGGCCAGGTCGAAATTGACGTGGTTCGCAGTCTGTTCGAGCAGATGTCCTTGCAGTGGGCGCACCCCGCACTCGCCGTGACCGGCGTGACCGCTCGCGCCTTGTGGTCGTCCCTGCCGCAGCGACACCACGGCGTCGATGTCGTTGTCGCACCGATGCGCGGCCACGGCGCCGCCATCGCCCTTCTCATGAAGTCGGGCGCGGCACCAAGGCCCGGTGGAACGCTGTTCGAGTTGGCCGGCGTGCGAGTGCGGGTGCGATTGCGGGCCCGGCCGCCGGTTGCCGCGTCGCTGGTCCGGTGGCGGCCCGACGGCCCGTTCAAGGCTCTTGCGGTGGACCGACCGGAGTGGCTGGCGGATGCAGCCGTCGATCGGCATGCGATTCGGGCCGTCCTGGCGACCGCCCATCGCGACGGTCGTGGTCGCCGGCTTCCGCCGTACCACGAAAGCTTCGGAATCGCTGTCCGGCCACGGGTGTTCGAGCCCGGTTGCCAAGCGCTTGCTGATTCGGATCTACGCGACCCGCGCACTATCGTCCGCCCATGACGTTCTCCATCGTGGCGCGCGGGACGGACGGGCTGTCCTTCGGAGTAGCAGTTGCCAGCAAGTTCCTGGCGGTGGGCAGCGCCGTACCTGCTGCCGAGGCCGGTGTCGGTGCCGTGGCCACTCAGTCCTACGCCAACCTCGCCTACCGTCCGCAGGGCCTTGCCCTGCTACGGCACGGCGCGTCCGCTGCCAGCACGGTTGCCGGGCTGACCGCGGCCGACCCGGGCCGTGAGACCCGCCAACTCGGCGTCGTGTCCGCGACCGGCGACGGCGCCACCTTCAGCGGCGCCGAGTGCAACGCCTGGGCGGGCGGGCGGACCGGGGACGGCTACGCCTGCCAGGGCAACATCCTCACCGGACCAGAGGTCGTCGACGAGTTGGAGCGCGCCTGGCTCGCCGGCGATGCCGCCGCCGCGCTGTCGGTCAGACTGCTCGAATCGCTCTCTGCCGGCGACGCCGCGGGCGGTGACCGGCGTGGTCGGCAGAGCGCCGCACTCTTCGTGGTGGCACCCGGAGGGGGCTACGGCGGCGGTAGCGACGTGCTCGTCGACCTCCGCGTCGACGACCACCCGGCACCCGTCGCCGAACTCAAACGGTTGCTCTCCCTGCACGAGTTGTACTTCGGCAAGCCCGATCCGGCCGCAGCGCTTCCGATGACGGGCGCACTCGCCGACGAGGTGCAGCGCCATCTCGACGCACTCGGCTTCCGCGATCTGCAGACCTGGATGGGCGTGGAGAACTACGAGGAGCGCGACGTGCCCGGGGCGATCGACCCGCTGGTGCTCGACAAGCTGCGCGGGGCGGCGGCCGGCAGATGAGCGTGCTCGCGATCGATGCCGGCACCACCGGGGTCACCGCCCTTGTCATCGCCGAGAGCGGATCGATCCAGGCGCGCGGGTACGAGGAGTTCCAGCAGCACTTCCCCCGGCCCGGCTGGGTCGAGCACGAACCGGAGCAGATCTGGCAGGCCGTACTCTCCGCCTGTCGCCAGGCACTCAAGGGGACAGGCACACCACCAACATGCGTGGGTGTCACCAATCAGCGGGAGACCGCGGTGCTGTGGGACCGCAAAACGCTGGCCGCACCCCGCCGCGCCCTGGTCTGGCAGGACCGGCGCACATCGGCGCTGTGCACGACGCTCCGCGAGCAAGGGCACGAGGACCGGGTCACCGCCGTCACCGGGCTGCGACTAGACCCCTACTTCACCGGCACCAAGCTGATGTGGCTGGCCGAACACGACCCGTCCGCATGGACCGGCGTCACCGACGGCAGCACGGCGATCGGCACCGTCGACTCCTACCTCATCGCACGGTTGACCGGCGGCGCGCAGCACGTCACCGATCCGTCGAATGCCAGTCGCACCCTGCTCTACGACACCTTCGGCGGTGGCTGGTCAGAAGAGATGTGCGACGTGTTCGGCGTACCGATGGCCGCGCTCCCCGACCTGGTCCCGAACTCCGGCGAGGTCGGCACCACCGACAGGGACGCGTTCCTCAATCTCTCGCTGCCGGTCGCCGGACTGGCCGGTGACCAGCAGGCGGCACTGTTCGGCCAAGCCTGTTTCGCGGACGGTCAGTCCAAGTGCACGTACGGCACCGGGTCGTTCGTCCTGGTCAACACCGGGGGCACACCCGTGCGCTCCTCCCACGGTCTGCTCACCACCGTCGCGTGGGACATCGGCGGCGAGTTGACCTACGCCCTCGAGGGCGCCATCTTCGTGACGGGTGCGGCCGTGCAATGGCTGCGTGACGGGCTCGGCATCATCGACCGGGCGCCCGAGGTCGAGGGGCTGGCGCGCACCGTCGACGACTCCGGCGGAGTCGTGTTCGTACCCGCCCTGACCGGGCTCGGAGCGCCGGACTGGGATCCTCGGGCCCGCGGCACGATCCTCGGCATCACGCGCGGCACGACCCGCGCGCATCTGGCCCGGGCCACGCTGGAGGCGATCGCGTTCGAGGTGCGCGATGTTGTCGACGTCATGACCGCCGACGCACAAATCGAGGTCGCCGAGTTGTCGGTCGACGGCGGGGCCAGCGGCAACGACCTGCTCTGCCAACTGCAGGCCGACCAACTCGCCGTGCCGGTGCGGCGACCGCAGATCACCGAGACCACGGCGCTCGGGGCAGCCTTCCTGGCCGGGTTGGGCACCGGCGTCTGGTCGTCGACCGACGAGCTTGCCCAGACCTGGCAACTGGACAGGCGCTTCACGCCACAGGACGGAGCGCGCGAGGACGGCCGCCACGACAGGTGGCGCCTGGCCGTTGACCGATCCCGGGATTGGGTGCCGGACGACTAGCCGCGCAGGGCGACCAGCCGCAGACGCGGGTGTGGACACGAAGCAGGCCGCTCAGGCTGCGGCGGTCTCCTTGGGTGGCGTCGCAGGTGGCCGGGTTTGCCGCTTCTCGGCCTCCGCTTTGACCTTGGCGGCATACACGTCGACGTACTCCTGGCCGCTGAGCTCCATCAATTCGTACATGATCTCGTCGGTCATCGATCGTTCGATGAAGCGGTCGCCAGACATGCCTTCGTAGCGGGAGAAGTCCAGCGGTTTGCCGATCCGGACCGTCGGCCGGTGCAGGCGAGGCAGCTTCTTGCCGATCGGCTGCACCCGGTCGGTGTCGATCATCGCGCACGGGATGACGGGCACGCCGGCCTCGAGGGCCATCCGGGCGACCCCGGTCTTGCCGCGGTAGAGCCGCCCATCAGGTGAGCGGGTGCCTTCCGGGTAGATGCCGAGCAGATGCCCCTCGGCCAGCACCCCCTTGCCGGTCTTCAGGGCGGCCCGGGCGGCGGAGGCATCCGAGCGGTTGATCGGCAGCTGGCCGATGCCGCTCATGAACCAGCGCACCAGCGTCCCCTTGAGGCCGCGCCCGGTGAAGTACTCCGATTTGGCCAGGAAGGTGACCCGGCGAGGGACGGCGAGCGGGAGGAAGACCGAATCGCAGAACGAGAGGTGATTGCTCGCGAGGATCGCGGCACCGTCGGCGGGAATATGGTGCAGGCCCTCGACCCTGGGCCAGAAAAGCAGCTTCAGGACGGGGCCGAGGGCAACGCGCTTGAGGAACCAGTAGAACACCGGCAGCTCCTCTCGACACCTGTGCGAATCACCCTACGGACCGAGCCAATCTCGTACAACGGCGACGGACGTGTCACCATGACGACAGATCAGCGCCCGGAGGTGACCAGTAGTGCCGCTCTTGCCCGGCGCTGAGCCGTTCGTGTTGGACGGCTCCGACCCCGATGCCGCTACCGAGAGTGTCGGGGTAGTGCTGTGCCATGGTTTCACCGGTACCCCGTCGAGCCTGCGGCCGTGGGGCGAGCACCTGGCCGGAGCCGGCATTGCGGTACGCGCCCCCCTCCTGCCCGGGCATGGGACCCGATGGCAGGACATGAATGCCACCCGCTGGGAGGACTGGTACGCAGAGCTCGAGCGGGCCTTCGATGCCATGCGCGCGCAGGTGCCGACAGTATTCTTGATGGGCCTGTCGATGGGCGGCACCCTGTGCCTGCGGCTGGCCGAGCAGCGCGGCTCGCAGGTGGCCGGGCTGGTGCTGGTGAACCCCTCCCTGGCAACCGAACGCAAGGACGCCAAACTGCTGGCCCTGGTATCTAAGCTGGTCCCGTCGATCCCGGGGGTCGGCAGCGACATCAAGAAGCCCGGTGTCACCGAGCAGGCCTACGAGCGGTCGCCGTTGCGCGCGGCGTACTCCCTCGCTCAGCTGTGGAAGCTGACCAGCGCAGACCTGGGCAAGCTCACCCAGCCGATACTCCTGTACCGCAGCCGCACCGACCACGTGGTCGAACCGCTCTCCGGTCGGCTGCTGATCGATGGCGCGTCGGCGACGGAGGTGCACGAGGTCGTCCTCGAGGACAGCTACCACGTGGCAACGCTCGACAACGACGCGCCGACCATCTTCGCCGGCAGCGTGGACTTCGTGCGAGCGCATGCCGGGGTGAGCTGACGGATGGGCGGCGAATCGGAGTCCCGGCTGCCCGGCCGGCGCAACAACGGCCTCGGCGCCGTCTCCTTCCTCTCCGTCGGCGACGTCGACCCGCGGGTCGGCGAGCACCTGCTCGACGTCCTGTTCGTGAACGGCATCGCGGCCTATTTGCAGCCCACCGTCGACCACGACTCGTTCACCCGGGCCGTCTCGCTCCCCGGCCAGCCCACCGATCGACTCTGGGTCGACCGCAGCCGGATCCGCGAAGCCCGTCAACTTGTCACCAGCGAGGTCGAGGAGGCCGGGCACGCCGCCAAGCCCCCGACGGCGAGCTCACCAGTCGATGACGACGCGGCCTGGGAGCAGATCGTCGCGACGTTCGCCCGGGCCGACACCTCGGTGGTGACCAGTTGACGGGCTTCGCGGATCCGGCTGCGGTCGAC
>JBAVXU010000082.1:0-5226 GCA_049698415.1 Mycobacteriales bacterium
GTCCTGGGAGGAGTGCTCCACGACCCACGTGCACGACGACGACCGGCTGCTCGTCATCGAGACCGGCGAGATGGAGTTCTGGAATTGCTTCGGCGTCAAGCACACCTACCGGCCGGGAGACATGACCTTCATCCCGAAGCACAGACTGCACGGCTCGGTCGTGCAAAGCGGCGAGTGCGTCTATCACCAGCCCGTGATAACCCGCGAGTTGCTGGCGCGGCACGGCTGAGCCCGCGGCGGAGACGAGCGGGGCGCACGATGGATCGCAAGGGCATTCCGACACTGCTTGCGGGAACGCAGGCGCCCGAATGGTCGGCTGCCGTACTCGAACCGTTCCGTCGCATGGTGAGCGACAGTGCGTATCCATGCCACTTCGGGCGTATCGCCTTACGACAGAACGAGTTGTACGCGACATTCTTCGACGACGAGTCGACCGGCGAACTGGCCGACGCATTGCGGATGTTCCTCGCGGTCTCGCAGAGCCAGCCGCAACGCCGGATGGCGCTTGCCGCATTCCGCCGGCCGGAAGCAACCCTCCGGACCCACGCGTGGTACGCGGAGCGCTTCTGGTCCGTCCTCCAGGCCCTGCACGACGTCGACGGAACGCCGTGGAACTCCGACGTCTCGGCTGACCCCGACGACCCGTCTTTCGAGTTCGTCTTCGCCGGTGTCCCGATGTTCGTGTTCGCCGGCAGTCCCACCCACGCGCTTCGTACCAGTCGCAACCTCGGCGACGGCATGGTGTTGCTGTTCCAGCCGCGCAACGTCTTCCGCGGGTTCGAGGGTGGGACGCCGGCCGGAACCCGTGCCCGCCAGCTGATTCGCGACCGCCTCGCGGTCTGGGACGCCATCGAGGCACACCCCGACATGGGCGACTACGGGGATCCGTCCAACCACGAGTGGCGGCAGTACTTCATCGCAGACGACTCGTCCCGCCTCCATGAGCGTTGCCCCCTGCGGCTGCGCCAGACACATGGACGGGCCACCGAACCGACAGGAGCTGACCCGATGGCGATAGACGACGAGCACCCCGCCCTGCTGCACGAGCTTTTCGAGCAGCGAGTGGACGCCGATCCGACTGCTGTGGCGCTCAGCGGCGATGACACCGACCTGACGTACGCCGAGCTGGATGCCTGGGCAAACCAGGTGGCGCACCGGTTGCTGGCAGCAGGTGTCGGCCCCGAATCCAAGGTCGCTGTGCTCGCCGAACGGCGGATCGAGACTGCGGTAGCGATACTGGGGGTGCTCAAAGCGGGAGCCGGCTACGTGCCGGTCGACCCGGCCTACCCGGCGCAGCGATTCCGCTACGTCATGACCGACAGCGCCGCCTCGGTCGTGGTCTGCCCGGCGAGCCTGCTCGCCGCCGTGCCCGCCGGAGAATGGGCGGTCGTGCAATGCGACCGCGATGCCCTGGTCTCAGAGCCACCGACACGCCCGGCCCTCACACTGTCCCCCGACGCGGCCGCCTACATCATCTACACGTCGGGGTCGACCGGCGAGCCCAAGGGCGTTGTCGTGACACATGGCCAGATCGTGCACTCGACGCTGGCACACTTCGAGACCGGCCGGCCCTTCCCTGCAAGTTTCCTACTGCTGGTGTCGTTCTCCTTCGACGCCAGCGCGGTCGGCCTCTGGTGGACGCTGAGCGCGGGCGGCCAGGTGGTCGTGCCATCGAGGGATGAACATCGCGATGCACGGGCCCTGCGGGACCTGGTCGCCAGGCATCGGGTGACTCACCTCGACTGCACTCCGGCGCTGTATTCGGTGATCCTCAACGACGACGCGTCGCCTCTGTCCAGCCTGCGTTGCGTCATCGTCGGCGGCGAGGCGTGCCCGCGCGACCTGGTCGAGCGGCACTTCGCGATGTTGTCCGACTGTCTCCTCGTCAACAACTACGGGCCTACAGAGACAACCGTGTGGGCGACCACGGCCGACCTGGCGCCCGGCGCCGGCAACCAGGTGCCCATCGGTCGCGCGATCGCGGGGGCGACGGCGACTGTGCTCGACAGCGCCCTCCAGCCGGTGGCAGCCGGTGAAGTCGGCGAGCTGTACATCGGTGGGCCCGGGGTGGCGCGCGGCTATCACGAGCGACCGGCGCTCACAGCCGACCGGTTCGTGCCCGACCCGTGGTCAGCCTCGCCAGGGGCGCGGATGTATCGCACCGGTGACCGGGCCCGCGAGCTTCCCGATGGTTCGCTGGAGTTCTGTGGCCGGGTCGACCATCAGGTCAAGGTTCGTGGCTTCCGCATCGAGTTGGGCGAGGTCGAGGCGGCACTGCGGGAGGATTCTCGGGTCGACGAGGCTGTCGCCGACGTCCACGGGGTCGGCACCTCTGCCGCTCTCTGGGCGTGGGTCACCCCCGCCACGGACGATGTAACCGGGGAGGACCTCCGCACGGCCCTCGAATCGAGCCTTCCCGCGCACCTCGTGCCGGCCCAGGTCGTGGTCATCGCCGAAATGCCTCGCAACGTGGCGGGCAAGGTCGACCGCAGCCTGCTTCCACAACCTGAGCTCACCGGCCTTGGCAGTGCCGAGGCGGATCAGCGGGAGATGACTCAGCTCGAGACCGAGGTCAGCGAGATGGTGGCCGAAGTGATGGCGATGCCGCACATCGGCGTCAATGACGACCTGTTCGAACTCGGCGGGACGTCGCTGCACATCGCCCGGCTCGGACTCGCGATCTGGAGCCGGTTCCAGGTGAGTGTGCCGATCCACCCGCTGTTCCAGCTTCCGAGCGTCGCCGGGATCGCGCAGATCATCGAGGCAGCGCGGCGGCAAAGCTCGATCGGGTCGATGGAGTGGACGATGGAGCGACTCGAGGATGAGGCTGAGCTCGCCCCGCTGTCGGTCGAGGCTCTGCGGCACGGCAACTGGATGACGCCGCGCCGGGTGCTCGTGACCGGTGCCACCGGCTACCTCGGTGCCTTCCTGGTCCGCGAGCTCGCCGACCGAACCGACGCGGAGCTCTACTGCCTGGTACGCGCCGCCGACGAAGCAGCCGGGTTCGAGCGGGTCCGCAAGACGATGGAGACGTACCTCATCTGGGATGAGACGCTGATCGACCGGATCCACGTCGTTTGCGGCGATCTGGCCGAGCCCGGTCTGGGGCTCGCGGAGCAGCAATGGGCTGAGCTCGCACGGTCTGTCGACTCGATCTATCACAGCGGCGCACTGGTCAATTTCCTCTACCCCTATACCGTGCTCAAGGCGCCCAATGTCGACGGCACCGCCGAAATCCTGCGCCTAGCCGCGACCTCTGTGCTCAAGGCTGTGCACTACATCTCCACGATCGACGTGTTCCTCCAGACCGACATCCCCCGGCCCTACCTCGAAGACGAGCCGCTCGTCCCGCTGGACGTGCCGGAGGGGTATGCCCGCAGCAAGTGGGTCGCCGACCACGTCGTACGCAAGGCGCGAGACATGGGCGTGCCCTGCTGCATCTACCGGCCCGGAATGATGATCAGTCACACCGACACCGGTGCGACACAGGACAACGACTACCTGTTGGTCGAGATCAAAGGCCTGCTGGAGTTCGGGGTGGTGCCCGAGGCGAACTTCATGTTCGATGCCATACCCATCGACTTCGCGTCCAAGGCGATCGCTCACATCTCGCTGCAGCCGGAATCGTTGGGCCACAACTTCCACCTGTGGAACCTCGAGCCGGCCCCGGTGGAGGATGTCTTCAACTGGATCCGGTCCTTCGGTTACATCCTCGAAACCGTTCCGGTCGAGACGGCGATCCAATTCCTCGTGACGCTGAGCCCGAGCAACCCGCTGTTCCCCTTGATGCCGCTGTTCCTCGACGAGAAGGGCCGCAAGCCACCGGCAGCGTTCCACCCGGAGGTCGTGGCGAGCATCGACTTCACCAGCGAGTGTCGCAACACCCTGGACGCCTTGGCCGGCAGCGGGATCACCTGCCCGCGCATGACCGAGGAACTGGCGCACAAGTGCTTCCAGTACCTCGTCGACGTCGGCTTCTTCCCTGACCCGGAAGAGCAGCGCGCCAGGATGATCGAGTCCGAGCAAGTCAGCGCCTGACGGATACGGCGCAGACGATGAGCCTTGTCCTGCTTCAGCCACCGCTGCTGCCGCGCAGCCGAGACGAGTTGGCGATGGCAGCACCCGGGTCGGCCCACCGACGGCTGGCACTCGACGTCGTCGGCGGTGCCTCCTCAGATGCACTCGAGCAACTGCGGATGCTGCCCGCCACCGCGACAGGGATGGGCTTCGCACGGTGCCGGCAGGTGGATGACAAAGGGGATGTGGCCTACAAGTACGACAGCAGGTTCCGTGAGTACGACGCCTACTTCGACGTCATCAGGGTGGACCAGCCGTACGAAGGCGTGCTCGCGCACGGGCTGCTGCTCGCGTACCGGTCGCTGCTGGAGGAGGCCGGCGCCTGCGGCACCCGGCTGAGCTGGCGGGAGTGGACCGACCTGTGCGAGGGGCTACGAGCGATGCTGGCCGAGCTCGTGGGAGTCGACCTCGATGCCGAACGGCCACCGGTGAGTGTGCCCACGGTGCTCCGAGGAACCCTCGACCCGCACCGCAGGTGGCGGGTCGGCCACCACCTCTTCTTCGCTCTCACGCAGGCACTCATCGTGGCGTTGCAAACACTGCGCGACGCCTTGAACAAGGGTGATGACGACGCCTCCGTGCACGCCCTTCGCCTGGCGCGAAAGCTGCTACGAGCTTCGTCGGCGGCGTTCGTGTTCGCCTCGGAGTTCGGGCCTGGCCAGTATCACGTAGCTGTACGCCCATCGATGGAACCGCCGCACGTCAGCGCGGGCTTCACCGGCCTGCATTCACCTGACCACCACTACCTCGTCCGGCTCTTCGGGCGGGTACGCAACGACCTCGGCTCCATGTCGCCGAGGGTGGCCGAGCAGCACGCAGAGTTCATCCGCGCGCTGGAATCGACGTATGAAGCACACAAGTACGTCTGCGGCAGGTTCGGTGGCGAGACCGGGACCAGCCTGCGCGTCAGCGAGGCCTCGGCGCTGGCAGCCACGCAGGTTATCCACGCACTGAAACTGGCGCGAACGAAGCTGGTGAGGAAGCCATGACCTCGACCTTGCCGCGCTGGACACAGTGCGAGACCACGATCATGTCCGCGACCACGTTCCACGACCTGCTCGAGCGGCGGGCGTTCGAATGCGGCGACGACGTGGCCGTCACGTTCCTCCCGGACGAGACAGCCGTCAGCTACGCGGAGCTACATGGACG